>JBCCZC010000087.1:0-16075 GCA_039188505.1 Pseudomonadota bacterium | reverse complement strand
TACGGCGGAGGGCACCATCGGTCGCCTCGAGGCCGAGCTGGCCCAGTCCGGCTGGCAGCCGATCGCGCGCCGTGATGTGCCGACCGACGACGCAATTCTAGGTGTGCACGCCGGTGCGACCCGCCCCCGCATCGTCCAGGTTTTCCTCGCGCCGCCCGCCAAGCTGCAGGACCCGGAGGCCGAGCGCAGCCTGTTCGTGGCTCGCCGCCGCTATGAGCGCCGCTACGGCTACAACCAGCTGACGATCGTCTCCCTCTCGCAGCACAACGTCTGCTACAAGGGGCTGACGCTGCCGGCCAACCTCGCGAAGTTCTACCTGGACCTGCGCGATCCGGAGATGGCCGCCGCCATCGCCGTCTTCCACCAGCGCTTCTCCACGAACACCACGCCGCAGTGGCGCCTCGCGCAGCCGTTCCGCCTGCTGGCCCATAACGGCGAGATCAACACCATCGCGGGCAACCGTGCCTGGGCGAAGGCTCGGTCCTCTCGTTTCTTCTCGCCCCACTTCCACGACGTCCTCGACATCGTGCCGGACTTCCGCGAGGGCGAGTCCGATTCGGCAAGCCTCGACCAGATGCTCGAATTCCTGGTCCAGGGCGGCCTGTCGCTGCCCCTGGCGCTGCGGGTGCTGATGCCGCCGGCGTGGCAGAACGTGCCGGGCATCGACGCCGACCTCCGGGCCTTCTACCAGTACTACTCGTTGAACATGGAACCCTGGGACGGACCCGCCGGCGTCGTGATCACCGATGGTCGCCTCGCGGCCTGCGCGGCCGACCGCAACGGCTTGCGCCCGGCGCGCTACGCGATCAGCGCCAGCGGCCGGATCGTGCTTGCCTCCGAGGCCGGCGTCGTGCCGATCGAGGCGTCCGAGATCATCGAGAAGGGCCGCCTCGGTCCCGGCGACATGCTCGTCGTGGACACGGTGCAGGGCCGCGTCGAGACCACCCGCGAGATCGACGATGCGCTGAAGAAGTCGTCGCCGTTCCAGTCCTGGCTGCGCGAACGTGCAGATCACCTCGAGCCGCTGCTGCGCTCGCCGCAGCTGGTCGAGGACCCGTTCACCCGTGACGAGCTCGACTACCTTGAGCGGCTCTTCGAGCTGTCCTTCGAGGAGCGCCACCAGGTCCTCCGTGTCCTCGCCGAGGCCGGCAAGGAAGCCGTGGGCTCCATGGGCGACGACACGCCGCTCGCGGTGCTGTCGCAGCGCCGACGCCCGGTCTACGACTATCTGCGCCAGCAGTTTGCGCAGGTGACGAATCCGCCGATCGACCCGCTGCGCGAGTCGATCGTCATGAGCCTCGAAATCAATTTCGGGCCCGAGAGCAACGTCTTCGCCGGTGCCGGTGGGCAAGCGAGCCGGATCGTCTCGGAGTCCCCGGTGCTGTCCGAGGCCAAGTTCCGGGAGCTGGAAGCCCCCCAGGCGCTGGGCATGTACAGCGCCCACGTCCGCCTGATGATGCTCGAGGGCGAGTCGTTGCCGGAGTCCCTCGACCGCATCGCCGGCGCGGCCGTGGCCCGCGTGGCCGCGGGTGCCGACCTGCTGATCCTCGACGATCGCCCGTCGGACCGCGGCGTCGTGCCGGTCCACGCGCTTCTTGGCGTGGGCTGCGTGCACCAGGCGCTGGCCCGGGCCGGGATCCGCTGCAAGGTCAACGTGGTCGTCGCCACTGCTACGGCGCGGGATCCGCACCAGATCGCCTGCCTCCTGGGCTGCGGCGCGACCGCCGTGTTCCCGTACCTCGCCTACCAGTCCCTCGCCGGCATGGCCGAGCGCGGTGAACTCGAAGCGCCCGGCGGCGACATCGGTCTCCTCGGCCGGGCATTCCGCAAGGGCATCAACTTCGGCCTCTACAAGATCATGTCGAAGATGGGCATCTCGACGATGTGGAGCTATCTCGGCTCGCGTCTCTTCGAGGTCACCGGCCTCGATCATGCCGTCTACGAGAAATGCTTCGAGGGCGCGGCGGATGCCGGCATCAGCGGCGCGACGTTCGCGATGCTCGAGGGCGATGCCCGCGCCGCGCACGCGGAAGCGCTCGAGATGGCCGGCACGGCCCCGATCGGTGGGGTCTACCGCTTCATCCGAGGCGGCGAGAGCCACGCCTGGAACCCCGGTGTCGTCCAGAGCCTCCAGCGGGCCGTCACCGACGGCTACCAGGAAGACTACGACGAGTACCGGGATGCGGTGAACGGGCGCGCCCCGCTTGCGATCCGCGATCTCCTGGGGATCCGCAGCGATCACGATCCGATCGAAGTCGATGCGGTCGAGGCACGCGAGTCGATCCTGCCGCGCTTCGAGAGCGCCGGCATGTCGCTCGGCGCCCTGTCGCCGGAGGCCCACGAGTCGCTGGCCATCGCCATGAACCGCATCGGCGGCCGCTCGAATTCCGGGGAGGGCGGAGAGGACCCGGCCCGCAATGGGACCGAGCGTGCGTCGAAGATCCGCCAGGTGGCCTCGGGCCGCTTCGGCGTGACGGCGCCGTACCTCCGCGCCGCGCAGGTTATTCAGATCAAGATGGCGCAGGGCGCGAAGCCCGGTGAGGGCGGTCAGCTGCCGGGGCACAAGGTCGACGGCCTGATCGCGCGGCTACGCTACGCGCGCCCCGGCGTTGGCCTGATCTCGCCGCCGCCGCACCACGACATCTACTCGATCGAGGATCTCGCCCAGCTGATCTACGACCTCAAGGAGGTTAACCCGCAGGCGCTGGTCTCGGTGAAGCTGGTCGCCCGTCGCGGCGTCGGCACGATCGCCGCCGGTGTGGCGAAGGCCCACGCCGACATGATCACCATTTCCGGCTACGACGGCGGCACGGGCGCGAGCCCGCTCACCAGCATCAAGCATGCCGGCGGTCCCTGGGAGCTCGGCATTGCCGAGACTCAGCAGGCGCTGCGCGCCAATGGGCTGCGTGGTCGCGTGCGGCTCCAGGTCGACGGTGGCCTGAAGACCGGCCTCGACGTCATCAAGGCAGCCGCCCTCGGCGCCGAGAGCTTTGGCTTCGGTACCGGCCCGATGGTCGCGCTGGGCTGCAAGTACCTGCGGATCTGCCACCTGAACAACTGCGCGACCGGTGTCGCCACGCAGGACAAGACCCTGCGCGAGGACCACTACCACGGCATTCCCGGCCGGGTCGTCCGCTACTTCGAGTTCGTGGCCGACGAAGTGCGCGAGCTGCTCGCGGGCCTCGGCGTCGAGAAGATCGAGGACATCATCGGGCGCCCCGAATATCTCGAGCGCCTGCCAGGTCTCACGGACCGGCACCGCGCCCTGGACCTCGAGCCGCTGCTGGCCTATCCGGAGATGCCCGAGGACGCGCCGCGCTTCTGCGTCGAGCCGCGCAACCGGCGCCTCGACCGTGGCGAGCTGGCCACGCGGATCGCGGAGGAGACCGAGCCCGTGATTCAGCAGGGCCGCTCCGGCATCTTCCGCTACCACGTCACCAACTCGGACCGGTCCATCGGCGCACGTCTCGCCGGCCGCCTGGCCGACCTCGAACGTCCGCTGGACCCGCCGCTTCGCCTGCAGCTCTCCGGCAGTGCCGGCCAGAGCCTCGGGGCGTGGTGCATGCCGGGCATGGATATCGAGGTGGTCGGCGAGGGCAACGATTACGTGGGCAAGGGCATGCACGGCGGCACCATCGTCCTGCGTCCGCCGGCGGAGTCGTCGTTCGACGCGCACCAGGCGCCGATCGCCGGCAACACGTGCCTTTACGGCGCCACCGGTGGCCGCATGTTCGCAGCCGGCCGTGTGGGTGAGCGCTTTGGCGTCCGCAACTCCGGGGCCGTCGCGGTCGTCGAGGGCATCGGCGACCACGGCTGCGAGTACATGACCGACGGCGTCGTTGCCGTTCTGGGCAGCACGGGTCGGAACTTCGGCGCCGGCATGACCGGGGGCTTCGCCTATGTGCTCGACCTCGAGCGCCGCTTCGTGGATCTCTACAACCACGAGTTGATCGACATCCACCGCATCGCCACCGAGGCGATGGAAGCGCACGTGTACTATCTGCGGGAGCTGGTGCGTGAGCATGTCGAGCGCACCGACAGCGCCTGGGCGCGCGAGGTGCTGTCTCGCCTGCGCGAGTACCTGCCGCTCTTCTGGCTCGTGAAGCCGCGGGCGGCCGAGATCGAAGACCTCCTTGAAAATCTGACGCGCGCCGCATGAGCCAACGTAATCCGAGAAGGTTCCTCGAACTCGAGCGTCGCATGCCAACGCTGGTGCCGGCAGCCGAGCGCGCGAAGACCATGGACGAGATCTATGGCGACTTCAGCGAGCATCAAGCGGCCGGGCAGGCCGCGCGCTGCCTCGACTGCGGCAACCCCTACTGTCAGTTCGAGTGCCCCGTCGCAAACTACATTCCGCAATGGCTGGCCATGATCGAGCAGGGCAACCTGCTGAAGGCCGCCGAGCTGGCGAGCCAGACCAATTCGCTGCCCGAGATCTGCGGCCGCATCTGCCCGCAGGATCGGCTTTGCGAGGGCGCCTGCACGCTGAACGATGGCTTCGGCGCCGTCACCATCGGCTCGATTGAGCGTTACATCATCGACGAGGCCTACAAGCAGGGCTGGCGCCCGGACATGAGCCGCGTCGTCCCGACCGGACACCGCGTCGCGATCATCGGCGCGGGACCCGCGGGCCTCGGCTGCGCGGATGTGCTGGCGCGCAACGGCGTGCACGCCGTCGTGTTCGACCGCTACCCGCGTATCGGCGGCCTGCTGACCTTCGGCATTCCGCCCTTCAAGCTCGACAAGGACGTGGTCGAGCGGCGCCGCGACATCATGGAAGGCATGGGCGTCGAGTTCCGACTCGGCGTCGACGTAGGGCGCGACGTGTCCTTCGAGGAGCTGGTGAATGAGTACGACGCGGTCTTTCTCGGCACGGGCACCTATACCCCGGTCGACGCGGTGCTGCCGGGCCAGGAGCTCGAAGGCGTCACCAAGGCGCTGCCCTACCTGATCCACAACGTGAATTCGGTCCTCGGGATCGACGACACGGAGGCCCACGACCTCTCCGGCGAGCATGTCGTCGTGCTCGGCGGTGGCGACACGGCCATGGACTGCGTCCGGACGTCGATCCGCCTCGGTGCCGATTCGGTCACCTGCGTCTACCGCCGGGACGAGGCGTCGATGCCCGGCTCGCGCCAGGAGTCCAAGCGAGCCCGGGAAGAGGGCGTCGAGTTCGTCTACGAGCGTTCGCCGGTCGCCTTCGAGGGCCGCGACGGGAAGGTCACCGGCGTGCGTGTCGCGAAGATGTGCGCGGATGAGAGCCAGCGCCGGCGCCGCAAGGTCTTCCGCGTGGTCGAGGGTGACGAGGCGATCATCCCGGCCGACCGGGTGATCATCGCCTTCGGCTATCGTCCGAGCCCGGAGAACTGGATGGCCGACCACGGCATCGACCTCCAGGAGGACGGCCGCATCGTCACCGGCGGCGCCGGGCGCTTGCAGATGCAGACCACGAACGACGCCATCTTCGCCGGCGGCGACGCCGTGCGCGGGGCGGATCTCGTCGTCACGGCCGTCTTCGAGGGCCGTTCGGCAGCCCGCAGCATCGTCAGCTACCTCGATCGTCCGGGTGCGAGTGCCTCAATCCCGCCGATCCGGATCGAGACGAGCGCCGCGGCGACCGACACGGACCGGAAGGCCGGCTAGCGTGTTTCGCAAGTCGGATCTGCTGTTCTTGCACGTCAACGGGGCCTTGCGCGAAAAGCACGACTACCGGAAGGACACGGCGCATGACGGTCGCTACCTCATGCGCCTGCCTGATCGCACCCTCGTCTACAGCGACCAGTACGAGGAGAAGCTCGCCGAGTACGAGGCCCGCGCCCGCCGAGAGCCGGACGCGGACTGATCGCGAACCTACTGCAGTTCGTACGCCACTCGACTGCAGGCAATGAACGCCGACGTCGCCGCCGCGGCGACGCTGACCAGCGCACCGGCGCATGCGGACCCCGGGCTGGTTGCGCAGATTGCATCCGCGACGCTTCGTGCATGGGTCACCAGCTGCAGCGCAGAAACGCACTCGCTCACGGTCTTCGATGACGGGTGCTCGACGCCGATCGGCTCGACGATTCGGATACCCGGCGGGTAGTCGACCGGCCGAAGCAGGCTCAGCTTCATCACGGCATCGACATGCTTGCGGGCCTGCTCGGGGTGCTGCTGCAGCTGCCGCGCGATTTCCTGCAGGGCGAGCAGTGCCGCGGCGTGGCCGGCACCGCCGGGCGCGTCAACGATGGGCCCGAGCGCTTCAAGCTCCAGCGGGGTTGCCGCTCCAACCGGATCGTGTGATGGATCTGCGTGGCTCGAGCAGAAAACGGTCAGCAGCGCGGCTGCGAACAAGGGCTTTAGGTACATGGGACTCTCCTGTGCTTGCCTGGGCACGGGCCTCCTGCCCGCGCATGAACCGGGCTCGGCCCGGGCGACCCGAGCGGGCCGTCCCTGCAAGACGCGAGGTTGAGAGTCCGGCTCGATCACTCCGCGTGGCCCATCGGCTTTTGACAGGCCATGAGTCGTTCACCGATGCTTGCGCGGCGGCGGAAATGCCGACGCCGGCGCCCTGGAGATCCAGCACTAGCGTGATCAGACATACAGAATGGATCCTCGCCGCATCAGCGCGAGCGTTGCCGGCGCAAAGTCCGGCCCTCATGCAACGGTCAACGAGGGGCTAGCGATCCGCAAGCAGCTCGACGCCGGACTTCATCGCCTGCGCGCACTCGAGGGGACTCCTCATTCGCTTGCGCTGGGAACGGCCGTGGGCGTTGCCTTCGCGATCCTGCCGGTGCTGCCGTTCCGGACGATTCTCGTTCTCGCGACCGCCTTCTGCGTCCGGGCGAACGCGGTTGCCGCCGTGGTGACGGCAACGCTGCTCGCGAATCCGCTAGTGCTCCCCCTGTGGTACGCGAGCGCGATCTGGCTCGGCAGTACCGTCGCCGCGGACCCGGGCGGCGCCTCGGCCGGCGCGGACCTGTTGGCGAGCATCCAGAGCGCGGGTAGCTTCCGCGCCAGCGCCTCGGTGCTGGTCGATGCCGGCCTCCGGACGATCGTCATGATGCTTGTCGGCGGCGCGATCCTCGCCGTGCCGCTCGGTCTCAGTACCTATCCCGTCGCCTACCGCGCCTTCCGACGCTGGCGGGACGACGCCCCGGAAGCAGACATTGAGCAGGCGCCCTAGCCGGCGATCAGGCCCTCCGTCTGAGAAAACCAGAGGCTCGTGTTTCCGGCGGTCGTCGCGCGCCCGAGCGAATTGGAAGCGCCGGCCACTGAGTACCGTTGTCTTGCTTCTACGCTTCTGAGAACAAAGGGTCGTGTCGTGGGCGGTTTTTCCGCGCTCGCGCGGAAAAGAAGCGCCGACCACTGAGTACCGTTGTCTTGCTTCTATGCTTCTGAAAACAAAGGGTCGTGTCGTGGGTGGTTTTTTCGCGCAGAGCGCGAAAATGAAGCGCCGACCACTGAGTACCATTGTCTTGCTTCTACGCTTCTGAAAACTAAAGGGTCGTGTTGCGGGCGGTTTTTTCGCGCTTGCGCGGAAACGAAGCGCCGACCACTGATTACCGTTGTCTGGCTTCTAGGCTTCTGAAAACAAAGGGTCGTGTCCGGGGTGGTTTTTTCGCGCTTGAGCGCGAAAAAGAAGCGCCGGACCGACTCCCCTAATGGGCCTGGTCCCAGTTCTCGCCGGAATCGGCTTCCACCACCAGCGGAACGGACAAGTCGGCCGCCCCCTGCATGATCCCCGCGATCGCCGCGCTGCAGGCCTCGACCTTCGCCTCGGCGATCTCGAAGACGAGCTCATCGTGGACCTGCATCGTCATGCGGACGTCCTGTTCCCGCCCATTCCGGATCCACGCGTCGACGTCCAGCATCGCGCGCTTGATGATGTCGGCGGCGGTGCCCTGCATGGGCGCGTTGATGGCGGCGCGCTCGGCGCCCTGGCGGCGCTGGAAGTTGCGGCTCTTGATCTCCGGGAGGTAGAGGCGCCGTCCGAAGACGGTCTCGACGTAGCCCTGCGCGCGCGCCTTCTCACGCGTCTCTTCCATGTACTGTTTCACGCCCGGGTAGCGGCTGAAGTAGAGGTCGATATAGGCCTGGGCCTCCTTGCGCTCGACCTCGAGCTGCTTCGACAGCCCGAAGGCCGACATGCCGTAGATCAGCCCGAAGTTGATGGCCTTGGCCTTGCGCCGGTCGTCCGGATCGACGGTGTCAGGCGTGCCGCCGAAGACCTCGGCGGCCGTCGCGGCATGGATGTCCTTGCCCTCGCGGAACGCCTCGCGGAGGCCGTCGTCTCCGGACAAATGGGCCATGATCCGCAGCTCGATCTGCGAATAGTCCGCAGCCACGATCCGAAAACCGTCCGGCGCCACGAAGGCGCGGCGGATGCGGCGGCCCTCGTCGTTGCGGATGGGGATGTTCTGGAGGTTCGGATCGGTTGACGACAGGCGCCCGGTGGCAGCCACTGCCTGGTGGTAGGAGGTGTGGATCCGGCCGGTCGCCGGATTGATCTGCTCGGGCAGCTTGTCCGTATAGGTCGATTTGAGCTTCGAGAGCGCCCGGTAGTCCATGATGATCCGCGGCAGCTCGTGCTCGCGGGCCAGCTCCTGGAGCACGTCCTCCGCCGTCGAGGGCGCGCCCTTGGGCGTCTTGCGGATCACGGGGATCTCGAGCTTCTCGAACAGGATCTCTCCGAGCTGCCGGGGTGAGCCGATGTTGAAGGGCTGACCGGCCGCCTCGTGAGCCTCCTGCTCGAGCGCGGCCATGCGCGTCGCAAACTCGTTGCTGAGCTTCGCGAGCCGCTCGGCATTGACCAGGACGCCCGTCTGCTCCACGCGGGCGAGGACCGGCGCCAGCGGCATCTCGATGGATTCGAAGACTGCGCGGGGGCCTTCCTGGTCGGCGAGCTGCGGCCACAGCTTTGCGTGGAGCTGGAGCGTGACGTCGGCATCCTCCGCGGCGTAGGGCGTCGCCTCCTCGAGACCGACTTCCGGAAAGGTGATCTGCTTCGCGCCCTTGCCGGCGACGTCCTCGTAGTGGATGGTCTCGCGTTCAAGGATGCGGCCGGCGAGGCTGTCCATGTCGTGGCGCCCGGCCGTCGAGTCGAGGACGTAGCTTTCCAGCATCGTGTCGAAGCGGAAGCCGGGCACATCGATGCCAAGGCGCTGCAGCATGATGAGGTCGTACTTGAAGTGCTGCCCGACGATGGTCTTCGCCGGATCCTCGAGGATGGGCTTGAGGCGATCGAGCACGAAATCCCGGTCGAGCTGCTTCGGGGCGCCCGGATACACGTGGCCGAACGGCACGTAGGCCGCCTTGCCCGCTTCGACCGCGAACGACAGACCGCACATGACCGCCCGATTGGGATCGGTGCTGTCCGTCTCCGTGTCGAAGGCGATGACATCAGCCTTCTCGAGCTGCGCGACCCAGTCGGCAAAGCGGTCTTCGTCGAGGACCAGCTCGTAATCCTTCTCGGGCGGTGGCGCCTCCTCGACCGGCGCGACGTCGTCGCTGGTCTCCGCGAGCTCCCGGCGCCAGGTCTTGAAGCCCCAGCGCTCATAGTAGTCGGCGAGCTTCTCGGGATCGGCCGGGCGCATGTCGAGATCGTCGATGGTCAGATCCAGCTCGACGTCGTCCTTGACCGTGACCAGCTGCCGGGACAGCGGCAGGTGGCCCAGGGCCTCCCGGAGGTATTCCCCGATCTTGCCCTTGAAGCTCTCTGCGTCGGCCATGATGGCGTCGAGATCGCCATACTGATCGAGCCACTTCGCGGCCGTCTTCGGGCCGACCTTGTTGACGCCGGGCACGTTGTCCACGGTGTCACCGACGAGCGTGAGATAGTCGATGATCTGGTTGGGCCAGACGCCGAACTTGTTCTTCACGCCGTCCGCGTCCATGCGCGTGTCGGTCATGGTGTTCACCAGTTCGACGTGGTCATCGACGAGCTGGGCAAGATCCTTGTCGGAGGTCGATACGACGGTGCGCAGGCCCCGTCGTGACGCCGCGCGCGCAAGCGTGGCGATGACGTCATCGGCTTCCACGTCGGGGACGCAGAGCAGCGGGTAGCCCTCCGCCTCGACCAGCTTTTTCAGCGGCTCGATCTGCACGCGGAGTTCGTCGGGCATCGGCGGTCGGGTCGCCTTGTAGTCGGGGTACATGTCACTGCGAAACGTCTTCCCGGGCGCATCGAAGATGATCGCGACGTGGGTCGGTTTCTCCTCGCGCATCATGCGGCGTAGCATGTTGGCGACGCCGTAGAGGGCCCCGGTCGGTTCGCCCTGGGCGTTCGTCAGCGGCGGGAGCGCGTGGAAGGCGCGGAAGAGATAGGACGATCCGTCGACCAGGCAGAGGGTCTCAGCGGCCATGCGGTTTTACCGAGCAAGGGAGAGCCCGGGACTATAGCGAGGGGGCCGTGGATTTTCGAGCCGCCCCCGGGTGTCGAAGCGAGCGCCAATTCACATCGCGGCGGCGGCGCGAATGCGTATACTCAAGGCATGGACACGAAAGCGCTGTTTGCTGTTCTCCTCGCCGTCGGTCTGTGCACCGCGGCTTCGGCCCAGGACCCGGCCGAACCGCCGCCGCCGGTTGACGCGCCCGAGCCCCCCGAACTGACCGAGCGGGCGCCCGCGCCGATCCCGCCAAAGGTCCGTGCCGGCGAGCAGATCGACGATCCGTCCGTCATCATCCGGACCGACGAGAAGGGGCAGATCATCGAGGAGTACATGCAGAACGGCCGACTCTACATGGTCCGCATCACGCCCGTGAATGCGCCTGCCTACTACCTCTTCGACATGGACGGCGATGGTCTCTTCGAGGATCTGAATCCGCAATCGCCGATCCGACCCGTGCACTGGAAGGTGGCCGAGTGGAAGTAGGCGCCTGAGGCGTCGTTCCCATCAGCGGTCGAAGGTCTCCAGCGCATGGTCGAGGTAGACGTCACCTTCGAAGATCCATCGCCCCATGAAGGTCTTGCCCGCAAGCGCCGGTGGCAGCCACAGTTCGTCGTCCACCCACATTTCCTCGTAGGGAATCGCATCGAGTGGCACCCAGAGCGGTAGCGCTTCGTCGGTTTCGATCGCCGTTCCGCTGTGGCTCCGCGACAGGTAGGTCCAGACATGGATCGAGTAGCCGTCCGTGAACTGGAACAGGTTCTGGCCCATGTAGCTCAGATCCGTCGGCGTGATGCCGACCTCCTCCTCGCATTCCCTCACCGCGCAGGCCTCCGGGGTCTCGCCCGGGTCCAGCTTGCCGCCAGGGCCGTTGATCTTCCCGGCGCCCAGGCCGCGCTTCTTCCGGATGAGGAGAATCTGGTCACCGTCGATCACGAAGGTCAGCGTCGCCCGGTCGACGGCCTCCCAGGTGGCCCAGTCGATTTCGGCGAGCGTCTTCACACCGGCGTAGCGCTGGCTCAAGAGGTGACTCCTCGGGCAGTGAGCGAGCCGGCATTGTAGCCTCCGTGCGCGTCATGATCGGGACAACGACCGGCAGTCGCGGTGCTACACTCCCGCGATCGCCTACGGGGGAGACGATTCTTGAAGCACCTGCTGGCCCTGAACGAGTGGATCGGCCGCGCCGTGGCCTGGCTGACCCTGGCGATGGTGCTGGTCACCCTGACGATCGTGGTTGCGCGCTATGGCTTCAGCATCGGTTCGATCGCCGTCCAGGAATCGGTGACCTACCTCCACGGCATCGTCTTCATGCTGGGTGCGGCCTATGCGCTGCGGCACGACCAGCACGTCCGTGTGGACATCTTCTACCGTGAATTCACCAAGCGCCGGAAGGCGTGGGTGGACTTCCTTGGCGTCCTGTTCCTGCTGCTGCCCACCTGCGCCTACATTCTGCTGGTCAGCACGGACTACGTGGCGGCCGCCTGGCAGGTGCGGGAAGGATCACGCGAGGCGGGTGGTCTGCCGCTCGTCTATCTCCTGAAAACGCTCATCCCGATCACGGCCTTGCTGGTCGCCTTCGAGGGCATACTCATCGCCGTGGCCCGCGCGCGCTTCATCCTGACGGGGCGCAGGGCATGAGCGAGGCCGGCCTCGCCCTCCTGTTTTTCGGGTGCGTCTGCGGCGCACTGATGCTCGGCTTCCCGGTCGCATTCACGCTGGCCGGTGTGTCGCTGCTCTTTGCGCTGGTCGGCGAGGCGGCGGGGTTCTTCGATCCGGCCTTCCTCCAGGCGCTGCCGAATCGGCTTTACGGCACGATGATCAATGAAACGCTGATCGCCGTGCCGCTGTTCGTGTTCATGGGTGTGACGCTGGAGCGCTCGCGGATCGCCGAGTCGCTCCTGGACACCATGGCGGCTGCCTTTGGCCAGCTCCGTGGCGGCCTCGCGTTCTCCGTGCTTGCCGTGGGTGTACTCATGGCGGCCAGCACGGGCATCGTCGGCGCGACCGTCGTGACCATGGGACTGCTGTCCCTGCCGAGCATGCTCCGGGCACGCTACGACCCCCGCGTGGCTACGGGGACCATCTGCGCCGCCGGCACGCTCGGGCAGATCATCCCGCCGAGCATCGTGCTCGTGATCCTCGGCGATGTCGTGTCCAACGCCTACCAGCAGGCGCAGCTCAACCTGGGGACGTTCTCACCGAAGACGGTCTCCGTGGGCGAGCTCTTCGTGGGTGCCATCATTCCTGGGATGCTGCTGGTCGGCGGCTATTTCATCTACCTGGTCGGGACCGCGGTGCTGCGTCCGGAGTGGATGCCGGCGCCCGAGGACACCGGCTTCGACCGTCCGGGCATCGGCCAGATCTTCAGCGCCCTCGTCGCGCCCCTTGCGCTGATCGTCGCCGTCCTGGGCAGCATCATGCTCGGCGTTGCCACGCCGACCGAGGCTGCGGCCGTTGGGGCTTCCGGAGCGCTGCTGCTGGCCCTCCTGCAAGGGCAGCTCACTTTCATGCGCCTGCGTGACGTGATGCAGACCACCGTCCACGTCACGTCGATGGTCTTTCTCATCCTCATCGGCGCCTCGGTGTTCTCCCTGGTGTTCCGGGGGATCGGCGGCGAGGAAGTGGTCCACGAGCTCCTCACAGGCCTGCCCGGCGGGCAGGTCGGGGCCCTCCTGGCCGTGATGGCGCTGCTCTTCGTGCTGGGTTTCGTGCTCGACTTCATCGAGATCACGTTCGTTGTCGTGCCGATCGTCGGGCCGGTGCTGCTCGCGATGGGCGTAGACCCGATCTGGCTCGGAATCCTCATCGCCATCAACCTGCAGACGTCGTTCCTGACGCCCCCGTTCGGTTTCGCGCTCTTCTACCTGCGCGGTGTCGCGCCGAAGACGATCTCGACGCGGGCCATCTACCGCGGCGTCGTTCCCTTCATCGTGATCCAGCTCACCGTGCTCGGTGTGATCGCCGCCTGGCCGGCGCTGGTGACCTGGCTTCCGGCGCAGGTCTACGGCGGCTGAGGCACCCGTGTCGCTGGCCGTCATCATGGGGGACGATCGCGGCTCCCGGCTGGCCCGGCTCCTCAAAGAGCGCCTGCCGAGCGAGGCGGTGACGCTGTGGCCGGGCATCGGCAATCCCGAGGGGGTCCGCTTTGCCGTGGTGTGGAAGCATCCCGCTCGCGCGCTCGATGCCCTGACCGGCCTGGAGGCCGTGATGTCCTACGGCGCCGGCGTCGATTTCCTGCTGGCCGACCCTGTGCTCCGCGACATTCCCGTGGGTCGACTCGTGGATCCGGATCTCGGGCAGCAGATCGCGGGTTACGTCGTGGCTCACGTCACCGCGCTGGCGCGCGACTTCGCCGGCCTTGCGGTGGATCAGCGCGCTGGCCAGTGGCGCGCGGGTTCGCGACTCGTGCGGCCGAAGGTCGGGATCCTGGGGCTCGGGAGCGTCGGCCGCGCGGTTGCTGTTGCATGCCGGACGCTCGGGTACGACGTCGCCGCGTGGACGCGCCGTCCCAGAGACGGCGAGATCCGCTGCCGCCACGGCCGCCCGGGATTGCTCGCCCTGGCGACGGAGTCCGATTTCCTGGTCTCGACGCTTCCCGCGACGGGCGAGACACGTGAGCTCATCGATCGCTCGGTCTTCGCCGCCATGCGACCGGACGCCACCATCATCAACGTGGGGCGCGGCGAATGCCTCGTCGAGGATGATCTACTGACCGCGCTGGACCGCGGGAACCTCGGCCGCGCGGTCCTGGATGTCTTCGCGACGGAGCCGCTGCCGGACGGTCATCCGTTCTGGTCTCACCCCCGGGTCACGGTCACCCCGCACGTCGCCGGCCTTACCGATCCGCTGCGTGCGGCGGACATCGTTGCGCGGAACTACCGCCACTTCATCGCGACGGGCGAGCTGCCGGACGCGGTGAACCGTGCCGCCGGCTATTGACCCGCGGCGCCAGACTCTGCACCTTTGCGGCACCGGTCATCAGCGAGTTCGCCATGCAGCCGTTCCATCTTGCTTTCCCGGTCTCGGACCTCGCGGCGACGCGCCGGTTCTACGTCGATACCCTCGGGCTCGGTGTCGGGCGCGAGAGCGATCACTGGATCGATTTCGACTTCCATGGCCATCAGATCACGGCACACCTCGCGCCGGACGAGTGCCAGGCCGCGGCGACCAATCTCGTGGACGGGGAGGCGGTGCCGGTGCGCCATTTCGGTCTCGTCATGGTCTGGGACGCCTGGGAATCACTCGGGCAGCGTCTGCGGGATCTGGACATCCCGTTCCTCATCGAGCCGACGGTGCGCTTCGAGGGCCTGCCCGGGGAGCAGGGCACGATGTTCGTACGCGATCCCAGCGGCAACGCACTCGAGTTCAAGTCCTTCCGCGACCCCGGCCGCCTCTTCGCCACCTGACGTGGGCCCTAGCGATGACGGCTGCGGAATTGCAGGCATTCTTCGAAGCGGAAATCCCGATCTCGGTGCCGATGGGGCTCCAGGTCGTGGTCCTGAAGCCGGGGTCGATCCAGCTGATGGCCCCGCTTGCCGCGAATCGGAACGACAAGCACACCGCGTTCGGTGGATCGATCGCCTCGATGCTGCTCATGGCGGGCTGGGGGCTGCTCCACGTCGAGCTGCGCCGCCGGGAGCTGGAGGCGTCGGTAGTGATTCAGAAGAGTGAATTCCTCTACCATCGCCCGGTGGACGGCGTGATCACGGCGTACTGTGACCTGCCCTCGGAGGATCAGTGGACGCGGTTCATCAGCGGGCTCGAGCGCCGGGGGCGTGCGCGGATTGCCATGACGAGCTGGGTGGCGGGACCGGATTGTGCGGCCGTGACGATGGACGGTCGCTACGTCGCAGATCGGCGCGGCGAGCAGGTCGAGGGATTGCAGCTTTGAGGATCGGCAGATGAACAGACGGATGAGAATCGGCGCGGCTGTGGTGCTGGCCGCCCTGGTAGCGACGATGGCCGGGTGCGCGACGGCCGAGAAGGACTACCGCCTCAGGGTGGCGACCGAGGCCTATGACAAGTCCATCCGCTGGGGTAACTTCCCCCGCGCGATCTCGCTGATGCACGTGGATGCGCGGCCCAGCGAGTCGCAGCTGGGATTCATCCTCGAGCGCTTCAAGCAGGTTCAGGTCACCGGGTACTCGCTCCAGTCGCAGGAGATCACGGCAGATCCCGACGAGCTCGTCAGGATCATGGAGCTGCGGCTGGTCAACCGTCATACGTTGCGCGAGCGGACCATGATCGACCGCCAGCTCTGGTGGTACGACCGCGATCAGCTGCTCTGGCTGCAGATGTCGGGGCTGCCGGATATCGCCCGACGCTGAAGGATGCGTCAGGGCGGAACGAATCCCTGGGCGGTGAAACCGCCGTCCACCGCGATGCACTGACCGGTGATGTAGCTCGCTCCCGGCAGGCAGAGGAAGGCGACGGCCGCAGCGACCTCCTCCGGTCTGCCAACGCGGTGCAAGGGCGTCCGCGCGTGGACCTCCGCCAGATAATCGGTCTGGCCGAGTACGGGCTTCACGAGCTCGGTGTCGATATACCAGGGCGCCACCGTATTCACTCGGATTCCATCCCCGGCCCATTCGACCGCAAGGGTGCGCGAGAGCTGCTCCAGCGCCGCCTTGCTCATGGCATAAGGCGCGCCGGTACCGATATGCGTCTGCCCGGCGACCGAGGTGATGCTGACGACCGCGCCGCCCCCGTCG
>JBCCZC010000086.1:0-16126 GCA_039188505.1 Pseudomonadota bacterium | reverse complement strand
TGATCTGGTACGCCCTCTGCGGATTTCTGGCCGTGCCGCATGCCCGACTCCCTGCACGATCCCTCGTGGTGATCGGTTTGGCGCTGCAGGCGGTGGCCTTCGCCTACTACACGAAATTCCCGGTTTCGGAGACCGACGCGCCGATCCTCTGGCGCGCGACGCCGGATGCCTACGACGGCGTTGCCGCCATCCTGCTCGGCTCCCTCGAGGGCCAGATCGTGGCCAGGCTCGAGGCGGCGCGCTACTACATGCTCGATCTCTTCGTACTCGGCGGCGTCTGGATCGATACGCTCGGCACGATGTTGCTCGGGATGGCGCTGCTGAAAACGGGCTTCTTGGGCGGCGGGCTATCGGTCAAACGCTACGGGATTCTCGCCGCGACCGGCCTGGGCGTCGCGTCGGTCTACTATCTGCTGCGACCGTTCCTCGACCCCGAAAAACCGACGCAGGTGCTGGTCCTGAGCGTCGCCGGGTACGCGCATCGTTTCGGCGGCGCCCTGTTCTGGAGTGCGCTCGTTCTTGCCGCGGTCGGGGCGGGATGGCGGGGCGCGCGGATCGCCGCCGTCGGCCGTGCGGCATTCACCGTCTACATCCTGCAATCGGTCATCGGCCTGCTGCTCTTCTCGAACCTCGGTTTCGGCCTGTTCGGTCAGCTGTCGCTGTCCGAGCTCATGGTGGTCGTGCTCGTGACCTGGGGCTGCTTTCTCGTTGCAGCGCCCTACTGGCTCCGCTATTTCCGCTTCGGCCCCCTGGAGTGGGTTTGGCGATCGTTGACCTATGGAGCGCGTCAGCCCCTGCGGCGCTAGCACGGTCCAGGTGCCATGTTCTCGAGGCGCGATTCCCGGGACGAGTCCGGCTGCATTGACCGTTTTCTGGCACGATGATGAGCTAACGAACCGCGTCCGGAATTCGTGCCGTGAACCTCAATCATTCCAGTCTCCACCATCACGTCATGCGGCAGATCGTCGACGGGGGGCGCGCACCGACCGTCTCCGAACTGACCGGACGGTTCGATGTCACGAGGACGGAGATGATCCAGGCCCTCGAGGCGCTCCAGGATGATCACGGGGTCGTGCTTCATCCCGATTCCGCCGAGATCTGGGTGATGCACCCGTTCTCCACCGCGCCCACGAACTTCTGGATCGAAGCGGCTGACGGCGGATGGTGGGGAAACTGCGCCTGGTGCTCCCTGGGCGCGGCGGCGCTGCTCGATCGGGATCTCACGATCACCACGACCCTGGGCGGCGAGGCGAAGCAGGTGGTCATCGAGGTCAGTGATGGACGGTTGGTCAACGAGAACCTGTTCATCCATTTTCCGGTGCCGATGAGCAATGCCTGGGATAACGTGACCTTTACCTGCAGCGTCATGCTGATGTTCGAGTCCGAGCTGCACATCGACGACTGGTGCCACCGGCACGGGATGAGCAAGGGGGACGTGCAACCGATCGGCAAGATCTGGGAGTTCGCGAAGGTGTGGTACGGAAGACACCTCGATCGGGATTGGGTCAAGTGGTCCGTGGCCGAGGCAAGGCAGATCTTCGAGCGGTTCGAGCTGGTCGATCCGATCTGGCAGATGCCCTCGGAGCATGGCCGGTTCTAGCGTCACTGGGGCGCTGGGCGGGCGCGGGCGGGTGCAAGGGGCGTATGGACGGGTATTCAGATCATCCGGTAGCCGAGGTGGCCACGAAGGCTGTTCGGTGCCCGCCGTGGCCCCTCCTGCGGCGCGAACTCCCGTTAATTGCAGCCACTTTCATGGTCGCCGTCATCTGCCTTTCCGGCTGCGCGCCCTATCTCGCTCCCCCGACCAAAGCGGATGCGACGGTCTACGTCCTGAACACGATTCCGGATGGGAGCGTCGAAGCCCACGCGCTGCTGGTCAACGGCAAGGAAATCGCCGCCCTCGCCTCCCGGCAGTACACGTGGTTCCAGGTCTCACCGGGAACGTACAGCTTTGCGGTCGCAGGCGGCAGGGATCAGGGTGGCAGGCAGTCCGCACTCGAGCTGAACCTGAAGCCGGGCGTCACCCGCTATCTGGTGTACGACGAGGAAGAGCAGGACAACTATCTGATCGAGTATGCGCAGGACCATGCGAATCGGTGGCTTCAGGGCGCGAGATATGTGAGGAACTCGGTGCCAAGGTGAAGCGTGATGATTCGCATCAGACGTCCTCCGAGACACCTGATTCAGGCAGCAATGGCTGCCGTTGCCGACCCATTGTGCGGTCAAGAATTGGACGAGGCTGCGGCGTGCCGCCGAACGGGTTGGTCGGATATCCAGACAGGTGGAAGCGCGGATGAAGCAAACACCCGCAGCGACGCTTCGCGAGGGGTTGAGCGCCTACTACCAGGCTAACGCAGCCGTCTTCTCCGATCGTGAAGCCGCACCGGAAGTGGCGGAGTTCTTCCGCTGCCACGACGCTGCGCACGTCGTGTTCGGCTGCGACACCTCGCTCTACGGCGAAGGGATCCTGAAGATCTTCACGATCTTCGGCACGACGCTGGGGTTCTGGAAACATCTGTCGGCCTACTCGGAGGCCAGCGCCTTCAGCCTCTTCAGGCAGTATCGAATCACCCATCTCGCCAGGCACATCCTGCGCCTGCTCGCGTACGCACCTCGCGCCGTCCTGAATGCGAGACGGATGAGCCAGCCCTGGCCATGGTCCGATTACGGGAGATACCTCGATCGATCGATCGAGGAGATTCGTCGCGAGTTCAACATCCAGGTGGTCAGCTCCGACTGAAGTTACCGAAGCGTGGCACCTGAGCGTCCGCTTTCGGCGAATTTCCTGGCGCACTCCGCGAATCGGCGTTTTCCCGAGCAGGTCGATCGCGTCGACCGGCCGGATAACGGTGCTGCTGCGCCGGCGGCGCGCCCCGCGGTAGACTCATGGTCATGGGCCAGGGACCACCATGCTGACGAAGGACCACATCACCCGGCTGTGTCGAGCGCGCGACCGTCTACGAGACGTTGGCTCGACGGAGTCGTCGATCGACGACGTGGCCAAGGCAGCCGCCATGTCCCGCTACCACTTCGTCCGCCAGTTCAAGGCCGTTTTCGGCGAAACGCCCGTTGGCTTCCGCACGCGGATGCGCCTCGACGAGGCCAAGCGCCTGCTGGTCGGGAGCGACCAGTCGATCACCCAGATCTGCATGACGGTCGGTTTCTCGAGCCTCGGCAGCTTCAGCTTCCTGTTCTCGCGTCGCTTCGGTCGCTCGCCCTCGGCCTACCGGCAGCAGCTGAAGGACTCGGGCGAGGATCTTTCGCCCGGCTGCATGGACCTGATGCGCGGTGCACTGACGAAGAAATCGCAAATATCGAGAAGCATTGCCTCGCCTGAGTAGCCTATGGTCCGGGTTCATCGACAGCTCGGGTGACCCATGCGAATCAAGCTGAACAGCATCATGGTGGACGACCAGCAGAAGGCGCTGGATTTCTACACCGATATCCTCGGATTCGAGAAGAGCCTCGACATTCCCGTCGGGGAGTTCCGATGGCTCACCGTGAAGTCACCGGAGGGCGGCGAAACAGAACTCTCGCTCGAACCCAACGTCAATCCGGCAGGCAAGACCTTCCAGGAGGCCATGTTCGAGCAGGGTATCCCGTTCACCGCCTTCGAGGTCGACGACGTCGACGCCGAGTTCGAGCGGCTCTCAGGTCGCGGTGTTGCGTTCACGACGGAACCGACGGACGCCGGTGAAGTGAAATTCGCGATCCTCGTCGACACCTGCGGCAACCTCATCCAGCTCTATCAGCCGAAAGCGGCCTGAGCGGAGTCCCCGCGCGGCCACCCCGCTCCACGGAGCGAGGTGGCGCGGAGACCGCTACAGCTCGGGGCCGATCAGCAGCCGGTTGTCGACGTTGTAGGGGCTGAAAAGGGAGATGCGCCAGCCCTCGTCATCGCGGTGCAGCAGGTACAACGAAACCGTCTCGTAGACCGTCTCCCCGGCCTCGTTGACGCCCCGGCCGACGTTGTTTGCCAGCGCCTTGTTGGCGGTGAGCGGGTGGATGTCGACCTCCTCCCACTCGAGCTTCGCCACGCCGCGCTGCTCGAGCATCGTCACGAACCGTTCGAAGTTCGCGCCGAGTGACGCAACGGACTCCGGTGCGAACGGCGCGCCCTGGGGCGGCACCTGGAGGACCGGCATCCGCACGACCTTGCCGAGATCTTCGCGAAACTGCGCGCTTCGCTCCGGTCGCCCGAAGCGGCGGTTGTAGACCGACAGATAGTCGTCGAAGAAGGCGCGCAGCTCGGCGCCCGGGTTGGCGCCGACGGCGTCGTTGGCAACGGACACCTGGCAGGCGAAGGCAAGCAGACAGGCGGCAATGAGTTTCGGTGCTTTCATGAGGATGTGTTCTCCTGGATGGTGAGCGTTGTGGATGAACGGGTGGCAGCCGCGTCGCGTCCGCCAGCCCGGTGATGACCGCCGGCGTCGAAGCGTCGGCCGATGCGTACGCCGACGGCCGCCCAGCACGCGGCAAGCGATGCCCCGACCAGCGAGACCGCCGCTAGGGCAATGCCCAGGCCGTCGGTCAGCAGGGCAAACAGCGAGCCGCTGACCGCGTCGCCGCCGCGGTAGACGACGACATCGATGACGGACTTCGCCTTGAAGCGCTCCTCCGTGCTGACCTGGGTGAACAGCACTTCCCGGGCGGGACGGGTGATCGAGTAGTTGCCCACGCGGCGGACCACCTGCAGGCCCAGGAGGACCAGCACGGTTGGTGCCGCCGCCAGCGCCAGCAGGGACACCGCTACCGCGACCGGGACCAGGGCCAGGGTCGTGGCCATGCCCCACCGGCGCATGATTCGTCCGGTCAGGAAGAAGGCGAAGACGAAGGTCAGGGTGTTCACGATCCAGTCGATCCCGCCGAGGATCGCGGTGCGCTCCGGGCGCGCGTAGGCGGCCAGGAGGTTTTTCTGCTCGAAGTAGACGAACGAGCCGATGAAGACATACAGAAGCAGGAAGAGCCCGATCCAGCGAAGCGTTGGGTTCCTGGCGACGTCACGGAAGCCCGCCCACCAGCGGCCACCGACGGGTGTGGCCCCGGCACCGGCTGCTGCGGTCGACGGAACCGCTCCACCGGGACGCAGCCGATCGATGTAGAGCACGAGTGGAATGACCGCGAGCAGCCCGACTGCAGCGAGGAGCATGAGCCCGTCAAGGCCCAGCGACTCGGCGAAGAGCGTCGGGATGCCCGGCCCCAGGATCGCACCAGCGCTCGCTCCGGCGCTGATGATGGCGAACAGTCGCTCGCCCTGGTCCCGGCGAAATACCTGCGCCATGTAACTCCAGAACACCGACAGGTTCAGCAGGCTGAAGGCGGTTACCCAGAGGTAGAAGGCCTTCTCGACCAGCGTCGGATCCGCCATCCGCGGCGCGAGAAGATGGAAACCCAGGAAGCTCAGCGCAAAAAGCCCGTAGACCGCCGGCGCGACATGCCGGAAATGGAGCTTCGATACGGCCAGACCGTAGAGCGCGACCAGGCCCATGCTGAGGAAGAACTGCAGGTTCCAGAGCAGACTGACCTCGCTGTCCGACCAGTCGCTCGCTATGGCGTCGCGGACCGGTCGGAGCACGAAGTAGGCGCCCATGAGCAGGAACACCGTGGCGAAGGCCGCGATGGTCGCCCGCTGCTCCTCCGGCTTGACGAGCATGATTCGATCGATCGCATGGCGGAACATGATCAGTGCGCCGCGTCGAGGAGCTGCTGCAGCGTTGCGACCATCGCCTCGGGCGACTTCGAGAAGGCGTGGCCTTGATTGAGCTCGACGACCCGGTGCAGGGTCTGCTCGATGGCATAGTCCGCCTCCCGCTGGGTCGGCGTCACCATGTAGCGCCGCTTCGGCTTGTCCGTCGTCATGAACTCGAGCACCGCGTCGGCGACCGGCTGCGGGGACGCATGATGGGAACGATCGACCTGGGTAAAGGACGCGAAGCGCTCGAATTCTTCGCGGAAGCGCGTCGTCTCTCCGGTTTCGGCCATGCGCTCGAGGCGCCGTGCGGTGTTCCGCATGATGTTCGAGCGGAAGTTACCCGGCTCGATCACGCTGACGTGGACCGAGAACTTCGCGAGCTCCTTCGCGAGCGAGTCGGTGAAGGCTTCGATCGCATGCTTCGTCATCGCGTACGCGCCCATGAGGCGACCCGAGAACAGGCCGGACAGAGAGCCCGTCGTGGTGATCCGACCCTGGCTTTCGATGAGCAGCGGCGCGAAGGCCTTGGTCACGCGGAAGGGACCGAAGACATTGACGTCCATGACGAACTGGAGGTCGTCCTCGGACAGCTCGATCAGCGGATCGAAGACGAAGACGCCGGCATTGTTGACCAGCCCGAAGAGTTCCCAACCGCTGGCCTCGATGGTCTGGACCGCCTGATTGATATCTTCCTGGACCGTGACGTCGAGGCGGATGCCCTCGATGTTGGGGATTCGGCTGAGGGCTGCGATGTCCGCCGGCTTGCGGGCGCCCGCGTAGACGAAGAACCCGTTCCGCGACAGCGTCACGGCGATCTCCTTGCCGATACCGCTGCTGGCGCCGGTGACGAGGATGGCCTGCGTCGGCTGGCCGATCGGCGCCGGGTCGGCATGAACGTCGAAGAGCGGTGCGACCAGCAGCACTGCGAGGAAAAGGAAACGGCACATGGTGAGACTCCATCAAGGCAAGAGGAGGCTCACGCTAGGCCGGGAAGGCCGCCTTGTAGGGCGTTCGTAGACGGAGGCAACCGCTGCATCGACCAATGCGCGAATCCGGCGTTTTCGGCGGTCCGGGCCGATTCGTCGACGCCGGCAGGGGATTCGTCGACGATCGGCGCGCATTCGACCGCCTGGCCCGCCGGCGCTTCTGCACTGCGCTAAGCTCAAGCGGCTGCCACTGACCTCTTCGCCCATGCTCAAGACCGTGCTCTCCCATCTGGCCTTCTGGGCTGCGGTGTTCCTGCTCAACGTCGGGCCGGACTGGCATCGTTACGCATCGCCCAGGGAGGTCATCGAGGTCGGGGGTACCATCACCGCTCTTCAGGCCCTGGTCGCCATCATCGCCGTTCGCTATCTCAAGCCCCGATGGCTCGACCGCGGTGCGGTGAAGACCTTTGCGGCGCTGCTGCTCGGGGTCCTCTTCATCGCGGCCGAGGTGAACATTCTCATCAGCTACTTCTATCTCGAGCCGACCTACGCGGCGTCCTACGCACAGAAGTACGTGGCCATCAGCGACCTCAACCTGATCGAGCGCCTCGGCTTCTCGTTGGTGATCCGGTGGATCGTCTTCTCCAAGATTCCGCTGCTCTGCTTTCCGGCGGCGGTGCTGATCGCGGTTGCTTACTACCGGAAGGAGCAGCGGGAGGCGTCGTCGCGCGAGCAACGCAAGGCCGCGGAGATCGAAGCGCTGAAGAACCAGCTCAACCCGCACTTCATCTTCAACACCCTCAACAACATCTACGCGCTCGCGATCCAGCGCTCACCTCAGACGGCGGAGGCGGTGGCGAAGCTGTCGGGGATCCTCGACTACGTGCTCTATCGCTGCGGCAACGACTACGTATCGCTGGGGGAAGAGGTCGCGATGCTGGAGGACTACATGGCGCTCGAACGTCTGCGCTTCGGAGACCGTGTGGAGGTGAGTTTCTCGAACGACAGCGCCGGGAACGAACCGGTCGCGCCGCTGCTCTTCCTCACGCTGATCGAGAATGCCTTCAAGCACGGCGTGAGCCAGGCCCTCGGCGACGCCGCCGTCGACGTTGCGCTGCGTTCGGACGACCGGGAGATCGTGCTCGAGGTCAGCAATACCCGGCCCGCTCCAGCCAACGACGATGACGCGCAGCGCAGCGGCATCGGACTTGCAAACCTGCGCCGGCAGCTGGGCCTGCTGTATCCCGACGCGCATCGTCTCGATCTCGTCGACAGCGCCGAGCGCTTCACCGCGACGCTGGCGCTGGATCGGCTCGCAGCATGAGCTACCGCTGCGTGATCGTCGACGACGAGGTGCTCGCGCGGGACCTCATTGCGGGGCATCTCGAGAAGCTGCCGGAGTTCGAGATCGTCGCGTCCTGCGCGAACGCCATCGATGCAAGCCGGATTCTGGCCGCCGAATCGGTCGATCTGCTCTTCCTCGACATCGAGATGCCGGCGTTGAAGGGCACGGACTTCTATCGCGGCCTCGTGCGCCCGCCGCGGGTGATCTTCACCACGGCCTATCGTGACTACGCGTTGGACGGGTTCGATCTCGAGGCTGTCGACTACCTGCTCAAGCCCATCACCTTCCCGCGGTTCTTCCGCGCCGTGGAGCGGTTTCTGGCCACGCAGCCGCGCGCCGAGCCCGGACGGGCGGCCACTCCCGCGGCATTGACGGCGCTGTTCGTCCGCGTCGACCGCAAGGACATCCGCATCCCGTGCGCGGACATCCTGTTTGTGAAGGGGCTGAAGGACTACGCGCGCATCCACACCGCCGATCGGGTCTACACGACCAAGGAGACCATGGGATCGCTCGGGGACAGGCTGGGTCCCGACTTCGTTCGCGTGCACCGCTCCTACATCGTCAATCGCCAGCGAGTCACCGCGGTGACGCGCCACGACGTCGAACTCGCGGATGTCGAGGTGCCCGTTGGCGAGGCGTACCGGGAAGCCGCTCTCCTCCAGCTCGGTGGCTGATCTGCGTACGTTCCGGAGACGAACCGTATTCGATGCTGCCGGTTCTAATGCCGGTCGCGGGCGGGGAGAATGATCGGCAAACGCTAGCGGCAAAAGGAGAACGCAATGGGCCTGCTCGTCGACGGACAATGGCGCGATCAGTGGTACGACACGAAGGCGACCGGTGGTCGCTTCAAGCGCCAGGAGCAGGCGTTCCGGAGCTGGATCACGCCGGATGGTTCGGCGGGGCCAACGGGCGAGGGCGGCTTCGCGGCCGACCGCGATCGCTATCACCTCTATGTGGGACTGGCCTGCCCCTGGGCGCACCGCACGCTCATCATGCGCGCCCTCAAGGGTCTCGAGGACATGCTCCCGATCTCGGTCGTGAACTGGCTCATGCGCGACAAGGGCTGGACCTTCGCGCCTGCCGCCGGCGTGATCGCGGACCCCGTGCGCAACGCCGATTTCCTCTTCCAGGTCTATCAGGCGGCGGACCCGGACTTCACGGGCCGGGTCACGGTGCCGATCCTCTGGGACAAGCAGCGGGGGACCATCGTCAACAACGAATCCTCCGAGATCATTCGCATCCTCAACTCGGCCTTCGACGGTGTCGGCGCGACGCCGGGGGACTACTACCCGGAGGAACTGCGCGAGGAGATCGACGCCGTCAACGCGCGCGTCTACCACGCGGTCAACAACGGCGTGTACAAGTCAGGCTTCGCGACGACCCAGGAGGCCTACGAGGAGGCGGTGGTGCCCCTCTTCGAGACCCTCGACTGGCTCGAGGAGCGCCTGGCTACGCAGCGTTACCTGGTCGGCGACCGGTTCACCGAAGCCGACATCCGCCTGTTCACCACGCTCGTGCGCTTCGATCCGGTCTACGTCGGTCACTTCAAGTGCAACGTCCGCCGGATTGCGGACTATCCGCATCTCTGGGGCTACACGCGCGACCTCTTCCAGCGCCCGGAGATCCGCCCCACCGTCGACTTCGAGCACATCAAGAAGCACTACTACGCGAGCCACGAATCGATCAATCCGACCGGTGTGGTGCCGGTCGGGCCGGCCGTCGACTTCGACGCGCCGCACGATCGCGCCAGCCTGGGGTGACCGCGGGCTGGGGCCGCTGCTGCGTCGCTCCCGACCGGTGTTTTGAACGTCGCGCTAGGTGCTGGCGCCCAGATCCTCGACGAAGCGCGCCAGCCGGGCGATCGGTGGCCAGTTGTGGGTCACCACATCCTGGGCGTGGGCGAGATGGTCCCGCAGCGCTTCCAGGTCGTCCATCACCAACTTAGCGGCCTTCTTGCTCTTGATACCGGACGCTTTCAGGTTGTCCTTGTTGTTGATGAACAGGCGCGCCTTGTCGCCGAACTGCAGGCACTCGAGCAGGGGAACGTCGACGCCGCGCTGAGCGCGATGGGCCTGGAGCGCGCGGGCCTTCTCGAGCCGCGCCGGCGACAGGACGGATTGCCAGCTGCGATTGGGGTAGAGTTCCTTGACCCGATCGGTGAAGGCCATCTCCACGAAGGTCACCAGGCCGAATAGCCACATTCTCGCGGCGGGGCCTTGCATCTGGGCTCGCGAGATATACCCATTGACCTCTCCGAGCATGCTTACGAAGCAGTACTCGTGCCGGGTCAATATGTGGACCACGTCCGTGAGCGGCGCGTCGCCGGCGGCGATCTGATCGCTCTCGAACAGGCGGACGTCCGAGTCCTGCAGGCCGTCGTCGAGGTCCGACCGGCGAACGTAGCCGATCATCCGACCCTCGTGCCGGGCGCCCGCGACGGGGACCTCCCGGTCGTCGAGGATCCGGGCGACGTGGCGCGGTTTCGTTGAGAAATCGAAAGAACAAAGCGACTCGGTGATATCGAGCGCGTGGAACGACTCGCCGAAGAGGCGGTTCAGGCGCCGCCGTCGCTCCGGGTCCTCGGTCGGCGGGGTGAAGGCATCGAGATCCGGCAGCGTGAGCGCGCCGGACAGAAGCTGGCTCATGCCCAGGCGATCGGCGCTCGTGCGTACGAGCTCCCGGGCCTCCTTCATCAGCGTCGAGTCGCCACCCTCGAGCACCTCGAGGAGCAAGGACGCTTCGGCTACGAAAACGCGGCCGAATTTCGCGTCGTGGCGGACGATGTCTGTCGCGTTGTCGATGAGGTCCGAGAGCTTGATCGTCTTGGCTTCCGGGCTCGCCTCTGACAGGTGTCGGCGGTCGATCGCCTTACGGACGGCGCGGTTGCCGTCCGAGGGGAGGCTGACGTCGGTGAGCTCCGAGACCAGTTGGGCAACGCGAGGGCCGAATTCGGCTTCGATGTCCTCGTAGGTCGCGGGCGTGTCCTCGATCGTGTCGTGGAGCCAGGCTGCGGCGATCACCTCGGCATCGTCGGTCACGGTAGCGACCTTCTTGGCCACGGCGCGAAGGTGCACGTCGTAGGGCTGCTTCGTGTATTTGCGCCGCTGGTCGATGCGCCGGTGCGCGTGGGTCGCGAAGTCGGCCGCGCGGCTGGTGAGGTCCTGGTTCTCGTCGATCGGTTCGGGAGGCGCTTCGGCTGCCACGGTCGCTGAAATCCGCAGGGATGGCTCCTGATGGTACCGCCAAGGCGAGAGCCCTTGCACCCGGCGCCCGATCGGGACAGCATCGACCTATGGACGTCGAATCCACCCAGACCCTGATCGAGAAGTCGCAGACCGGCGACGAGACCGCGCGGGACGCTCTCTTCCGTCGCTGCTCGGAGCGGCTCACCCGCTGGGCGCGGGGTCGGCTACCCGCGCCCGCGCGCGATATCGCGGACACCCAGGATCTCGTTCAGGTGACGCTGCTGCGTGCCTTCAATCAGCTTGGTCGCTTCGAGTCGCGCGGGCAGGGTTCATTCATGGCCTATCTGCGGCAAATCCTGATGAATCGCGTCAAGGAAGAGCTGCGGCGCGCCGGGCGGCAGCCGGACGGCACGGAGCGCTTCGACATTCCCAGTGGTGAAGCCGGGATCAGTACCCAGCTGCAGGAGTGGCAGACGCTCGAGCGCTACGAGAAGGCGCTCGATACGCTGGCCGGTCGACCGCGCGAGGCGGTGATCCTCCGGCTCGAGTTCGATCTGCCCTACGCCGAGATCGCCGATGAGATCGACGCGCCCTCCCCGGACGCGGCGCGGATGACCGTGGCGCGGGCGCTCAAGGAGCTCGCGCTGGCCATGGACGACGCGGCACGCTGAGCGTTCGCTTTTCGCGAGGCCGGCATTTGGAAGGCAGAGGCATCCTCTGCCGGATCCGAAGGGACATGGGCTTATGAGCGAAGAACGCTGGCTGGAAGACTTCTCCCTCGCCATCGCCGATGGTCAGACGCCGGACAACAGTGGCCGCGTGGGCGACGACTCCGACGAGGCGCGCGCCGCCGCTCGACTGCTCGAACTTGCGACGCTGCGCTCGGTGTTCCAGTCGCGGATGGCCGGCGCCGAGGCAGACGAACCACTCTGTCCGTTCGACTGGGGACGTCTTGAGGTGCTCGAGGTCATCGGCCAGGGCAGCTTCGCGCGCGTCTACCGGGCGCACGATCCGGTGCTCGACCGCGACGTCGCGCTCAAGCTGTTCCGCCACGATCGTCAGGATCTCGACGCGGGACAGCTCATCGCCGAAGCGCGTCGGCACGCCCGCGTGCACCATCCGCGGGTGCTGGCGGTCCACGGCGCGGACGTCGACGACGGGATTGCCGGCCTGTGGACCGACCTGCTCGAGGGTGAGACCCTCGCCGATCATGTGGCCAGCGGGCGCCGGCTCGCCGGTGACGCGCTGCGGGCCTTGGCAACCGACCTGGCCGCGGGCCTGGCCGCGGTCCACGAGCAGGGCATCGTTCACGGCGACCTCAAGCCCGCCAACGTGTGGATCGACAAGGGCGAGCGCGCGATCCTGATGGACTTCGGCGCCGCCTCGCCGAGCGACGCTGACGACCCGGCGCGCTACGGCTCTCCCGTCACCATGGGGCCAGAGCTGTTTGCGGGGCAGCCGCCCAGCCCGGCGTCGGACGCCTGGGCGCTCGGTGCCGTCCTCCAGTTTGCGGCGACCGGTCGCTATCCGTTCACGGGGACGTCGATCCTGGAGATCCAGGCGGCCCATGAGCGCGGTGATCCACCGGACCTTGCCGATCTGCGCCGCGCGGCTCCCGAGGAAGCGCCGGTCGTGGGACGCCTGCTCGCTCGAACGCCGGGCGACCGCGCCACGCTCGACCAGGTCGCTCTGGCCATCAGCGACCTCGAAGCCGCGCCCCAGCGCCGCTTTCGGCGGCGTGCCGTCGGCGCGCTGGTCATCTCGCTGGTCGTTGGGTTGGCGGTGGCGCTGGTGCTGCTGGATCGTTCGGAAACGGCGCGGGATGCCGAGGCCCAGGCGCGCCTCGCCGCGGAACAGGCCCAGCAGGAATCCGAGGCTGCGCGCGAGGGCGCCGAGCGGGCCCGCTTCGAGGCGCAGACCAGCAAGGAGTTCCTGATCCAGAGCGTCCAGGCGATGTCGCCGGAAGCCGAGCGCGGCCTGGGTACGGTCCGGGCGGTCCTCGACTTCCTCGACGAGTTCAGCGATGAGCGGCTGGCTGAGACGCCACTGGCGCTCGGCGAGATGAAGGTGGTCGTCGGCACGCGCCTCACACACTTCGATGAGATCGACCGGGGTCTCGCGCTGGCGGAGGCCGGCATCGCCACCATCGAGGCGACGGCGCCCGCGGCGCGGGACATACTCGGAAACGCCTACTACGCGCTGGCCGAAGCGCAGCGGCAGGCCGGCCGCTACGAGCCCGCCCTGATCAACGGCGAGCAGGCCATTGCCCTGCTCGAGCAGCTCGAGCAGACGGACGAGCGCCGCTACGAGATCATCCAGATTCGCGGGATGCTGGTGGGCATCCATGGCGATCTGGGCAACTGGCGCGATGAGCTGGTGCTCCAACGGGCCCAGATCGCGGAGCGCGCGGCCCTCGTGGGAGAGGACGATCCGCGCATGGCCGTCGAGTACAACAACCTTGCCCAGGCCGAGATGGCGAACGGCCACAACGCCGAAGCGCTGGAGGCGTTCTCCCGGGCCATGAGCCTCCTGGAGGCCGGAGAGACCCGGCGCCTCTTCCCGGAGGCGCTCGTCACCCACTCGATCGCCGTGGTCCTGCTGCGCCTCGGGCGTCCGGAAGAGGCGGCAATCACACTGGAGGACGCGCGCGCGCGCTTCCTTGCGCTCGGCAGCGAGCCGGATGACGAGCGCTTCCGCCGCCTGGACCGGGTGGAGGCCGGCATCCTGCGCCGCCAGGGTCGCCTCGATGACGCCCTGGCCATCCTCGAACGTCAGGCGGATCTCGAGGTGTTTCCCCTGCAGCAGCGCTACAACCATCTCTTCTACGGCACCGCGCTGCTGGAGGCGGGGCGTGGCGCCGAAGCTCACGATCAGCTCCGTCAGGCCCGGGCGGCCTACGCCTGGCGGGAGGGGCACCCCGAGCGCATCTACCTCGACGGCGCGCTCGCCTACGCCGAGGCGGCCGCGGCCGGCCGACCCGCCGATGCGACGGCGGTGGTCGGCGAGTCCCTGGCCTTCTTCGAGTCGATGGGCTACGGCGGTAGCGATATGGCGCGCGACCTGCGGACCTGGGCTGCGGCCATCGCCGCTGACGGCTGACTCGCGGCGCCTGGCGGGAAAGCCGCGCTGATTGCGTAAACTTGGGAGACGCCCAAGGAACGAGCGCATTCTTCGCCATGACCACCGTCGACCTCGATGAGCTGCTGACGCCCGGTGGGGGCCTGCGGGTCATGCAGTCTCTCGCGGCGGATGGCGAACCCCCCGATGCGATGATCGGAACCGAGCTGGCGGCCTACACGATCGAGTCCCGGCTCGGCACGGGTGGCATGTCGACGGTCTACGCGGGGCGCCGGACCGATGGCGAGTACGAGCACGCTGTCGCGATCAAGCTGATGCGCAACGTCGATCCGGACGCTCGCTCGCAGCAGCGGTTGCGACTGGAGCGTCAGATCCTTGCCGACCTGTCGCACCCCAATATCGCGCGGCTGATCGACGGCGGCGTCGCTCCGGACGGTCGCCCCTACCTGGTCATGGAGCGCATCGACGGCCTCCCGATCGATCGCTTCTGCGCCCGCAATGGACTCGACCTCGTCGAGCGCATCAAGCTCTTCACCCAGGTGGTGCGGGCGCTCGAGCACGCCCACGCGTCTGCCGTCATCCATCGGGACATCAAGCCCTCGAACATTCTCGTAACGGCCAGCGGTACGGCAAAGCTGCTCGACTTCGGGATTGCCAAGACGGTGGACGAGGCCACCCAGGAAACGGAACGCCTCCTGACCCTGACCTTCGCGAGCCCCGAGCAGCTCGACGGTGAGCGCATTACCGTGGCGACGGACATCTACCAGCTTGGCATCGTCCTCTACCTGCTCGTCACCGGCAGCAATCCCTTCGGCGAGCCGACAGATCCCCAGCGCCAGGTCGTCCTCGCCGTCACGACGAGCGCGCCCGAACGCCCGAGCCAGCGGCTGCAGCGGATCGGCAAGGGGCGTGAGGCGCGGCGGGTGCGGGGTGATCTCGACGCCATCATTCTCAAGTGCCTGCGCCGCGATCCCGATGAGCGCTACGAATCCGCCCGCGCGTTGCTCAACGATCTAAAGGCCTTCCGGAAGGCGAAGCCAGTGGACGCCCGAGCGGGCGGCTTCGGCTACTCGGTGTCCCGCCTGCTGGCGCGAAATCGCCTCGCCACGGCAATCGCAGCGGTGGGATTCCTGGCCGTGCTGGCCGTCCTCGTGGTGTCGTTCGCGAACATCTCGGCCGCCCGCAACGAGGCCCTCGCCCGTGCACAGACCGCCGAGCGCGTCCAGGCACTCACGCGGGAGATCCTTGGCGCTGCTTCTCCCTATGCGGAGGAAGAGCCGGGCTCGACGCGCGAACTCCTGGCCGCGTGGGAGCGGGAAGTCCGCGTGACCCTTGCTGCCGAACCGGCCGTGCAGGCGGACCTGCTGCACCTCATCGGCAGCGCGCAGCTGCAGCAGGGATGGCCCGGCGAGGCCACGGATTCCCTGGCAGCCGCGCTCGCCGTTGCGCCCCCGAACACACCGCTCCGCGCCCGGGTTCTGACATCCATGGCCTCCCTGGCGCTGGACCGTGACGAAGTCGATGCGGCCCTGGATCGTCTCGAGGAGGCGCGGCCATGGCTGACGCCCCCGGATCGCGCCCGTTGGCACGCGCTTCAGGGCAACGCCCTCGCGCGGACGTCGCGGATCGACGCGGCGCTGACGCACTACGCCGCGGCCGCCGACGAGTTCGAGGCGCTCGGATCGGCATACCAGGATCAGTTCGTGAGTGCGCTCGTCGAGTGGGCGGGCGCCCTGGTCTTTGCCGAGCAGCCGCGCGAGGCCGCCGAGGTGATGGAGCGCGCGCTGGGCGGTAGCTCCCGCCCGTTGTCCCTCCAGGGGCTGCGGCTAGCCGATGCGCTGGAGGACTACGGTGGCGTCCTGGGCATCAACAGCCGCTGGCGCACGGCGCTCGAGGTCTT
>JBCCZC010000085.1:0-16151 GCA_039188505.1 Pseudomonadota bacterium | reverse complement strand
CGATGTTTCCGGCCAGCGCCGCTTCCGCGACATTGCGGGCGAAGCCGACGAAGTTTTCGTCCTTGGCGACGAAGTCGGTCTCGCAGTTGACCTCGACGAGGACCGCACCCGAGTCGCCCTGGGCGAGCTCGATGCGGCCTTCGGCGGCCACGCGGCCAGCCTTCTTGTCAGCCTTCGCCAGACCGGTCTTGCGCAGGTGCTCGATCGCCGCTTCGATGTCGCCATCGACTTCCTGGAGGGCCTTCTTGCACTCCATCATCCCGGCGCCGGAGCGCTCGCGAAGCTCCTTGACCTGAGCTGCAGTGATTGCCATCTCGATTCCTCTCGAAACTCTATCTATGTTCAGTTGAACGCTCCGCCCGCCCGCGGCGGACGGGGCCAATATCATGCGTCGGTGGCGTCCGAATCCTTGGCGGCGGCCGCCGGCTCTGCCGGCGCCTCAGCGGCGGGTTCGGCCGACTCGTCCTTCGCAGCGGCCTTCTTGGTGGCCTCTTCCTTCGGAGCCTCCTCCGTCGGAGCGTCATCCGTGGCGGCCTCGGCCTTCGGCGCTTCCTCGGCCGGAGCCTTCTCCTCGGCCGGCTTCGCCGCGGTCTTCTTGGCTGCGGTCTTCTTCGCCGCGGTCTTCTTGGCCGTCTTCTTCTTGGCCTTCTTCGCCGGCGCCTTGTCCGCCGCGACCGGGTTGCCGTCCGCGTCGAGCTCGACGAACTCGTCGGTAGACTCGACGACCGGCGCGGACGCCTTGCCCTCGAGCACCGCATCGGCTGCGGCGCGGACGTAGAGCTGGATGGCGCGGATCGCGTCATCGTTGCCGGGCACCATGTAGTCGACGCCGTCCGGGTCGTTGTTGGTGTCGACGATGCCGATGATCGGAATCCCGAGCTTGCGGGCTTCCAGCGCGGCAATGTTCTCGTAGCCGACGTCGATCAGGAACAGCGCGTCCGGCAGACCGTTCATGTTGCGGATACCACCCAGGCTCTTCTCGAGCTTGTCGTGCTCCCGCGTCAGCTGCAGGACTTCCTTCTTCGTCAGACGCTCGAAGGTGCCGTCCTTCTCCATCTCCTCGATTTCCTCGAGGCGCTTGATCGACTGCTTGACCGTCCGATAGTTGGTCAGCATTCCGCCGAGCCAGCGGTGCGAGACATGCGGCATGCCGCAGCGCTCGGCTTCCTCACGCACGGCCTGGCGCGCGGCGCGCTTCGTGCCGACGAACAGGACGGACCCGCGCTTGGCGGCGAGGCGGCTGATGTAGTTCAGCGCGTCCTTCATCAGCGGCGCAGTCTCTTCGAGGTTGATGATGTGAATCTTTCCGCGGGCGCCGAAGATGTACTGCGACATTTTCGGGTTCCAGTACCGGGTCTGGTGGCCAAAGTGGACACCGGCCTCCAGCATTTCACGCATGGTGACGTTAGGCATGATCTCTCCTTGTGTTCGGGTTCTGCCTCCGCGTATCCCGCCGGCGAACCCGGATCCTCGCGGACCAAGGCACCCAGCCGAACGGTTGCGTATACGCGTGTGTCGTTGGTTGAACGTCCTGTGCTTTTGGAAGCACAAAACCGGCCCATTATACGCGCGTTCCGAGACATTCGTAAACCCTCTACGAAAAGCCCCGCGCGTGCCGCGTTTTTGCTTTTCTCACGCCCATGGCCTGACAATACGCGACTCGGCGGGCACCCCGACCCGCCCCAGGAAGCAGGATTTGCCCGGATGGCGGTTTCCATCAAGACGCCCGAACAGATCGACCAGATGCGCGTTGCCGGACAGCTCGCGGCCGAGGTGCTGCGGATGATCCGTCCGCACGTCCAGCCCGGTGTGACGACCGAGGCGCTGAACTCGATCTGCCACGATTACATCATCAATGAGCAGCAGGCCATTCCGGCCCCGCTCAACTATCGCGGGTTTCCGAAGTCCATCTGCACGTCGGTCAATAACGTCGTGTGCCATGGCATCCCCGGAGACAAGAAGCTCAAGAACGGCGATATCGTCAACATCGACATCACCGTAATCAAGGACGGATTCCACGGCGACACCTCGAAGATGTTCTTCGTCGGCGAGCCGGGCATCCTCGCCCAGAGGCTCTGCCGGGTCTCGCACGAGGCGATGGTCAAGGGCATCGAACTGGTGCGCCCCGGCGTCACGCTCGGCGATATCGGGAACGTCATCCAGAAACACGCCGAAGCCGAGCGCTTTTCCATCGTGCGCGAGTACTGCGGCCACGGCATCGGCCTCGAGTTTCACGAGGATCCCCAGGTGCTGCACTACGGTGAGCCCGGCATGGGCCTCGCGCTCGAGGCGGGCATGACGTTCACGATCGAGCCGATGGTCAACGCCGGCAAGCGCTACGTGCGGCTTCTCCCCGATCGCTGGACGGTGGTCACCAAGGATCGCAGCCTCTCCGCGCAGTGGGAACACACCATCGCCTGCACCGAGGACGGTTACGAGGCGCTGACCTGCCTGCCCGGGGACCCGCTTTGAGCGATGCCGCCGTTTCGCGGCCGCCCGCCACGGACGATCGTGCGACGCTGCTGGCCTGGCTGAAAGCCCACGACGGGGATCACGAGAAACGCTTCTGGGACGGCGAAGACGTCCGTGTGCTGGTGGCCGAGCGTGCGGCGCTGATCGACGCCCTGCTCGTCCAGCTCTGGCAGCAGGCCTGGCTCGGCGCGAACGCGTGCCTGGTCGCCGTCGGCGGCTACGGTCGGGGCGTCCTGCATCCGCACTCGGACATCGACCTTCTGATTCTCACGAAGCGCGATCCCCGTCCCGCCGATCGCGACGCGATCAGTGCGTTCCTCACCGTGCTCTGGGATCTGAAGCTGGAAATCGGCCACAGCGTGCGGACGGTCTCCCAATGCATCGACGCTGCTCGCGCCGACCTCACCATCATGACCACGATGATGGAAGCACGGCCCCTGGACGGCAAGACCCGCCTTTACGAGAAGCTCGCCACGCGAATTGCCGGCAGGCGCCTGTGGCCCAGCGAGAATTTCTTCCGCGCGAAGGTCGAAGAGCAGGCCAACCGCTACAAGCGCTTCGGCGACTCAGCCTACAACCTCGAGCCCAATCTCAAGGAGGGCCCCGGCGGGCTCCGGGATATCCAGCTGATCAGCTGGATCGCTGCCCGGGAATTCGGCGATGACGCCGAGCAGTGCCTGGTCAGCGAGCAGCACGCCGAAGCCGAAGAGATCGAGGCGCTCGAGGAGGAACAGGCCGCGCTTTGGCGCATGCGCTACGGACTCCATCTCCTGGCCGGCCGCCGGGAGGACCGGATTCTGTTTGAGCATCAGCGCGAGCTGGCGAAGCGCTTCGGCTTCGAGGACGGCCACGTCGAGAACCTCGGCGTCGAGCAGATGATGCAGGGCTACTTCCGCTCCGTGCGTCACATCGACCGCATCACCGAGCGGCTGATGCAGGCCATGGAGGAGCGCCTCTACGCCGGACGCCAGCGGGAAGTCGAGGAGATCGACGAGTGGTTCAAGATCGTCAACGGCAACCTGGCGGCCCGCGACGACGACCTCTTCGACAAGCGCCCCGCGCTGCTCATGGAGATGTTCGTCCGCCTTGCCGAACGCCCGGACATTCGCGGGGTGCGGGCCGAGACGATCCGTCGGATCCGGCGGGCGGTCGGCTACATCGACGATGACTTCCGCGCCGATCCTGATGTGCGGGCCGCGTTCATGGCGGTGCTGCGCAGCGGCGCCGACGTGCCCGGGCTCCTCACCCGGATGCATCGCTACGACATCCTCGACCGGTACCTGCCGATCTTCGGCGCCATCACCGGTCGCATGCAGTATGACCTGTTCCACGTCTACACGGTCGACGAGCACACGCTGACGGTTCTGCGCCGAATGCACGCTTTCCTCGTGGCGCCGGACCGCAAGAAGTACCCGATGACCCACGAGCTCATGTACCGGCTCCACAAGCCGGAGCTGCTCTATCTGGCGGGGATCTTTCACGATATCGCCAAGGGCCGCGGCGGCGACCATTCGGAGCTCGGCGCCGACGATGCCCAGGCCTTCTGCGAGGCCCACGGCCTCTCCCCGGCCGACACGCGGCTGGTCGTCTGGCTCGTTCGGCTCCACTTGATCATGTCGGTGACGGCACAGAAAAAGGACATCTCCGACCCGGAGGTGGTCAACGAGTTCGCCCGGCAGGTCGGAAACGTCCGCTACCTGAAGTTCCTGTATCTGCTGACCGTCGCTGACATCAGCGGCACCAGCCCGAAGCTGTGGAACGGTTGGAAGGGCAAGCTCCTGCAGGATCTCTACCGGCTCACTCGGGAAGCTCTGGACCGGGGCCTGGAGAACCCGGCGCGGCGGGAGGAATGGATCAGCGACACCCGCGCCGGGGCCCGCAGCAAGCTCGACGCCGAGGGCGTGTCCGCGGAACGCATCGGCGCCGCCTGGGCAAGCCTGCCGCCGGGCTACTTCCTCCGCCATTCCGCCAACCAGGTCTGCTGGCATACGCAGCTCATGCTCGAACACGAGGCGCTGCCCATCATCGGCGTGCGCAAGGAAGCCAACGAGGAGTGCACCGAACTCTTCGTGTGCGCCGAGGACCGCGACGGCACCTTCGCCACGATCGTCGGCTGCATCGGCGAGGTGCAGCTCAACATCATCGACGCGCGACTCTTCAATCTCGGCGACGGTCGGATCATCGACACCTTCCAGGTCCTGGACAATGAACAGCAGCCCGTCGACGAACTGCGCCGCGCCACACGGCTGGCCGAACACCTCGAGGCCGCGCTGAGTCAGCGCCCGCTGCGGCCTGCCCCGGCGCAGGCAAGCCTGCCGCGGAAGCTCCAGCACTTCGTGCGCAAACCCAAGATCAGGTTCAGCGAGGTGCGCGGCCAGACCTGCCTGGACATCTACGCTTCTGACCGACCGGGACTGCTCGCCCGCCTGTCGCAGGCGCTGCTGGCGAATCGTATCCGCGTCCACAGCGCGCGCATCGCCACCTTTGGCGAGCGCGTCGAGGACCACTTCGTGCTGACGGACGAGCACGGCCAGCCGCTTGGCGACGACGCTCTCGGCCCGCTCCGGCAGGATCTGCGGGCGGCGCTAGGCGGCGACATGCCGGCACAGATCACGCCCCTTGGCACCTGGGCTACGGGAGAGGTAGAAACCCAATGAAGCAGATCATCGAAGACGCGTTCGACCAGCGGAACGAGCTCGACGTCGCGGCAGCCCGCGAGTCGCTCCTGCCCACCGTTGAGGCTTGCCTCGAGGGCCTCGAGCGTGGCGAGCTCCGCGTCGCCGAGCCCCTCGCGCCTGGCGAGTGGCAGGTGAACGAGTGGCTGAAGAAGGCGGTGCTGCTGTACTTCAAGCTCTCGGAGAATCAACCGATCGCCGGGGGCCACGCGACCTACTTCGACAAGGTCCCCCTGCTCTGGGGACCTGGCGCGGAGGGGCGCATCACGGCGAGCGGTGCCCGCGTCGTGCCGCCGGCGACGGTTCGCCGCGGCGCCTACGTGGCGCCGGACGTGGTGCTGATGCCGAGCTACACGAATATCGGCGCCTGGATCGGCGAAGGCACGATGGTGGACACCTGGGCCACGGTCGGGTCCTGCGCCCAGATCGGCAGCCACGTCCATCTTTCCGGCGGCGTCGGCATCGGCGGCGTCCTCGAGCCCCTGCAGGCGGCACCGACGATCATCGAAGATGGTTGCTTCATCGGCGCGAGGAGCGAGGTCGTGGAGGGCGTCATCGTCGAGCACGGTTCGGTGATCTCCATGGGCGTCTACCTGGGCCAGAGCACGCCGATCTACAACCGCACGACCGGTGAGATCACCCGTGGACGGGTACCGGCCGGATCCGTCGTCGTGCCCGGCAGCCTGCCGGCCAAGGACGGTTCGCACAGCCTCTATGCCGCGATCATCGTCAAGCAGGTGGATGACCAGACCCGGGCCAAGGTGTCCGTCAACGAACTCCTGCGCGGCGCCGGCGCGGCGGCCGCCGAAGGCTGAGCGTCATGGAGCCGGTCCTTGCCCTCACGCGATCGCTGATCGAACGCCCCTCGGTCACGCCGGACGACGCGGGCTGCCAGGCGCTGATCTCTGCGCGCCTGGCCGAGCGCGGCTTCCGCTGCGAGGCCCTGCCCTTCGGCGACGTCGACAATCTGCTCGCCGTCCACGGCGACAGCGGTCCCCTCTTCGTCTTCCTGGGCCACACGGATGTCGTCCCCAGTGGCCCAACCGATGCGTGGACGAGTCCACCATTCGAGCCGACCGAACGGGAGGGGCGACTCTACGGTCGCGGCGCCGCCGACATGAAGGGTTCGGTGGCGGCCTTCGTCGTCGCCCTGGAACGCTTCGTCGACCGGTACCCGGACCACCCGGGCCGCGTCGGCCTGCTGGTGACCAGCGATGAGGAGGGCATCGCCGTGGACGGCGTCCGCAAGGTCGTGCCGCTGCTCGAGGAGCGCGGCGATCACATCGACTACTGCCTCGTCGGGGAACCCTCCTCGACCGAGCGCCTCGGCGACATCGTTCGCATCGGCCGCCGCGGTTCGTTGAACCTTGCGATCACCGTTCGCGGCATCCAGGGGCACGTCGCGTATGCCCAGCTCGCCGAAAACCCGATCCACCGGGCCTTGCCCGCGCTGGCGCGGCTGGCCGGTCGAAGCTGGGACGAGGGCGACACCCATTTCCCGGCAACGGGCTTCCAGATCTCGAATCTCAACGCGGGCACCGGCGCCTCCAACGTGATCCCCGGCACGGCCAGCGTCCGCTGCAACTTCCGCTACAACCCGCAGCACACGCCGGAAGCTCTCATCGCCGCGGTGCGCGCGGAGCTCGACGCCGACGGGCTCGCCTACGACCTCGAGACCGAGGATTCGGGACGCCCCTTCATCACGGGCTCGGGCGCGCTCCCGACCGCGGTGGACGAGGCCTGCCGGGAGATTCTCGGGATCGCGCCGGACATGAACACCGGGGGCGGCACGTCGGACGGACGCTTCGTCGCCCCGACCGGCAGCGAGGTGGTCGAGCTGGGGCCCGTGAACGCCTCGATCCACAAGATCGACGAGTGGGTCGAAGTGAGCGCCTTGCCCGCGCTTGCCGACGTCTACCTGCGTATTATGGAGCGCACCATGGAAGGTAACGCCAACGCATGAGCCGTCAACGCACGAGCTTGCTCGCCCTGCTCCTCGCCGCCGGTGCCTGCCTGACCGCGCCCGCGCAGGCCGAAACCTGGGCCCTCGACGCGGCCGCCATGACCTGGCGCCTCGACGCCGATGCGCTCGCGGGCGTCGGCGCGGAGCTGGCGGGCGAGAGCAACTTCTCCGCCGACAGCCAGGCCGGCGGCACACTCACCCTCGATCTGAACGGTGACGCGGTGCGGAAGTTCACCGGGGCCGGCCTCGTCTTCACCGGCGGCCCCAGGCTCCGCATCGGTGACCGCACCGTTGACCTCGGCTCTTTCCTGCTGCGCGCCGCGCCGGAGCGTCCCCTCGATCTCGCGGTCTCGGATCTCGCCGGCAATGATCTTCTCAGGCTCCGCCTCGGACATCACTGGATTCCGAACGGCACCAGCACCCTGCGCTCCGATGTCATGGACGTCCGCGCGGGCCCCGCCCTCGCGGCAATGCTGCGCGTCGACGGCGTCGATTCGGTGCTCCTGGGAAGCGTGACCATGGCCGGGCGCCTGCTGCTCGATGGCGCCGAGGCCACACCGAAGGCGCTCTGCTCAGCGAACCCCGCCTGGCCCGACGGTGAGGACGTGTTCGTCGATCTCCTGATGATTCCGGACCCGCAGTTCAACCCGGTCTCGGAACGACAGATCGCCCTGGGACGGGACCGCGGCGTGGTCTACATGGCGCCGACCGCGCGTTTCCGCATGATCGGTCCTGCCGATACCCCGTGGTACTCCCGGTTCGTGACCCCGGACCTCGACCTCGACTGCATCGACGACGGCAGCGGCTCCTGCGAGCCTTACGGCGAGAGCGCCGGCGGCTATCTCGTCTGGAGCGTGTACCGCCTCCGCGACGACGGCGTCGTCGAGCAGGTGGGACTTTCCGGCATCAAGCACGCCTTCAATTCGGTCAACGAACCCTCGAGCGACCCGGATTTCGACTGCCCCTGCCCGTTTCGATCGTCGCGGGTCGCGGTCTCCGGCTGCGAGGACCTGTATTCGGCGAGCACGAATTCGGACCCCCGCTTCATGGGTCCGCGCGACGAGCTCGAGGCCTTCCCCGTCGCCTGGGAATCCTGTGGCTCCGTGTTCGACCTCGACTGCGACGGTGTTTGCGACCGGGTACCGCGCAACCCGTTCCTGTGGCAGTGCGAGCCCGTCATCGATGACGTCACGGACTTCCTGCCCGCCGTCGACGAGGCCGTCGTCGCTTCGGCCGATCGGCTCTTCGTCGAGTCCTGGTACCTGGTGCGCGACGACGTTGATCTCTTCAACTCCATGAGCACGATCGAGCTCGACCGTACCTTCAATCCATCGGGCCAGAGCGGGGTGTGGGTCTTCGAGGAGCGCGAGTTCGGAATCGGGCCTGCCATCTCCCGCATTGCGGCGGAAGGTGGACGCGAGCCGACCGAGGTCGATAGCGGCGGCGGCCGCCTGCTGGTGGACGCGCGCGCCGTGGACCTCGGCGATGGTTGGACCCGATACGTCTACTCGATCATGAACGTCGACTACGACCCGCAGGTGAGCCGCTTCTCGGTCTCCCTCGGTGACCAGGTCGTCGTGCGCAACCCGGCCTTCATCGGCGTTGCGGGGCGGTCCACCACCGGCTGGCTGCTGGAGCAGAACGCCGGGGAGATCGCCTGGAGCGCACCTTCAGACGAGACGCTTGATTGGGGTACCATGATGACCTTCGTGTTCGAAGCCGACCAGCCGCCGACCACCGGCGCGATCGGCTTCGACAGCCCGGGGGAACAGGGGGGACTGTCCAGCCAGGCGCCGCGGCCGAGATCGGGAGGGGAGCTGATCCTCAGGTCCGGTTTCGAGGCGAGCGACGCCAACCGGTAACGTCTCTTCTCCCGGCGTTTTGGGGGCCGCCAGCGGGTGGCCGAACGATTTTTTCGGGAGGATTCGACCATGGCGGAGCACTTTGGATTGACCCTGGCCGGCGGCGGCACGCCCACGGGCCAGGTCGAGGTTCGCTGTCCCTATGACGACGAACTGCTGGCGACGGTCGACACGATCGACGAAACCCTGGCCGAACAGGCCATGGCCACGGCCCATGGGCTTTACCGGGACCGCTCGAAGTGGCTGCCGGTCCCCGAGCGGCTTGCGATCCTCCACCGCGCCGCCGCCATCATGAAGGAGCGTGCCGACGCTCTCGCGCTCGGTGCGGCCTCCGAGGGCGGCAAGCCGCTCATGGACTCTCAGGTCGAGGTCGCGCGGGCCATCGAGGGCGTCGAACTGGCGGCGGAATGCCTCAAGAGCCAGTCGGGCACCCAGTACCCGATGGGCGTCACGGGCGCCTCGGCCAATCGTATCTCCTTCTCCATGCACGAGCCGATCGGCGTCGTCGTGGCGGTCAGCGCCTTCAACCACCCGCTGAACCTCATCGTTCACCAGGTCGCCCCGGCGATCGCCGCCGGCTGCCCGGTGCTGGTGAAGCCCGCTGCGGCAACGTCGCTCTCCTGCTTCCGCTTCGTTCACATCCTGCGCGAGGCCGGACTGCCCGACGAGTGGTGCCAGGTCACCACCACCGAGAACAACCGCATTGCCACCGGCCTGGTCGCCGATGCCCGGACGGGCTTCTTCAGCTTCATCGGCAGCGCCAAGGTCGGCTGGATGCTGCGCTCGAAGCTCGCTCCCGGCGCCCGCTGCGCCCTCGAGCACGGTGGCGTGGCCCCGGTGATCGTGGCGGCCGACGCGGACCTCGACAACGCGGTGCCCCTGCTGACCAAGGGCGGCTTCTACCACGCCGGGCAGGTCTGCGTATCCGTCCAGCGTATCTTCGCGCACCGCTCGATCGCGCGGGATCTCGCGGGCCGGATCGCGGCGGCCGGCGACCAGCTGAAGGTCGGCGATCCGCGCCTGCCGGAAACGGAAGTGGGGCCGCTCATCAACCCGGGCGAGGTCGATCGCATCGAGGAATGGGTCAATGAGGCGGTGTCCGGCGGGGCCGAGCTCGTCACGGGCGGCGCCCGCCTCGACTACAACTGCTACCGCCCCACCGTGCTGCTCAACCCCTCCGACGACGCCACGATCAGTCGGAACGAGGTCTTCGGGCCGGTCGTCTGCGTCTACGAGTACGACGACATGGACGAGGCACTGGCACGGGCGAACGCCCTCGACGTGTCCTTCCAGGCCGCCGTGTTCACCCAGGACATCGACACGGCGATGACCGCCTACCGCGGCCTCGACGCATCGGCCGTGATGATCAACGACCACACCGCGTTCCGGGTCGACTGGATGCCGTTCGCGGGCCTGCGGGTCTCCGGGCACGGCGTCGGCGGCATCGATTTCACCTTCGAGGAAATGCAGATTTCCAAGATGGCGGTCTTGCGGTCCCTCGCTCTCTAGGGCCCGCACGCAGCAAGCAGCAGGCACAGCGGGGGACGTCGCGCGAGCGGCGTCCCCTTTTTCATGCGGGATTCGTACTGCGGACTACACTCTCATCACGCTTTTGGGTCACACTGGGGGACTTCGGCGGGCGCCTGCCCGCTCGACCGGTCAGCAACCAGGACAAGCATGGACGAGATCCTGATCCGCGGCGCGCGGACGCACAATCTCCAGAACATCGACATCACCCTGCCCCGCGATCAGCTGATCGTGATCACGGGCCTTTCGGGCTCGGGCAAGTCGTCGCTGGCGTTCGACACGATCTATGCGGAAGGCCAGCGCCGCTATGTGGAATCGCTATCGGCCTACGCGCGGCAGTTCCTGTCGATGATGGAGAAGCCGGACGTCGATCATATCGAGGGGCTCTCGCCCGCCATCTCGATCGAGCAGAAGTCGACCTCGCACAATCCGCGCTCGACGGTCGGCACGATCACCGAGATCCACGACTACCTGCGACTGCTCTTCGCCCGTGTCGGTCAGCCGCGCTGCCCGGACCACGACGAGGTTCTCGAGGCGCAGACCGTCAGCCAGATGGTCGACCAGGTGGTCGGGCTCGAGGAAGGGACCCGGCTGATGCTGCTGGCGCCGGTCGTCAAGGAGCGCAAGGGCGAGCACGTTCAGCTCTTCAATGAACTTCGCGCCCAGGGCTTCGTCCGCGTCCGCGTCGACGGGACGGTCTACGATCTCGACGACGTGCCTCCGCTCAAGCTGCGGGTCAAGCACACCATCGAAGCCGTGGTCGATCGCTTCAAGGTCAAGCCGGACATGAAGCAGCGCCTGGCGGAGTCGTTCGAGACCGCGTTGGCCATGGCCGACGGCGTCGCCCGCGTGATCGCGATGAACGACGAAGACGATATCGACCTCGTCTTCTCGAGCCAGTTCTCCTGCCCGATCTGCGGCTACAGCCTGCAGGAGCTCGAGCCGCGGCTGTTCTCGTTCAATAATCCGACCGGCGCATGCCCGCGCTGCGACGGCCTCGGCGTGACCCAGTTCTTCGACCGCGAGCGCGTCGTCGCACATCCGGACCGGAGTCTTGCTGCCGGCGCCGTGCGCAGCTGGGATCGACGCAACACCTACTATTTTCAGCTCATTACCTCGCTTGCGGCCCACTACGGTTTCGACGTCGACGACGCCTTCGCCGACCTCGACCCGAAGATCCAGGAGAAGATCCTCTACGGCAGCGGTGAGGAGAAGGTCCGCTTTCGCTACCTCTCCGAGCGCGGTGACGAGACGATCCGGACGCACCGCTTCGAGGGCATCATCCCGAACCTCGAACGCCGCTATCGGGAAACGGAGTCTCCGGTCATCCGCGATGAGCTTTCCCGGTACATCAGCGAGCAGCCCTGTCCCGAGTGCAACGGTGAGCGTCTGAACCGGGGGGCGCGGCACGTCTTCGTCGCCGACCGCAACCTGCCGGCGATTTCGCGGATGCCGATCGGTTTCGCCCTGGAGCTCTTCGACGGCCTCGAGCTCGAGGGCTGGCGCGGGGAAATCGCGGCGAAGATCATGAAAGAGATCCGCGAGCGGCTGACGTTCCTGGTCAACGTCGGCCTCGACTACCTGACGCTCGAGCGCCAGGCGGACACCCTTTCCGGCGGAGAGGCCCAGCGGATCCGCCTGGCCTCCCAGATCGGCGCCGGCCTCGTCGGCGTGATGTACGTGCTCGACGAACCATCGATCGGTCTGCACCAGCGTGACAACCAGCGCCTGCTCGACACGCTGTTCCGGCTGAAGGATCTCGGCAACACCGTTATCGTCGTCGAGCATGACGAGGACGCGGTCCGAAGCGCCGACCACGTCGTCGACATTGGGCCCGGCGCGGGCGTCCACGGCGGCCAGATCGTGGCCCAGGGCTCGCCGGCGGATATCGAGCGTTCGTCCGAGTCGTTGACGGGCCAGTACCTGAGCGGCAAGCGCCAGATCGCCGTCCCGGCCGAGCGGCTGCCTTTCGACCCGGATCGCGTCTGTCGCCTCGAGGGTGCGACCGGCAACAATCTCCAGAAGGTAGATCTCGAGATTCCGGTGGGGCTGATGACCTGCGTTACCGGGGTCAGCGGCTCGGGCAAGTCCACGCTGATCAACGACACCTTCTACAAGATCGTGGCGCGCGAGCTGAACAAGGCGTCGCATCGTCCGTCGCCCTACGAGCGGCTCGAGGGGCTCGAGCACTTCGACAAGGTCGTCGAGATCGACCAGAGCCCCATCGGTAGGACACCGCGGTCAAACCCGGCAACGTATACGCAGCTCTTCACGCCGATTCGAGAGCTGTTCGCGGGCACCCAGGAGGCGCGCTCGCGCGGCTACAAGCCCGGACGCTTCAGCTTCAACGTTCGCGGCGGCCGCTGCGAGGCCTGCCAGGGCGACGGCATGATCCGCGTGGAGATGCACTTCCTTCCCGACGTTTATGTCCCGTGCGACGTGTGCAAGGGCCAACGCTACAACCGGGAAACGCTCGAGGTCACCTACAAGGGCAAGAACATCCACCAGGTCCTGCAGATGACCATCGAGGACGCGCTGGATTTCTTCAAGCCGGTTCCGACGATCGCCCGCAAGCTGCAGACGCTTACCGACGTCGGCCTCTCCTACCTGACCCTCGGCCAGAGCGCCACGACCCTCTCCGGCGGAGAAGCCCAGCGCGTGAAGCTCGCTCGCGAGCTCTCGAAGCGGGATACGGGAAAGACCCTCTACATCCTTGACGAGCCGACGACCGGGCTCCACTTCCGCGACATCGAGCAGCTCCTCCAGGTCCTGCATACGCTGCGCGACCACGGCAACACAGTGGTGGTGATCGAGCACAACCTGGACGTCATAAAGACGGCGGACTGGATCATCGATCTCGGTCCCGAGGGCGGCGACGGTGGCGGTCAGATCATCGCCTCGGGCACCCCGGAAACGGTCGCGACGGTGGCGGGGTCCTATACGGGTCAGTTCCTGGCGCGCACGCTGGGCATGGCCGAAGCGCCGAGATCGGCCACGGGCTGACGCCGCTCCGGCGTGACGCCCCCCCGCCTACGTGCCCGAGGGCAGGTCGTCCCGCAAGCGCAACCGCCCAATCCAAGCGAAGCCCGGTCCGCGCATGCGCCGCCGTGGCCGTCCCCCACAGGGATCCCGAACAGCCCGATCCGAGCAAGCGTCAGCCAGGCCCCCAGGTCGCACCGCCAGCCTGGGCGTCTTCCAGCGCAAGGCGAAGTCTTGCGCCGTCTTGACGGGCGATCTCGCGCCAATCGCGGTCCGTGAGCGCACCTTCGAGGGCGAAGAGCAGATTCAGACTCGGCGTACCCTGCCCGTTTGCGGCGACCCGGAGGAAGGCAGCGACACTCCCGAGCTGCCGCAGCTCGGCCTCGCTCGTGATCCCGACAGCCACCAGCATCGCGGCCGACCGTGCGCCCAGGCCGCGCAGCGCAGCCAGCTCCCTACTCAGCGGATGTCCTCGGAACGGATGAGTCGCTCGCCCGGGAGGCGATCCATGGCGCCGGCGAGGAGCGCCCGCGCCACCGCGTCAGCGGGCACCGCACGATAGCGCTCGGGCACCAGCGGGCGGAACACCGCGGCAGCGAGCAGGCCCAGTTGCTCACCGATCCGAAGCTCCCGCCGCTGCCCGGCCAGCAGTGAGGGGCGCAAGACAACGAGGGTCGGAAAGCCAAGCGCCCGCAGCGCCTCCTCCATCCGTCCCTTGGTGCGAAGGTAGAAGTTGCCGCTCCGGGCGCTGGCGTTGATGGACGAGACTACGGCGCAGGTCGGCGTCCCAGCCTCCCGAGCCCGCCGGGCCACGTCGATGACGAGCCCGAGATCCACCGCCTCGAAAGCCTCCCGCGAGCCTGCCGACTTCATGGTGGTGCCGAGGGAGATGGCGATGCCGTCCGCCTTCCAGTCGAACTCCGAGGCCTCGAGGTCGTCGAAGTCGACTTCGCTCATGCCGTGTCGTTCGGTGGCGTCCGGCGGCACCTGCCGCACCGGGCACGCGAGACCGATGTAGGGATTGTCGGCCGCCTGCTGCGCGGCCTCGCGGCCCACGAGGCCCGTTGCGCCGACGAGGATCACGCGGTGGCGATCCGGCACGGCGCCGACGCGCTCGGTCGGGCGCTGGAGGACGCCCTGGGGTTCGGTTGTCATGGAATGGGGATCGTCCTTGAGATCGATTTCAGAGGATCGCGACGCCGTCCCAATCGGGAGGCGGCGCCACCTGTCGGAAGCGTCGGCAGCGTTCGATGTGGAGGGCAGCCGCGCCGTCATCGGGATCGAGGCGCAGCACGTCCTCGAATCGTCGTTCCGCATCATGCCACTGCTGTTCGATGAAGAGCGCTCTCCCCGCCGCGAAGATCTCGAGCGCTTCCCCCGTCGGCGCTGAAGCCGGCGAGAACAGCTGATAGAGCTTGACCGGTTCGCCCTTGCCGCGCACCCGGATCCGGTCGATCTTCCGCAGCGGATACTCGCCGCTGAGCGCCGCGACGGTACCCTCGGCCGCGACGAGCGACGCACCGTAGGCCTTCGTCGCCGACTCGAGGCGGGCCGCAAGGTTCACCGTGTCCCCGATGACCGTGTAGTCCATGCGCCGGCTCGAGCCGACATTGCCGGCGACGACCTCGCCGGTGGACAGCCCGATCCCGATACTGATCGGCGCCTCGCCGCGCGCCTCGCGGCGTCGGTTCAGGGCATCGAGACGCCCGAGCATGCTGATCGACGCCAGAACCGCGTTGTCGGCGTCGGATTCCGTCGTGAAGGGGACGCCGAATACGGCCATGATCGCGTCGCCGATATACTTGTCGACGATGCCATTGTTCACCAGGACCGCTTCGGCCATGGCCGAGAAGTACTCGTTCAGCATCGACACCGTCGCCCGGGCGCCGATGGTCTCGGAGATCGAGGTAAAGCTACGGATATCGGAGAACAGCACGGTGGCCGTCTGCGCCACACCCCCCAGGTTGTTTTCGGGATCGGTGAGGACACGCTCGGCCACCTGGCCGGGCAGGTAGCGGGACAGCGTCGAGCGCACCCGTTTTTCCGCGGTGATGTCCTCAAGCACCAGCAGCGCGCCGATCGGATCGTCGTTCAGGTCCGTGAGGGGGACCCGGCTGATATTGACGTCATGCTGCTGTCCGTCGGCCGCCTGGAGCGCGACGTCCGCCAGATAGCTCTTCTCGGCATCCCCGTCGAGGAGCGTGAGCCAGCTGGCACTGCGTGGATCGACGAGCGCTGTCAGCGGCTTGCCCGCGCCGTCGTCGGGAATCCCGGCGAGGACCCGGGCGGCCGCGTTGGCCTTCACGAGGCGCCCCTGGGCGTCGAGGCTGATGACCCCGTTCGACAGGCTCCGCAGGATCGATTCGCTGTAGCGCCGCATGCCGTCGAGGTCGGCGAAGAGCTGGGCGTTGACGAGGGCAACGGCCGCCTGCGCGGCGAAGGCCCGAAGACGCTCGGCGCAAGCAGGCGTGAAGCCGCCCTCGCGCCGGTTGAGCGCCTGGATCACGCCGATGGCGCGGCCGTCACGATGAACGATGGGAACGCAGAGGATGCTACGGGTCCGGTAGCCGGTCGATCCGTCGATCTCCGGATTTAAGCGGCCATCGGCGTAGGCATCGGCAACGGTGACCGTTTCGCCGGTCGTGAACACGTGTCCCGCGATGCCCTCGGCCT
>JBCCZC010000084.1:0-16197 GCA_039188505.1 Pseudomonadota bacterium | reverse complement strand
GGCCTACCGGGAGGAGGCCGCACCGCTCATCAGCCAGCTTGCCGGCGCCCCCTGGGGCACGCTGCTCGTCCTCTATGGCGAAGCCGTACTCGGACCGGACACCCGCGCCTCGCTGTGCCGCTCGATCCGCGAAACCCGGTCGCTGGGCCGCACCGTCACCGCCATCCACCTGGAGGCCGACGTCGTGGCCCCGGAGGTCGTCCGCGCTTCCTTCGACGACCTCTATGAGGAAACGGGCGTGCCCCACCGGTTCTTCGACGACCTGGAGGAGGCGCGCGCCTGGATCGACGCGGAGATCGAACGAGCCTCGAGGGGCTGATCAGGCACGGTCCGAGGCCCGGGCCTCAACGTGCCTCGAAGCCGTCGGCGAAGACGATATCTTCCGACTCGGGCTGCTCCCAGGCGCCCAGGTCCGGGCGGTTGCCGCGCGGGCGCCCGAGGATGTCGTCCGTCGCTGCCAGCACGGGATCCGCCGCGTCCAGCGCCGGACTGTCCGCCCCCGGCACGCCGAAGGCCTCGACCAGGGTCACGAACGCCGCGCGGATCGACGCCGAACCGTCAGCGAACTGGTTGCCATCCCAGGTGGGCAGGACCACACCCGTGAGCGCCGGCAGCAGCGGATCACCGACGGTCGGCGCCGGGTCGTCAGCGAAACGAACCGCCTGACCCGCGTCCGAAGGAATGGGATTGCCGCCGTTGAAGTAGAGGTTGCCGGACAGCGTGGCCGAGCTGGTATCGCCCGCGGGCGCGTCGAAGAGATCCACGCCGTTGAAGGCCTCGCTGCCGAGGGTCCCGGTGGGATCGCTATAGATGTTTCCGGTCAAGACGAGGGCCTCGTTCGGCCGATTCGCACCGACCGCGAGGAAGCGCCCGCCGAAGCTGCGTGCCGGCATGTCGCCGCTGAGGGTGTTGTTCCTGAAGATCACGTCGCGCGAACCCTGCACGGTGAACGGCGCGCGCATCAGGTCCGTGGCGTTGCCGAGGAAGAGGTTGTTCTCCACGAGGACGTCCTCGGCCTCGAAGTTCGGCGTACCGTCCTCACCGACTCGAACGAAGCCCTGCCCGTCGTTGCCCTGCCAGTTGAGGAAGACGTTCCGGCGGACCACGACGTCCCGAGCGCCGAGCACGGTATCGTCGTCGCCGTTGCTGTCCTTGATGACAATGAAGGAGCTGGTTCCAGCATCGCGCGTGTTGAAGAAGACGTTGTCCTGGATGGTGACGTCGACAATGGAGTTGGTGTCGATGTGTTCATCCGAGCCGGCCTGGTCATAGAAGAGGTTACCCTCGACGAGAATGCCCTCGGCCCCGTTGTTGATCTTCAAGAGGTCGTTGTTCGTGCTGTCGTGAATGACGTTGTTCCGGAGGACGATGCCCCCCACGACAGGATCCGTCCCGTCGTCACTGCCATTCACGTCGCCCAGGAGATCCTGGATCTGCACCACGAGCCCACCGGAATTCCCGGGCGTATGGGCGATGTCGAAGCCCTCGACGATCACGTTGCGAGCCGTGAAGGCGATCAACGCTGCCCCCGCATCGCCGCGCAGTCGGGCCTGGTAGGGGACCTCGGAACGCAGGGTAACGGGCGTGCCGAACTGCCGCCTGAGCCGGACCCGGCCGGTATAGGTACCCGGCGCGACCAGGATCACGTCGCCATCCGCCGCGGCATCCACCGCCGCGGTGATGGCATCCGCGGACGCACCCTTCGGACCCACAGGCGTCACGTGATGGACGGCCGCCGGCGCCGGTGAAAGCACCCCGGCAAGGATCAGCAGGAGGACGAGTCGCTTCATGCCCGCAGTCTAGCCCTCGGCGCGCCCCGCGGCCCGTGATCCAGTGCGCGAATCAGCGGTTGGCGATGCGCTCCTCGACCAGCTCCAGGGCCAACGCCTGGGGGCTGCGATCGCTGAGGGCGGCCGCCTCGAGGACCTGGGTCAGGTTCTCTCGCACGGTTTCGATCGTGGCCGCGCGCGCGCGCTCGGCGTCCCAACCGTCCAGCTCCATGCGGGTGATGGCGATGGCGCCGCCGCAGTTGATGATGAAGTCGGGGGCGTAGGCGATGCGGCGGTCCTTCAGCCTTTCGGCGTCGGCCGGGTCCCGCAGCTGGGTATTGGCCGCGCCAGCGACCGCGCGGCACCGCATCGCGCTGATGTTGCGCCGCCGCAGTATGCCCCCCGTGGCGCAGGGCGCGAAGATGTCGCACTCGGTCTCGTAGACGGCCTCCATGGGAACCGAATCGATGCCCATGACACGGCAGGCGTCGACGACGTTGGCGTCGATGTCGGACACCCGTACCTTCGCCCCTTCGGCCTGCAGCTTCGCCGCCAGCTGTGCGCCCACGTTGCCCACACCCTGGATGATCACGCCAGCGTCCGCGAACACCGGTTCACCGTCGAGGAACTGGAGCACCACGCGCATGGCCTCGAGCACGCCCAGGGCCGTGTACGGCGCCGGATCCCCGGCGCCGCCAGCGTCGACCGTGCGGCCGAGCGCGAGACCCGGAGCCACTTCTGCGACGATATCCATGTCTTCCGACGATGTACCCAGGTCGGGACCCGTGGAGAACGCACCCTCGAGGTCGCGCACGCACTCCCCGTAGCGCTCCAGAAGGTTGCGCCGTGCCTCGACCCCGAGGTCGGGCGGCACGTGGATGGCGGCCTTCGCTCCGCCGAGCTCGAGTCCGGCCGCGGCCCACTTGAAGGTCATGCCCTCGGCCAGGCGCTGGGCGTCCTCGATCGCGTGGCCGGGCTCGCTGTAGACCTTCATGCGCGTCCCGCCCGCCGAGCGGCCTTCCACACGCTGATGGATGGCGATGGCGGCGAGCGCCCCGGTCAGGGAATCCTCGAAGACGTGGACGGCTTCACCGGTCCAGCCAGGCAGATCGACGTCGACGCGCTTCATGCACGCACTCCTCGGTCAGTCGGAATCCAGGTACGCCGACCAGTCCCGGGCGTCATCGCCGAAGACGAAGAACTCGGGATTGAGCAACGAATCCTTCGTATTGTAGGCGAGCCGCTCCATGGCCGTGGTGGTCACCTGGCCCCCGGCCTCCTCGACCACGCACTGCGCGGCCGCGGTATCCCATTCGGAGGTAAGCCCCAGGCGCACGTAGAGATCGGCCCGGCCTTCGGCGACGAGGCAGAACTTGAGCGAGCTGCCCATGCTGACCAGTTCGTGCGGACCCAGGCGATCCAGATACCCCTTGAGGCGCTCACCGGCGTGGGAGCGGCTCCCCGCCACGGTCATGGCGCCGTCCGGAAGCGATCGGCAGCGGATCCGCCGGCGCTCGCCGCCGCGTTCCCCTGCCCAGGCGCCGACCCCGCGAGCGGCCAGGTAGTAGCGCCCCGAAACCGGCACCTGGACCACGCCAAGCACGGGCTCCCCGCGGTCGATGAGAGCGATGTTGACGGTGAACTCGCCGTTGCGCTTGATGAACTCGCGCGTCCCGTCGAGCGGATCCACCAGCCAGTAGCGCGTCCAGCTGCTGCGCGTCTCGAAGGGCAGCTCACTCGATTCCTCGGACAGCACGGGCACGTCGGGCGTCAGCCGCTCCAGCCCGGCGACGATCACCTTGTGGGCTGCGAGATCGGCCTTAGTAACGGGCGTCCTGTCTTCCTTCTCGGCGACCGAGAATTCCGTGTCGTAGACGGCCAGGATGGCCTCCGCGGCGTCCTCCGCAATGGCGAGGACGGGATCGAGCCACTGCTCGAGTTCGTTCATTCGTTTTCCTTGGCGATGTAGTCGCGGGCGAAGTAGAGGGCGGCGATCGACCGACCCTCGGTCGCGTCCTCGCGTCGGGCGAGATCGTAGAGGTTGTCGAGGGGCCAGCGGATCGTCTCGATCTCCTCGGGCTCGTCGCCCTCGAGGCGGCTCGGATACAGGTCGCGCGCCAGGACCACCTGGGTCTTGTGGCCCATGTACCCGGGCGCGAGGGAGAAGTCGTTGATCACCTCGAGCTTGCGAGCGGCGAAGCCGGCCTCCTCCTGGAGCTCCCGGTTGGCGCCCTCCTCCGGCGACTCGTCGCGCTCGAGGCGCCCCTTGGGCAGGCCAAGCTCGAAGCGGTGGAAGCCCGCCGCATACTCGCGGATGAGGAGCACGTGACCGTCCTCGAAGACCGGCACGATGATGACGGCCCCCAGCCCGCGGCTGTGCAAGCGCTCGTAGATGCGACGGACGCCGTTGCTGAACTCGAGGTGGAGTCGCTCGACCTTGAACAGGTTGGCGGGCGCGACGAGCTCGCGGTCGAGAATCTTCGGCAGACGGCTCACGTGAAGCGCTCCAGCAGCGGCTGATGCAGCCCCGGCGTCGCGGCGAGCACCGATGAGGTGTCGAGATCCAGGGGCTTCCCGCCGAGGTCCGTGAAGACGCCGCCCGCGCGCTCGACGATCACGCTCAATGCCGCGACGTCGAGGATGTTCACGTCCGACTCGATGACGGCATCGACGCGACCCGAGGCGAGCATGTGGTAATGGCAGAAATCGCCGTAGCCCCGCGTGCGGTTCGCGTGCGAGAGCACCTCGCCGAGGGCATCCCAGCCGCTCGACCGCGCCAGGGTGCCGATGTTGCCCGTGGAAATGCTCGCGTCGTTGATCTGTCCCACGTCGGATACGCGGATCATCTCACCGTTGAGCATGGCGTCGCTCTCGGCGTGGGCCCATGCCATCTCCCCGAAGGCCGGGGCACTCGAAACACCCACCACGAGGCGGCCACCGGCCATGGCGGCGATCTGGGTCGAGAAGAACGGCGTCCGCCGGACGAAACTCTTGGTCCCGTCGAGCGGGTCAACGAGCCACACGACCGGGCGATCGAGGCCGAACGCCCCGCCTTCTTCGCCGTAGAAGCCGTGGTTCGGGAAGGCGTCGGTGATGATCTCCCGGATCACCTGCTCGGCCTCTTCGTCCGCGACGGTCACGGGCGTGCCGTCGGGCTTCGTCTGAACGGTGAGATGGGTGCGGTAGTGGGCCATCAGCCGCTCCGCAGCAGCCTCTGCCGCCTGCCTGGCGACGCCGAGCAGTTCGTCGAGGGTATCGCTCATCGGATGGGAACCATTGGGCCGGAGATCGCAAGCCTAACAGCGCCCGAGGCGTCCGGTCGACCGAGCACTTCGAGGGCCTGGCGGACCGGAATATTGTCGGCCGCGGCGTTCAGCGTCGCGTCGACCACGTACTGCCGGTTCTCGATCGTCACGGTGCCCGCGATGCGCAGCGGACCACCGCTGTCGGACAGCGTCCCGACCGATCCATTCGGGGTCTCGACCCAGTCGATGCGCAGCGCGCCGAGCGGCGCGCGGATGCGACCGGTCACGACCGCGTCCTGCCACCGCGTCACCCCGCTGATCCCCGTGAGCCAGCCGTCCTCGACGCGAACGGTCGCGAGGCGGGCGTCAATCGTCCCGGCGAGCTGCAGGAACGGCTGGCCGATGACGTGCTGGAGCCAGTGGGCCGGCGCGCTGACTTCGACACCGCTGGCGAGCAGGTTGGACCCGGTGAGGTCGCTTTCCACGACCGCGCTCGCGTTGATTTCCGGTCCGTCCACGCGCAGCGACAGCGTCGGCGAGAGCCGCAGCAGGGAAGCCGGCTGCAGCGTCCAGTCCAGCTCGCCGAGCCGAACGCCCCGGACCTGGAGGCCGTCAGCGCCGCCCTTCCAGAGGGTGCCGTCCCACCGCGTGGCGGACGCCCCCATCGCCTCGAGGCCGAGCACCTGCGCCGCCTGCCGAGCCGGCCACTGCGCAAGGACGGCCAGCGCCAGGAGCAGGAGCACCGCCGCGATGATCAGCGACCGTTTCACTCGGCGAGCGTCAGCCGAGCATCGACGACGCCGGGCGCACCGGCCCGGTCGACGGAGAGCTCCTCGGCGGCGATCGCGTAGCGACCCTCGAGGAGCGTGAGCCAGTTCATGAGGGCATCGAAGGAAATGCCCTCGAGGGTGACGCGCAGGCGATCCTCGCCGATCGGCTCCACCCGCCGGAATCCGGCTCCGAGGCCGGCGGACCGCGCGCTCTGCTCGGCGAGGGCCGGCAGCGACAGGTCGCCGCGGCTCGTCGCACGGACCGGCTGAATCTTGAGCCTCCGAGCCTCGGCGGCGGCCGCCTGCATCCAGGCGAGATCCTGGGTCGCTCCATCCAGGCGCTGGGTCGCATTCACAGACGCGGACAGCAGCGGGCGCCAGATCGCAAGCCAGTAGATGAACGCCAGCACCACGAACAGCACGCTGACGAGCGCGACCCGCTCCCGCGACGTCAATCCGGCCCACCAGGCCTTCACGAGCCACCCCCGATGCGGATCCGCGCGGTCACCTTGTCCTCGAGCGTGTTGGCCGATTCGATCCGGGCCGCCAGCTCCAGGCCGGAGAGCCGCTGACGTACGGCCTCGATACGGCGGAGATCCGCCGCGCTCAGCTCGACCAGCAGCGAGCCCTGCCGATAGGTCATACCCTCAACGCGAACCTGGGCGTCGCCCGCCAGCGCGGGGCCGGCAAGCCGGAGCAGCGTCAGGCTGCCGGAGCTGCCCGTACCGCGGAGGCGATCGAGGGCCTGCTGCATCTGGATCCGGGCGTCGACGACCCGGTTGATCTCGGGAAACGTGCCCGTGAGGAGCGCGTTGACCTCGGCCTCAACGGCCTCGGCGTGATTGTTCTTCTGCCAGACGGCCAGGCCACGACCGATCGTCTCGGCACACACCGCGACCAGCAGGAGCGCGGCGGCGATGAACCACAGGCGACGCAGCCCCTGGCTGCCCCCGTCGTCGCGGGCGAAGTCCCCCTGTCGGAGGTTGACCGCGCTTCTGGCAGCTCCCGCCAGCACCTTCAGCGCCGGATCGCGTTCCTGTTCCCGACCGTATTCCATCGAGACGAGCGGATCGTCGCCCGCCCCGAGCACCCGGACGCGCTCGGCGCCGATCAGCTCGAGGTACGCGTCGAGCTCGCCGCGATCCGCGACCAGGGCGCTCCCGTCACTGGCCCGCACGAGGGCCCGCTCCCCATCGAGCAGCACCACGTGCTCCCGGTCGGCCCGGGGCACCGCGGCCGTGTCGGGGACGATCGCGGCGGCGTCCACGCCGGCCTCGTCGAGCTGTTCCAGCCAGGCCGCCATGCGCTCCCGCGCGACCGCGGCGACCACGTGTCCGCCGGAGACCGCTTCCCCCAGGGCGAAGTGGACCTGGTCCACCTCGTCCATGAGCTGGTCCTCGAGGGCATAGGGCACGGCCTGCAGGAGGCGCTGCCGCTGGCGCGCGGCGATATCGACCCGCGCGACGAGGACGTCCTCGCCCGGGACGAGCACCGTCACGGGGCCGTTCACGTCCGGCCGCTCCGTCAGCGGACCCGAGCGCGGGGTCCCGGCGATCGGATCGAGCCATTCCGCCGTGCCGTCCGCGCGCAGGCGGATGACCGCGATGGGCTTCATCGCCCGACTCCCGGCGAGGGAGTGGCAGCCCGACGAACGCCGGGGATGTTGGAGAACAGAGTGGCCATGGCGGCGTGGATTGTAGCGAACCTCGCACCCTCCTGGCGCTCGGTTTGCCCGCCCCGCGTGGCGGCCGGAGGAATCCGCGCCATGGTCAGAAGGCGCCGCGGCTGTGCAGCAGCGTCCGCGTTCCGCCGCCGGAACGCTCCAGCACCGCGAAATAGCGCTGCTCGACGCCGTTGAAATCGACGATGCCCTCGGCGAGGAAATGGCGGCTCTCGACGGTCACGAGCGGCCGCAGCCGCGAGAGGTCGCGTTCCTGCAGCCTCGGGTTCTCCAGAAAGGCGTCGATGGACTTGAAGCGGGCCTGGCCATCCCGGCCGATCTCCCGCGCAAGCGCCAGCGTCAGCGCGGGATCGAGGGCCGCCAGGACTTCGGCCCGCGCGGTGTTGATGTTCAGCGGCAGCGGCTGCCCCTGCGTGGGGACCGTGGCGATGTAGGGCGCGAGGCGCTCGTAGGTCTCGCGGTCGAAGCCGGCCACCGACCGCAGCTCGCTCGGATGGAGCAGCGGTCGGTTCGCGGCCCGGTACGGCGGATCGGCTCGCAGGTAGGCCATATCCTCGGCGCCCTGCCTTTCGGGCACGATATCCGCATCGATCCAGTCCACGACGGCCGGCGCGAGGTCGGGGTTCAGACCCAGCTCGGTGAGCAGACGACCGAAGATGGCCACCTGGCTCGGCTGCACCTCGCCGTTCACGACCAGGTTGTTCAGGTTGAAGCGACCGCCGAGATCCACCATGCGCCCGGTCAGCCGACCGCCGGGTACGTCGATGAACGGGATGCCCTTGGCCCAGATGTCGCCGGCGTGATCCACCGCGCCGCCAAGGCGCGCGTCTTCCCGGAGAATGGACTGCGCCCACACCTCGAGCCCGCGCGCGTACTGGTAGCCCTGCTCGGCCCCAATCACGCCGTTCGCCCGGCGGATGTCGAGCATGAGCTCGCGCATGACGGCGACGGTCACCAGCGTCCCCAGGGCCACCGCCAGGACGGCGGTGACGAGGGCCACGCCCTCCTGCCGCTTCGCCCTCACGGCGCGTCTCCCGCGAGCGAGAAGATGCGCTCGACGCGGCCGAAGCCCTCGACATCGAGAGTGATGCGGATGCCCTGGGGCCAGGGCTCGCGCAGCGCCTCTACGGCCAGCGGCGGCGGCCAGATGCCCGTCCACTCCTCGCCGCGGCGGGCGACGAACTCCAGGGTGACGCTGTTCACGCCCTCGAGCAGCGGCTGCTCGAGCGGGAGCGTGGACTGCGAACGGTCGAGCACCGGCCAGCTGACGCGCGTCAGCACGTCGCCGCGCCGCGTCCAGGTGACCCGCTGCAGAGTCGCCCGATTCTGCGCGAGCGGATTGTCCCAGCCGGTGCGCGTCAGCGTCAGGGTCTCGGCCTGACCGAGCAGCGCAGGCTCCTTGGCCCCGAGCAGATCACGGACGGGCCGGGCGGTTGCGCCGCGGATGTCGCGTTCGAGCATCGTCATCGCGAAGCTGAGCTCCCCGAAGCGCTCCGAGGCGGCCGAGGCCGCGGCCGCGTTGCGCGCCAGCGCCCCGATGCCCTGGTGGGCCATGGCGCCCATGACCGCCAGCACCGCGACGGCCACCATGAGCTCAAGCAGCGTGAAGCCGGCCGTGCGCTTCATGGTTGTCCGAGGAAGCCCGACAGCGTGGCCACCTGCCGCTCCTCCTCCGCGGCACCGAACACGGCGACGTCGACGCGCCGGATGGTCGGCACATCGGTCTGGGTGATCTGCATGCGCCAGAACCACTCGCGCTCGCCCATGCGCATCTGCCCGGTCCGCTGCCCGACGCCGGGCCAGCCTTCGCCCAGGCGCACGGTCTCGATCGCGTTGGCCGCGACCCAGGTCCCGACCGTGGTCTCTGTCAGATCGGCCCGGGTCCGGTGCTGGCGCGCACCAGCCTCGACGAGGGCGACCATGGCAATGGCCAGCACCGCCAGGGCCACCAGCACCTCCAGCAGCGTGAAGCCGCGATCACGCATCGCTGCCCTCCGCGACGCGAACCCGCCCCGCGGCCGTGCCGCGGATCGTGACCCGGCCACCCGTCTGGTGATCGAGCGTGAGTTCGAAGGGCGTGAGTTCACCGCTCGCATAGCAGACGACCGCGGGCGTCTCCGGATCGGTGGTCTGCACCGACCGGCCGCCGACGGCCAGCCGCCACGACATCGGTTGCAGAAACGGGCGGGGGCGGAAGACGGGATCCTCGAGGTCGACCCAGGCGCCGCCCTCCCAGGTGAGGAAGCGCACGCCGAGGTCGTCCACGTGAACGGCGCGCTGGCGCGTCAGGAGCACCGCCTCTTCGCACAGCAGCGACATCACGGCGGCGAGTTCGCGACCCGTGTCTCGCTGGCGCGCGCCCGCGCCACCCAGGTCCGCGGACAGGAGGAGTACGGCTGCCGAGATACCGATCACCACGACGACCGCAAGCATTTCGATCAGGCTGAACCCGCGGGCGCGATCCGGGGCGACGAAAGGGATCATCGACCCGGGACGTACAGCGCCTGTGGTCGATGTCAACGGCCGGGCCGTCAGCACCCCGCTTGTCGATGCCGACGTCGCTCCGACCCTGGCGGGCCGATCGGGTGTTGGCTTCGTCGTGTCATCAGGCAGCGCCCGGTAGCTCACTATCCGACCGATCGCCGCCTGGGCCTTCATGAGCGCCCCGCGCGGTCATCGTCGAGGGTGGGTCTGCAGCTCTGCACCGGTGTCTCGCGCCTCGCTGCGCCTTGTCGTGCGAAATTCCCGAAAACGAACGTAGCGGACCCCGCCCCATGCGGCAACAGGCGCACGGCAACCCGGCCTTCCGATCGGACGGGTCGAAGCGACGCGATGACCGCGCCGAACTCGTGAAGCCTTCCCGGCTCCCTCACTAGGGAGCACTTGGGCGTTGGCCCGAAATACGGCTGGACCGCAGCGCCTTTTCCTCGTGAGCACGTGCGTTACGCCGGCAGGGCAGTCCGTGAGCCGGAGTCTACCGATCGAGACGCTCCAGCGCCTCGCGGGTTGCCATGAGATCGGCATCGTCCGGAGGATAGACAGCTTCGCGAGCGTGCAGCGCAAGCTGGAGCGACTTTCGCGCAGCGCGCGGGTCGCCGAGGCGCTCCTCGATGATTCCGAGCTCATGAGCCGTTTCCGCCACGCTGGGATGGCGATCGCCGAGGGTCTCGTACGCCAGTTCAAGCGCCTCTCGATAGAGCTCTGCGGCCTCCTCGAGCCGGCCCTGATCGGCAATGGCCGCAGCGAGATCCTTGGTCGACTCCACGATGAAGAGATGCCCCGGGCCCAGGATCGCTCGGCGCCCCTCGAGCACTCGGCGAAGGCGGATCTCGGCCGCCGCTGGATCGCCCAGCGATCGGAGACTGAGCCCCAGGAATTCGTCCGTACGAAGCCGGGCAGGATGATTGGGGGGCAGCTCACGCTGGGCTTCGGCGATCGCCTCGAATTCCTCCAGCGCACGGTCCCGGTCGCCGAGGTCCGCAAAGGCCGCCGCCCGATTGGTCCGGCAGCGGAGCGTCGCCGCATGGTCGGCGCCGTGAGCCACCTCGAGGGCGTCCACACACCGGGTCAATGTCCGGGCAGCGTCCTCGAACAAGCCGGCCTGCGCCTGCGTCCGTCCGAGCCCACGAAGCGCGGTCGCCATCGCGAGGACGTCGTCCATCTCCTCGGTCAACGCGACCGCTTCCCTGGATACCGTCATCGCTTCCTCGTACTCGTGGCGCCCGCTCAACGCCATTGCGAGGTTGTGCCGACTGCGCATGGACCGCGCGCTTCGGGTACCCACGGTCGCGTCCTGAACGTCGATGGCCTCGCGAAACAGGGCCTCGGCTCGCTGCCAGGTATCGAGGCGACGCTCGATCAGGCCGAGGTTGGTCAGCGCTGAGCCGAGCAGCGCGGGATTTTCGGTGCGAAAGAGCTCGATCGCCCGCAGCAGAAAGGGGCGGGCGTCCCGATTCTGGCCGCGTGAGAGCAGCATGACGCCGAGGTTGTTGGCCGAGATGGCCTCGTCGCTCCGCGCCGCTGACGTCCTGAGCCGTCGGGTGTTCTCCTGTCGCAGCGCATAGGCCGCCCGATGCTCGACCTCGGCCTCCTCGAAACGCTCCTGGCTCCAGTACAGGTTGCCAAGGTTGCTGTGCGCTCGGGCCAGGAGTTCGAGCTCGACATCGGCGTCCTCCTTGCGCGCGAGGACGACCGAGCGCAGCAACGGTTCCGCCTCACCATAGCGACCGAGTCGGCGGAGGATAATGCCCATCTCCGCTTCGCTTGCGACGAGCTGCGGGTGGCCCTCCGGGTAGGTCTCCCGCTGGATCCGGAGGGCCTCGTCGAGAAGATCCGAGGCCTGCTGGAGCTCCCCCAGCTTGGTGTAGATCGATCCGATCGCCGTGAGAAAGCGCGCCCGCGCTTCCGGCTGATCCCGCAGCTCCTCGCTCAAGCGGGCCTTGCCCTGGTCGAGCAGCTCGATCACGGTGATCGCTTCTCCGGAAGCCTGTTCCGGATCCGCGCCCTCGAACAGGCTCAGCATGAAGTTGCTGACCTGCTCCGATTCGGCCAGCGCCCGACTGGCTCGTTGTTCCCCCATGACGGCGAAAACGAGCGACACGGTCAGCGCAAGGATCGCGAGGCCACCGCTGGTTACCGCGGCCGCGTGTCGCCGGAGAAAGCGACGAAGGACGTAGGCTCGATCGGGCAGACGCGCCCGAATGGGCCGCTGGTCGAGGTGGCACTCGATGTCCTGGGCAAGCTCCGCCGGCGTGCCGTAGCGATCCGCACGATCGCGCGAGATTGCCTTGTCGATGATCGCGTCGAGGTCACCGCGCAGCCGACGCTCGTGCGAACGCGCGGAGAACCGACGCTCGTCGGCGATCTTCTCGCGCATTTCCGGTGCCAACGCGGCCAGGCGTGCGCTGGCGCGGGGCGGCTCATCCTGGTGAAACCTTCGGACCATCGCGAGAATGCCAGCACCCAGGCGATCGTGCGGCAGCACTCCTGCCAGCAGCTCGTAGAGCAGGACACCCAGCGCATAGACATCGGTCCGCGAGTCCATGAGCTGACGGCCATCCGGCTCCAACGCTTCCGGACTGATGTAGGGCGGCGTTCCCGAAACGGCTCCGAGCGTCGGGTCCGCCTCATCGCCCCGATTGTTCAACGCGCGGGCGATACCAAAGTCGATCACCTTCGGTTCATGCATCCGATCGGTCTGGCTGATCAGCACATTGCTCGGCTTCAGATCACAGTGCAGCACGCCTTTCTCATGGGCGTGGCCGACCCCGGCACAGACCTTCAGAAACAGTCGCAGGCGCGCGTCGATCGACAGGCGATTCTCGTTGCAGAAGCGGGTGATCGACGGCCCGTCGACGAACTCCATCACCACGTAAGGCGGAATCTCCGCCCCGTCGATCCTCACCTCGAAGAGTGTGGCGATATTCGGGTGATTGAGCCTCGCGAGCGTCTGGCACTCCATGGCGAAACGGTCCTTCCACCGCTCGCTCGCCACCACGCGCATCACCTTGAGAGCCACCTGTCGTCTGACCGGTTGTTCCTGCTCCGCGCGGTAGACGAGGCCCATTCCACCCTTCCCGACCTGTTCGATCAGCCGGTAAGGGCCAAGCGTGTCGGGAATCTCGAGGGGCGCTGGCTCCTCCGAACGAAACCAGCCCAGCTGCTCTGCAACGGGGACCTCCAGGATGGCCGATCCCTCGAAGCGACGATCGATCTCGAGCAGTGCCTCGACCTCGTCGCGAAGCGACTGATCCTCGCCGCAGGCATCGTTGAGAAAGGCGACGAGGTCCTCGGGGGCCTGCTCGAGCGCATCGACGACGATGCGGGCAACGAGGTCGGTCGCCGACCCGTCGGAGCCGGATCTAGCCACGATCAAGCTCCTGAAGTAACCGCAGACGGGCCACACGCCATTCTCGGCCGACGGTCATGCGAGACACGTCGAGGATCTCGGCAATCTCCGATTCGGTCAGGCCGGCGAAGAAGCGGAGCTCGACGATCCGCGCCTGCCGCTCGCTTTGCCGCTCGAGCGCATCGAGGGCGTTGTCGAGCTCCACGAGATCCACGTCGGTCTCCATCGCGAGGTTCTCGGCGAGGTCCAATTGCACCGTTTGCTGCTTCGGAATCCGCTTGTCCGCGCGCTTCCTCCGTGACTCGTCGACCAGCACGCGCCGCATGGCGATCGCCGCTGAGGCGAAGAAATGCCGTCGGTTCTCCCAATCGAGCGCCTGGCCGCGGAACAACCGCAGAAATGCCTCATGAACGAGGTCGGTGACCGTCAGCGTGGAATCACTCGATTCCTGCTGCATCATGTTGCTCGCGACCTGGCGCAGCTCGGAATAGACCCGAGCCACCAGAACGCCGAGCGCTTCCTCGCCCCCCTGACGCGCCTGCTCCAGCATGAAGGTGACGTCGCCCGTGGATGTCTGCTGTGGGGGACTGTCCTCCGACACGAGCTTCCTTCTCCGATCCCTCGAGCCAGGCCTGAATGCCATTGGCCGCCGCCGCGATCGCAGGCCCATCGTGGCCCAACGTCATCTTGATCGCGCGGTTCCTGAAAGCCAGCGTACATGACCCCGAGCCCAGACAACATGAAGGACGCTACAGCGGGACCGCGCTGGCGGGCCGGAGACATCGGGTCTGGAATGGCAATCTCCCTTGGAGGCGTACGCCCCGGGATCAAAAAAAATGTTGCAAATCCGGTCTGGCCTGCGCATGTATAAATGAGTAACGCTTGGGGCGGCGATGGCGCGATGTCCATCGACCAGATACCTCGGCGTTCGAGAAATTGCGAGCAGATCAGATGAATGAATGGTTCCCCAGAGAAGCGTGCAGCGTTCTGGCCGCCCCGATTCTCTGGTGTTGTGCGGCCACCTCCAGCGCGACCGAGCTCGAGCTGCTTCTCGATGCGAAGGCGCTTGACGGTGACTGCATCGTCGAGACGATTCCCGAGGCACAGGCCGCAGAGAACGTCGACTTTCGCCTCACCGTGGCGATCGATGCGACTGCGAACACCGTGACGGGCGTCTCGCTCGAACGCTGCGAGGGCACCACGCTCGGGGACCCGATGCTGATCGACGAGGGCGGCTATCCGATTGCCGTCGACGCTGGCGAGGCGGGCAGTGATGCCATCGAGTTTGCCGTGACCACGGAGGTGCTCGACGCGGAGGACGCCGCGAGCCTCATCGCGATCGCCAACAGCTCCTTCGACCTGCTGGTCGCCGGCTTCCAGGTCGTGTTCGCCGACGGCTTCGAGGGTGTGCTGGTCTCGAAATCGGCTGGCATCGTCATCGACGGGCAGGTGGACGACTGGCTGGGGATCGAGCCGCAGCTGGATCCGGTAGGTGACAGTACCGGTGCCGCACCGGGATCCGACATCGTCGCTCTCTTCAGCGCCGCGGCCGGCGATGACCTGTTCTTCCGCGTCGATATCGTCGACGTGGAGAACGACGCGCCGACTGCCAGCGCATCGGATGCGGAAACGACGGAAGACACGCCCGTCGCGGTTACCCTTTCCGCGAACGATCCGGACGGAGATCCGCTCACCTTCTCGATCGAGAACGATCCCACCAACGGCGTGCTCGATGCGATCACGAATCCGTCGAACAGCCGTGCCGAAGTCACCTACACACCCGCGGACGATTTCGATGGTGAGGATTCGTTCACGTTTTCCGTTCAGGACCCCGCTGGCCTGGAAAGCTCGGCCACCGTGTCGATTACCGTCAACAGCCTGCCTGACGCGCCCACCGCCGTGGCAAGTTCCGCGAGTACCAACGAGGACGAGGCGATCGAGATCGTGCTGACCGGGTTCGATCCGGACGCGGACGCTCTGACCTTCCTGATCGAGACAACGCCGACGCTCGGCGTACTCGGGGCCGTGACGCCGCTCTCGTCCGAGTCGGCTTCGGTGGTCTTTACCCCGAGCGAAGATCTGAACGGCGACGACTTCCTGACCTTCACGGTCAGCGACGGCGTCACCACCAGTCCACCGGCGACGGTCGACATCTCGATCACCCCGGTCAACGACCCCCCCTCGCTGACCGGAAATGTCATGCTGACGATCGTGGAAAACGACCGCGGGCGCTTTGGGTACACCGGCAGCGACGTGGACGGGGATCCCTTGACCTTCAGCGTCCGCGGGACCGACGGCGAGCAGTTCACCATCAGTCCTGCCGGTTTCCTCGGCCTCATCGAGCAGCCCGATTTCGAAGCGCCCCTCGATGCCGACGAAAACAACGTCTATCGCGCAACAGTCGTTCTCAGTGACGGTGATCTCGAAGCCGAACTGCCGGTGACGCTCACCGTGATCGCCATCGACGAACCACCGGTCATCATCAGCGATGGCGGCGACGACGACGTCGATCTCGAAGTCGACGAGGGCAAGACGCAGGTGACTCGGGTCACGGCGCTCGACCCGGAGCGCGGGGTGGTGTCGTATTTGATCGATGGTGGTGCCGATGCCGGCGCGTTCGAACTCGACGCCGAAACGGGGCGTCTGACCTTCGCCGGCCGAACGGATTTCGAAGCCCCGGACGACAGCGACAACGATGGCGTCTACGAACTCGAGGTCATCGCTCGGGACGCGAGCGGTCTCGATGATCGTCAGGCGTTCCGGATCGCACTGGCGGACGCACCCCTGGCGTTCAGCGCCACCGCCGCCAGTTCCTATTCCGCGATGTGTTCACCCACCGGCGAAATCAATACCGATTCGCTTGTTTTGGTCTTCGACGAGATGG
>JBCCZC010000083.1:0-16218 GCA_039188505.1 Pseudomonadota bacterium | reverse complement strand
CGATGCGCGACGACCAGCGCCTCCCGGATCGCGGCGTGCTTTCGCAAGGTCGCTTCGATCTCACCCGCCTCGATGCGCAGGCCGCGGAGCTTGAACTGGTGATCGACGCGACCGAGAAACTCGAGGCTGCCGTCGGCACGGCGAACGACGCGGTCTCCGGTGCGGTACAGGCGCGTCCAGCCGAGCTCGACGGCCTCGGGCAGGGGATTGGTCACGAAGCGCTCGGCGGTCAGCGTCTCACGATGCAGGTAGCCGCGGGCGAGGCCCGCGCCGCCGAGATAGAGCTCTCCGCTGACACCGACGGGGACCGGCTCGTGGTGGGCATCCAGGACGATCGCGTGCGTGTTCTCGACCGGCAGGCCGATCGGTACGCGCTCGGCCCCGTCACCGAAGTGCGGCCGGTCCAGCGGCGCTGCAGTCGAGTAGGTGGTGTCCTCGGAAGGGCCGTAGAGGTTGTAGATGAAGCGAAGCTGCGGCAGGGCCTGGAGCCGCCGGACGAGCGACGCCGGGAGCGGTTCGCCCGCCAGGTTGACGGTCCGCACGTTCGGCGGGAGACCCGATCCATCCAGGATTTGCCGCAGCAGGCTCGGCACCGTATTCACGAGCGTGACCTGATCGCGCGCCGGATGCCGGTGCAACGCCAGCAGATTCTCGGCGATGACCACGGCCCCACCGTGGACAAGGGGCGCGAAGACCTCGAAGACGGACAGATCGAAGCAGACGGAGGTCGCGGCCAGGACGCCGGAGAGGGACGCGTCGTCGTACTGGTGCTTCGCCCAATGCAGCATCGCCACCGCGTTTCGATGCTCGATCGCCACCCCCTTGGGCTCACCGGTGGAGCCGGAGGTGTAGATCACGTAGGCGAGCTGCGACGGAGTCATCGTGGCCCTCCAGGGAACCGCCTCGCCTTCGCGCAGCAGCGAATCGACGGCCAGGACACGGCAGCGGGATGGACTTCCGAGCTCCGGCGTCTCCGCGCCCGCAAGGAGGAATTCGATGCCCGCGTCGGCGACCATGTAGGCCAGCCTGCGTGCCGGATAGTCCGGATCCATCGGCACGTAGGCGCCACCCGCCTTCAGAACCCCGAGGAGCGCGACCACCAGTCGATGGTCGCGTGGCATGCAGACACCGACCGGCGTTTCCGGGCCGACGCCCAGCGCGCGCAGCCGACTGGCGACACGGTTCGATGCCTCGTCGAGCTGCCGGTAGGTCAGGGTCCGCGAACCGTCGATGACCGCGGTCTGCGCCGGCGCTAGCGCCGCCTGGCGCGCGAAGAGACCATGGATCGAACCGTCCGGTCGAGCAATGACGTTGTCGTTGCAGCCCTCGATCAACCACTGTCGCTCTCCCGCACCCAGGAGCGACAGCTTCGCGATGGAGATCGTGGGATCGGCGACGACCGCAGTCAGCAGGTTCTGGAAATGCCCCGCCATGCGCTCGATGGTCGCCGCGTCGAACAGGTCCGTGCTGTACTCGATCTGCCCTCGAATGCCGTCGTCGCCTTCCTGAAGATTGAAACGAAGCTGGTACTTGGTCTGCTGTTCTTCGACCGGGAAACGTTCGATGGACAGATCACCCAGTCCCTGGCTGCTCACGGGCACCTGCTGAAGGTCGAACTTGACCTGGAAAAGCGGCGTCAGCTGATCGAGGCTCCGGGCGGGATTCATCGCCTCCACGAGCTGCTCGAAGGGTAGCTCCTGGTGCTCGAGGGCGCCGACGACGGTGTCGTGCACGCGGCCCAGCAGCGTTTGGAACTCCGGGTCTCCGGACAGATCGCTGCGCAGCACCAGCGTGTTCACGAGCAGGCCGATGAGCCCGGCGGTTTCGGTACGGTCCCGGTTGGCAACCTCGCTCCCCACGACGATGTCGTCGCTGCCGCTGTAGCGCAGGAGCAGGACCTTGAATACCGCCAGCAGCAGCGTGAACAGCGTGACGCGGTTTCGGCCCGCCAGGGCCTTCAGCGCGTCTCCCAGGGCCCGGTCCAGAACCACTGGATATTGCGCCCCCCGGTTGCTCGCGAGCGCCGGGAGCGCGCGATCCGTGGGCAGCTCCAGGTAGGCCGGCGATCCGCGCAATCGCTCACGCCAGTAGCCGAGCAGGTCGTCGAGGCGTTGCCCGCGCAGGCGTTCGCGCTGCCAGATGGCCCAATCGCCGTACTGGATGGGGAGCGGGTCGACGGGGCACTCGAGGCCGTCGAGCGACGCCTGATAGTGCGCAAGGAGCTCACGCATGAAGACCATGACCGACCAGCGATCGCAGACGATGTGATGCGCGATCAGGACCAGCACATGATCCCTGGCGCTCAGGCGATAAAGGGCAAAGCGAAACGGCAGCTCCCGAAGATCGAAGGGTTGGCGCATCAGCGCCGCGACCGCCTCGCGCAGCCCGGCTTCTGGCCTTGAGTCACCCGCCTCGCCATGACGCGAAAAATCCTCCAGCGGCAACGCCACCTCGACGCGATCCTGGACGCAGACTTCGGGCCGGCCGTTCGCCGTCGGCACGAAGCAGCTGCGCAGGGCCTCGTGCCGCCGGATGATCGCATTCAGCGCGTTCGTCAGCGCACCGATGTCCAGCGCGCCGCGAAGCCGGAGGGCGCTGCCGGCGTTGTACGCAGCGTTGTCGGGATCGAGTTGCTGCACGAACCACAGGCGCGACTGCGCGAAGGAAAGCTCGGGCGCACGATCGGAAGCGCGGGGCGAGATGGGCTCAAGGCCACGGCGCGTGCGCATGCCCTGCTCCGCCATGCGACGCTCGAACTGGCGGCGCTGCTCCGGCGTGAGCTTCGCAAGGCGATCATAGAGGCTGCTCATGGGCGCCCATCCGCGTCCAGCGGCATCCCCGGTGGCTCCGGCTGCGCATCGCTCTCCGGTGAAGGCGAAGACTGCAGGTCGTCCAGCAGCTCGGCCATGGCCGCCAGCTCCTCCTTATCCGGCAGCTGTTCGCGCAACGCCGCGGACACGTTGGCTACCGTCGGATTTCCGACCAGCAGCTGGCGGAACTCGATGTCGACCGGGAAAGCATCCCGCAGTCGACCGATCACCTGGATGGCCAGCAGGGAATGGCCGCCCAGCTCGAAAAAGTTGTCGTCGACACCGACCGAGTCGAGGCCGAGCGCCTCGGCCCAGATGCGCGCGACGGTCGTCTCGACCTCGTCTCGGGGTGCGACGAAGGGCGTGCCCAGCTCGGGTCGCTCATGCTGGCCGTGCTTGTTCCTGGGACGGCCGCCCACGCTCTCCTCGAGTTCCCGGGGTGTCGCGTGGACCCACCGGGACAGCCGCGCGGCAAGGTCGCCGCTGGAGACCACGTACTGACCCGGCGCCGCAAGCGTGACCAGTCGCTCCGTGCACGCCCAGACCTCGTCCGGTGTCAGCGCGAACTCGGCCAGTCCGGCACCCGGGCCGGCCGTTCCCGGCTCCGGATTCGCGGGATCGGTCTCCGGCTCGAGACAGGCATCCCAGTTGACTGCAAACCACGCCGTGGACGACGCCTGATTCGCCCCGGCGACCAGCGCGTCGAGCTGGTGATTGGCCGCGGCGTAGGGCGCCAGTCCGATCCCGCCGACGACCGCCGACAGGGACGACTGGACGCAGACGAAATGCGGGCGATGCCGGTCCACGGCGGCCGCGAGGGCCGCCGCCAACGCCTGCAGCCCCGCAACCTTGTGGACCTGGTTGTGACGCCAGTGGGCGACGTCGAGCAAAGCGAGGGGCGCAGCGCTTCGGGCGTCGGTCGTCGCGCCGGCGTAGAACACACCGGCGATCGGGCCCAGTTGTTCCGCGACACGATCGAGGGCGTCGATTAGCGTGTCGGGATCCCCGGCATCGGCGCTCAGCGCCAGTTTCGCATCGACCGCCGGAGCCGCCGTACCTCCGAGATCGACGAGTGCCACCTGCGCTGCCGCCTGCTGCGCCAGTCCGCGCTCCCAGACGCGTCCCAGCCCCGCATCGATTGCGCCGACGATGACGTAGACGCCACGCCGTCGCAGTGGACGAGACGGCGCCGCCACTGCCGCGGGTGCGGGCATCGGCAACGGCACATAATCGAGTGTCCAGCGGGTGCGACCGCGCCAGGCACTGGCCGTCGGCGGATCCGTGGCGCGCAACTCCTCCCAGAGGCGAGCGGCCTGGTCGCGCGCCGACCCATCCTGACGATCCATGTCCACGAGGCGGCAACCCACCAGCGGATATTCCTGCCCCACGACCTGCGTCAGACCAGAGAGCGCCGCCTGCATCGGGTCGGGCCGCTCGGAGCCGAGCACGTCGCAGGCACCACAGGACACCACCGTCACCTGCAGTGGCTCCGTGCGACCGGCACTGGACTGCAGCATCACTGCGAGCTCGAGGAAGGGCGCTTCGGTCGGCGCCGCCGGGCCGGATGATGCCGGCCAGAGCCAGACCACCTGTTCGGCCAGCACGTCGCGGTTGGCCAATTCGTCGAAGAGTGCGGCGTAGCTCTCGGGGTCCTGCGGTCGCACCGTGAACTGCCGGTAGCCGGTCTGCTCGAAGCCATCACCGTGGGCCACGCGAAAGGCGTCCTGGCCAGCTCGTTCGATCGCCTCGGCGAGGGCGTCAGCGATCCCGACATCATCGGCAAAGAGAAGCCAGCGGACGCGCTCCGACGGCGCCGGGGGCAGCGCCACTAGCGGACTGCGACGCCAGGATGGCACGTAGAACCAGTCGTCGAGCTGCGGCTTCCGGGCGGCATCGGCGCTTTCCGTCACGGGCTCCGGCTCGACGGGTGCCTCGATCGGGAACCGCGTGCGCGCGAAGGGGTAGAGCGGGAGCGGCACCCGGCGGCGAGGCCCGGCGCTCGCGGGCCTGATCGAATCCCACGCAACGTCCACGCCGGCGCACCACAGGCTCCCCATGGCGGGTAGACAGCCGAGGGCCTCGTGGTTCTCCGCTCGCGACGGCAGTGCCGGAATCGTGAGCGGCGCCGGTGCGCCTTCGGCCGCGTTCAGGCGTGCCAAAGTCGACAAGCTGCGCCCCGGACCGAGCTCCAGCAGCACCGGGTCGGGCAGCTTCAGGAGCTCGCGCATGCCGTCGGCGAAGCGGACGGGCTCGCGCAGCTGTCGGGCCCAGTAGGCCGGATCGGTGGCCTCGGCGGGGGTGATCCAGGTGCCGGTCACCCCGGAAAGGAACGGGATCTCGGGCGCGGCGAGTGCATGCCGACCGATCGCCTGCGCGAAAGGCTCGACGACCGCCTGCATCGAGGCCGAATGAAAGGCGTGCGACGTCGGCAGGCGCCTGTGCGCGGTACCGGAGTCGGCGAGCTGCTGCTCGAGCGCCGCAATCGCCGCCTCGGGTCCGGCAACGGTGCAAAGCTCCGGGCCGTTGTCGGCTGCGATGGACAATTCCGCATCCAGCATCGATGCCAGGCGCTCCGGCGGGCAGGCGACCGAGAGCATGGCGCCCGGCGTCATGGCACTCATCAATTGGCCGCGCAGCGCGACGATTTCCACCGCGCTGTCGAGGGACAGCACCCCGCTCACGCACGCCGCGGTCAATTCGCCGAGGCTGTGCCCGATCATCGCCGCAGGTCGGACGCCACGATGCTGCCACAGGCGCGCGAGGCCATAGCCCAGGGCGAAGAGGGCCGGCTGTGCCAGCGCGGTGTCGATCCGTTCGGCGTCCTGCCTGGAGCCCTCACCGGCATCCTCACCGGCATGCTGGCCGACGCCCTGGGCGGAACCCTGCCCCGGCAGATGCAACGCGACGTCCTCGAAACAAACCGCGCGCAGCCGGGCGGCACAGAGATCGACGGCATCGCGGAAAACGGGCTCCACGCGATAAAGCACATCACCCATGCCGCGGAATTGACTGCCCTGCCCCGGGAACATGAAGACGGGCGTTGGCTGCGACAACGCCGACGCACCCCGCGACGCCTTCGCAAGCGCGCGCAGGCCGTCAGAAGCGTCGTCTCGGCTGGCAACGGCCAGCGCGGCGCGATGGGGCCATCGCTTGCGCCCGATCTGCAGCGTGTGAGCCACATCGGCCAGGGACTGATCGGGGTGCGCGTCGAGATGATCGGCCAGCCGGCTGCAAAGGAGCGGCAGGGCCTCCGACCGCTGCGCCGACAGGATCAGCACCTGGGGTTCCTCGCCGGGCGCGATGGCGGCTTGCGGCGGCGCCTCCTCCAGGACCACATGGGCGTTGGTCCCGCCGATGCCGAAGGAGCTGACGCCCGCGCGGCGCGGCTTGCCTTCCGCATCCCACGCGGTTGCCCTGTCGATGACGCGGAAGGGCGTGGCTTCGAAATCGATCTGCGGGTTCGCACGACTGAAATGTAGGCTCGCCGGCAGTTGGCGATGCTGGAGGGCCAGGGCCGTCTTCATGAGGCCCGCCACGCCGGCCGCCGCGTCGAGGTGGCCGATATTGCCCTTGACGGACCCGAGGGCGCAGGGTCGGCTGCGCTCGACCGGATGCCCGAATGCCAGCGAGAGCGCCGCGACCTCGATCGGATCGCCGATCGCGGTGCCCGTGCCGTGGGCCTCCACGTAGCTGATGTCCTCGGGACGCAGATCGGCGAGTGCGAGGGCCTCGGCGATCACGTCCGCCTGCCGGTCGACCTGGGGCGCAGTGTAGCTGACCTTCAGCGCGCCATCGTTGTTCACGGCCGAGCCGCGGATCACTGCGATGACGGGGTCACCGTCGGCGATGGCCTCGTCGCAGCGCTTCAGCGCGACCACCCCCACGCCGTTGCCGCCGACGGTGCCGTCGGAGTCCGCGTCGAAGGGGCGGCAGTGGCCCGTGCGCGAGTAGATTCCGCCGTCCACGGCCTGATAGCCGAGCTGGCGCGAGATCGCCACGCCGCCGGCCAGCGCCATGTCGCACTCACCGCCGATCAGGCTCTGGCAGGCCATGTGCACCGCCACGAGCGACGACGAACAGGCCGTCTGCACGCTGACGCCGGGGCCGCGAAGATCCAGCTTGTAGCACACCCGGGTCGCGAGAAAATCCTTGTCGTTCGCGACATAGAGCTCATAGGGAGACGCCTGCGCCCGGAGCGCCGCATTGGCATAGAGCTGAAGCAGGTGCCCGTTCATACCGGCACCGCCGAAGACGCCGACGGCGCCAGGAGTTCGGGCCGGATCGTAGCCGGCGTGCTCGAGCGCATGCCATGCACACTCGAGAAACACGCGGTGCTGTGGATCGAGGAGCTGTGCCTCGCGCGGGCTGTAGCCGAAGAATGCCGCGTCGAAGCAGTCCGGGTCCGCCATGACGCCGCCGACCCGCACGTACGCAGGATCCTGCAGCTGCGCCTCGCTGACGCCCGCGTCGCGCAGGGTCTGCTCGTCGAGCGCCTGAAGGCACTCGTTGCCCGCCACCAGCTGTTGCCAGAAGGCCTCGATGCCGTTGGCGCCCGGGAAGCGGCCCGCCATGCCGATGATGGCGATGTCCGTGCCACCGTTGGCGTCTTCGGTCGGCTGCACGTCTCGCTGCCCGGCTTCCTGGTCGTACGGTGTCATCGCGGTCAACCCGAGGACTCGGCGGAAGCCGGCGTTCGCCGACGCCGCGCGCGCTGGGCGTTCCGGCGAGCGGCGCCGGCCGCTCTGCTTGCCCTTCGATCCGGGCCCATCGATTCCGGTCGATCATCGTCGCGAGCACCGTCTTGCAGCGATTCGACATGGGCCGAGAGACTCGCCAGCGTCGGATAGCGAAAGATGTCGAGCAACGCCAGATCGACCTCGAGGCGTTCGCGCATGAGGCCCTGGGCGCGGACGGCCAACAGCGAGTGCCCCCCCACCTCGAAGAAGTTGTCGTGCGCGCTCGTCGGCGCCTGTCCGAGCAGTTCCTCCCAGATGAGCATCAGGGTCCGCTCGACCGGCGTGTCGGGCGCGATCGATGCAGCCGCTGAAGGAGGCCGCTCGAACAGGCGCCGGACCGCTGCACGATCGAGCTTGCCGTTCGGCGTCATGGGCAGGACGGGCAGCACGCGGAGATCGGCGGGCACCATGTACACCGGTAGCGCCCGGGAAAGAAGGCGGCGCAGCGCGTCGGCGACGGCGACCGCATCGCTGTGCTCATCCGCTGGCGCAAGGCGGACCGCCGCCACCAGGCGCGCGTCCTCGCGCCCGCCGGCAATCAGCTCGGCGACGGCGTGCTCGACCCGGGAATCGTCCCGCAGTGTCGATTCGATCTCGCCGAGTTCGATCCTGAAGCCGCGCAGCTTGACCTGCTGGTCATAGCGTCCGATGAACTCGAAGAGGCCGTCCTCACGCTGGCGGACCTGATCGCCGGTCCGATAGAGCTTCGGCGCCAGCGGCAGGCCGGCTCGCGCCGGGAGCGGGTTGTCGACGAAACGCTCAGCCGTCAACGCCGGCTGTCCGTGGTAGCCCGAACTCAATCCCATACCGCCGATATGAAGTTCACCGGGCATGCCTGGCGGCAGAGCGCGCCCGCGCGGGTCCAGCACGTGGAGGACCGTGTTGTCCAGGGGACGCCCGATGGGCAGATCCGCGCCCGACGCCAGCGCCCTCGTGACCGGCAGCGCCGCGGACCAGATCGTCGTTTCCGTCGGACCGTAGAGATTCCAGAGCCGGCCGACGCGCGGCAGGAGCGACCGCGCCAGCGCTCCCTCCAGCGCTTCGCCACCACTCAGGGCCGTCAGGTCCGCTTTCCCCGACCAGCCGGCGGCGAGCAGCAGACGCCAGGTCGCCGGCGTCGCCTGCATGACGTCGATGCGCTCGCGATCGAGCAACCGCATGAGCCTCTGCGGATCGCGGCTGGCCTCATCGTCGGCCAGAATCAGACAGGCGCCGCTTGCGATCGGCAGGAGCAGCTCCATCGTGGCGATGTCGAAAGCCACGGTGGTGACGGCGAGAAGCCGAGACTGCGGACCGAACTCGATGCGCTCCGCCATCGACGCAAGCAGGTTGTTCAGGCTGCCGTGGGAAATGGTGACGCCCTTCGCCCGACCCGTACTGCCACTGGTGTAGATCAGGTAGGCCGGCGCGCCCTCGTCGACGTGCTCCGACACAACACGTCCGTGACCGACCGATGCCGTGGCCGGCGCGTCGAGGTCGACCTTCACCGGGACCTCGGCGGGCAGGGATCCGGCGCTTCTCTCGTCGAGGACGATGGCAGCCAGCGAGGCATCCTCGACGACGTGCCGGATGCGATCGACGGGATGGGACGGGTCCAGCGGCACGTAGGCGCAGCCGGTGCGCAGGATAGCAAGCATGGCCACGGGCAGCCGCATACCGCGATGAAGACACACACCGACGCGGTCGCCGGATCGCACGCCGGCGCTGAGCAGGCGAGCGGCGACCCGTCCGACCTCGGCGTCGAGCTCGGCATAGCTGAGCTGGCGCCCGTCGCATGCGAGCGCCGGCGTTTCGGGTTGCCTGCGCGCATACTCCTCGAGCAGCGTGCTCACCGGCGCATAGTGATGCGCACGCCGGGTCCGGTTTGCCTCGACGTGGACGGCGTCGAACTCCGCCGGGGACGTCAGGGTCAGCTCCCCGATGCGCTGATCGGGGTTCTGGGCAAAAAGCTCGAGCAGGCGCGCCAGGCGATCCAGCAGCCGGCGCGCGCTCGCCGCTGACAGGCGCGAGGGCGCGTGGAGGAGGCGCAGCTCCAGCTGATCAGCCGCGGCGGCGTAGAGGCTGACCGGATAGTTGGTCTGCTCGGAAACGGAAAGCTCCGACAGCGCCACGGGCGCATCGGCAAACCGGTCCTGCGGGGCGCTTGGATAGTTCTCGAACACGATGATGCTCTCGAAGAGCGGCACGTTGGCTGCCAGGCCGCTCACGCGCTGCACCTCGCGCAGGGCGACGAACTCGTGCGGCTGCTGGGTGAGCTGGCACGCCTGGATCGCCGCCCACCCGTCGGCCAGCGATTGCTCCGGATCCACCGTAACCCGCATCGGCAGCAGGTTGAGATAGAGGCCGATCCGCTCATCGATGCCGCCGAGGTCCGCGGGTCGCCCCGATCGCGCCAGGCCGAAGACGAGATCCTGCAGACCGCTGTAGCGATGCAGCAGGAGCGCCCAGGCACTCTGGATCAAGGTGCTCAGGGTCACGCGGCGGCTGCGCGCCATCGCCTTCAGTCGATCGGTCTGCCCACGCGACAGCGTCGCAGCCACGGAGGCGCAGGCGCGCTGCTCTTCAGGCTCGGGCGCCCCGAATGCGAGCGGCGTTGGGACCTCGAAGCCGGACAGCTGGTCCCGCCAGAAGGCCAGCGCCTCGGTGCTGTCCCGCTCCTGCAGCCAAACGATGAAATCGCGATAAGGGCGCGCCGGCGGCAGGGCGGCCGGCGCGCCACCGGCGTGCTCGCGGTAAAGCATCACCCACTCTCTGAGCAGCAGCGGCAGCGACCAGCCATCGAGCAGCAGATGGTGATAGGTCCACACGATGCGCGTCGTCGACGGTGCAAGACGCAGCAGCGCCAGGCGCATGAGCGGCGCCCGGCGCGGATCAAAGCCACGCTCGCGGTCGCTCTGGACCCAGTCGTCGAGGGCTTGCTTCCGGGCCCCGTCGTCGAGACCGGAGAAGTCGAGTCGCTCGATCGGCAGAACGGCCGTTCGCCCGACCACCTGAAGCGGCCGTTCCAGGCGCTCCCAGGCAAACGCCGTACGCAACACGTCGTGGCGCGCCTGCACGCTACGCCACGCGGCTTCGAAGGCGTCGCGGTCGAGCTCGCCCTCGAGCGTGAAGGCCACCTGGACCACATAGGCACCGTTGTCGGGTTCCAGCAGGCTGTGGAACAGGAGGCCCTGTTGCGTTGGCGACAGCGGGTAGATGTCCTGGATGTCTGCGTCCCGGGCGCGACTCATGCAGGCCTCTCCGCCGTCTCCCGCTCCACGTCATCCGTGTCCGTCTTTCCGCGCGGCGGGTCGATCAGCTCGAGACGCCGGCGCTCCAGGCGTCGCAGCGCCTTCGTGGCGGACTGATCCTTGTTGCGTAGACTGCCGCCGTCTCCGGCGAATCGCGAGCAGACCGCGTGGTGCGACGTCGCCAGCACACGATAAGCCGCGACGAAGTCATCGTGCGCCTCGCGCAGGCTCTCCGGAAGGTCGGCAAACACGGGGCGCAGACGTCGCCAGAGTCGGATCAGCCTGGCGTGATCCCAGGACATGAGACCACTGAAGTTGTCCGCACCGATGGCCGGCGGCGTCATCGTCGGCCGCACCCGCTCCTGGTAATCCTCGGCGCTGAAACTGCCCGCCAGTCGCATCGAGGCGCCGGCGGCGCGCATCAGGACGGCCGCGTCCCGCAGTTCTTCGCGAGCCGCCACCTCGTTTCCCGCCTCCAGCGCCCGCTCGAAGCGCAGCAGGGCGATCGTGAGGCCCTGGGTGTTCACGAAGAACGACCAGTGCAGTCGCTTCCAGACGCGCAGCGGATTGGCTTCGCCAGCCATCAACGATCGCTCGCCCGCACCAGTGCCCGGCGCAGCATCCGGGCAAAGGTCAGATACCCGAGCCGCTGGTCTTCGACCTCCTCCGGATCGAGGTCCGACGCGCCGCGATTCAACTCGGCAAAAGCGTGACAGCTGCTGAGAAGACTCCGCACGAGGGACAGCGCCGCATCGTTGCTGTCGACATGGCGGATGGAAAAGTACCGGTCGTACTCCAGCACCTCCCGGCCCGAGAGCGGCGATCGGGTATCGCGTGGTTGATGCAGCGAGGTTTCCGGCCGCCGGAGCGATTGCGTGATCTCCAGAATGCGCTCGGGCTCATCGCAGCCGGAATTCAACGCTTCCGTCAGCGCAGCGAGGGCCCCGAGCAATTCTCGGCGCTCGTCGTCGTCCAGCGCGTAGTGACTGCTCAATTCCCACGGTACAAGCAGTTCGAGTGCGTCGGCGGCGACCGGTTCGCGAAGGCCCCCGGCGTCCAGTGGCTCGTTTGTGAAATCCTTGCGCATCAGCGTTGGTCGGGCGCTAGGCCGAGTCCCCGTCCATCTGACGGCGCAGGCTGAGCGGACGCATGTCGGTCCAGACCTCGGCGATATGGTCCAGGCACTCCTGCTTGCTGCCCTGCATGTCATCGGCCCTCCATCCCCAGGGGATTTCCTTGTAGTGGGGCCAGATCGAATAGCGACCCTCGTCGCTGATGACGACGCGGTATTCGGGCTCTCTGGTGTTCTCGTCCATGGGGCAATCCTGATTCAAAGCGGGGTCGTTACGTTGTGTCTGGTGACGCCGACCGCCGCCAGAGCTGCGCATCACGCAGGGCCAGCAGAGCGGTCTCGAAGGCGCCGGCGATCGTCTCGATATCGTCGTCGCTGTGGGCGGCCGTCAGGAATCCACCGCGATCCCCCGGTCGCAGATGGATCCCGTTCCCCAGAAGCAGATAGGACAGCAGCGTGACGGCGGCCTGATCGATCCGGCTCTGCGTCATGGCGATCGCGAAGAATGAGCCGGAGCGCGTGAAGCGGACAGGCATTTCGTGTGAACGCGTGAAGGCGTCGAGCCGACGGATCAGACCCTCCGTGCGCTCCGCGAGCGCTTCGTGCAGACCCGGGCTCTCCGCGTCGATTCGTGCAAGCATGGCATGGGCCGCGGTGAGCGCCAGCGGGTGCTTGCAGAAGGTTCCGGCAAAAAACGTCGTCTCGACGCCCGGCGCACTGTCGTCACCGAACTGCCACGCACCGCCGTCGATGGCATCCAGATAGCGCGCCGACCCGGCCACCACCGACAGCGGCATACCGCCACCGGCAACCTTGCTGTAGGTCGCGATGTCCGCCTTGACGCCGAAAAACCCCTGGGCCCCGGCCGCATGGAGGCGAAAACCCGTCACCATCTCGTCGAAGATCAGGGCGACCTCTGCTTCCGCCGTGATAGCACGCAGGGTCCGCAGAAACTCGGCCGGCTGCAGCTCCGGACAGCGACTCTGCACCGGCTCGACGATCACTGCGGCCAGACGTTTCCGCTGCTGCCGAATGACCTCCAGGGCGGCGTCGCTTCCGTACTCGAGCACCAGCACATCGCGACCGATCGAGGCCGGCACACCGGGGACAGCGGGTACGCCGCGCACCGCCCGGGGGCGCGAAAATGCCGCAGCGAGTGGGCGCAGCCAGGCTCTGGCCTGCAGCACGCGGGCGATCTTTCGACGGGCGTACTCGGAAATCGGTGCGCGCAGCAGGAACGGGTCCGCGTGGCCGTGGTAGCTGTTGGTGAAGACCACGACCTTGTCGCGGCCGCTCACGGCCCGCGCCAGACGCAGCGCGGTCATCACCGCTTCCGTGCCCGTGTTGCTGAAACACGCTCGTTCGAGCCCCGTCAGCCTGCAGACAAGGGCCGCGAGATCGCCGACGAGTGAGTCCTGCACCCCGATCGGAAAGCCCTGGCGCAACCGGGCCTCGAGCGCGTCGCGCACGAATTCAGGATTGTGTCCGAAGAGGTTGGTGCCGAGCCCCTGAAGGATGTCGACGTACTCGTTGCCGTCGACGTCCGTGATGCGGGAGCCCCCGGCGCCTGCCGCGACGATCGGGTAACACGCCTCCTTCAGCTGGCGGTCGAAGCCGGCGCCGATGGCGCTCTTGTCGGCGTGCTGTGTTCGCGCGCTGCTGGCCAGAGCCTTCGATCCGGGCGTCCGCTCGACGTAGCGGGACACGGCCAGACGCCGAAGCGCGTCGAGATCGCGAGGCTTCACGGTCTCCTGCGGGCGGGGCACGGCGCCGAGCGCACTCACGAGTGCACCTCCGCATCTTCGGCACGGGCATCTACGACGCGCGCCTTCTTGATGCACAGGAAATGGGCCGAGTGATCAGCGTCGAGGGGCAGGCCCGCTGCCGTCTCGACCTGGACGCTGTCGAAGCCGACCTCGCTGAGGCGCTCGCAGACGGTCTTCAGGTCATGGCCGTAGACCGGGAATTCCATGTCCGTTCGCGTCCATGATGTTTCCACGCGATCAAGGGCGGCGATCAGTCGCAGACGCAGCCCGATGAACCGAGGCCACGAAAGCAGCCGATAGAGTGGGCGTCGCAGCCAACCGAAGCCGTTGGAGCCCTGCTCCGGCGCCCGGTAGTACGTGACCGTAAAGTGTCCGCTGGCGGCCTTCGGGTCGTAGAAAGGCGTCACCATCCACGCGAAGTCCTCACCGATCTCACCCTCGGTCGGCTGCGATCGCCACCATTTCTCGAGCTGAGCCGGATGGTTCAGGTCAAAGAGAAAGACGCCACCGTCCTTGAGCGCCTCGTAAACGTTGGCGAAGACCTCCTGCAGATCGTTCATGCCAGCAATGTGATTGAGGGACGCACTGGTTGAGACAACCGCGTCGAAGTGCTTCGCTCGGCGGAATCGCCGCGCGTCCTCCAGCAGGAATTCCGCCCCCGGTGCGTTGGCCGCAGCAAAGCGCAACATCTGCTCGGAGCCATCGAGGCCCGTCACCTTGTAGCCCAACTCCATGAGCGGACGGATGAGCTGCCCGGTGCCACAGCACAGATCGAGTATCTCGGCGCCCGCGTCGACCCGCGGAAAGATCCACCGCTCGAGCAGAGCCAGCTGTTCGCGGCCATACTCCGGGCCCATGGTGCGGTTGTAGAGCGAAGCCCAGCCGTCGTAGCGATCGTAGCGCTCGCTCATCGGGACGCGCCCGCGTCGGCCGCGGGCTCGTCGCTCCGCGCAGTGTCCCCCACGAACGTCCCCAGGAGCGCTCGCAGATAGGTTCTGAACAGCTCGCGATCGAGGGCCGGCGGAGCCAATTCGACCGTAGCCAGAGCGGCGTCGGCGGCACTCGTATCGAACGGCAGCTCGGTCGGCGTGGCTGCCGCCATCTCCCGCCCTCGCCGGGACGAGAACAAGGCCACCAGCGGGAAGAGAGCATGGTCCGAAGCGTCCCTGGCGATTGTCTTGAGATGCTCGAACCATTGGTCGTAGGGCACCCGGCGGATCGGTACGCCGGCGTCCCGGCAGACGTCGAACAGCAGCTCCGAGGATACGGGCTGCGGATGCAGCAGGTGAAAAGTGGCGTGACTCGTCGCCGTCGAACGCGCCAAGGTGACGATCGCGCGGGCGACGAAGTCGACCGGCAGCACGTCGATCAGCGTTGCCCCGTCCGGTGCAAGGCCGGACTCGACATAACCGCTCATCAGACGAAAGAGAAAATCGTTTTCATTGTACGCGCCGCTGCGGCTGTCCCCCGATACGGGCCCCGGCCGGTACACGGTCACCGCGGCGCCGCGCTGCCGCGCCTCGACCAGGAGGTTCTCCGCAACCCATTTGCTCAGGTTGTAGCCGCCTGCGGGAGGCGGGTATTCGGCAATCAGGTCGTGCTCGAAGAACCGCGCGCGATCGGCCAGCGCTGCCGCAGGAAGAACGCTGAGGGTCGACACGTAGTGGACGGGGATCGCCTCCTCACCCGCCGCGGCCAGGCGCAGCACTTCCTGGGTGCCCAGCACGTTCACCTGGCGGAGCTGTTCGTAAGGCATCGCGTGGTGCACCTGTGCACCGTTATGAAAGATCGTATCGACCCGATCGGCCAACGCGTCGAACGTGCTGCGGGGCATGCCGAGGAGCGGCTTACCGAGATCACCGACGATCGGCTCGATGCGCGACGCATACTCATCGCGCCAGAGATCGAACGCGCGGAGGGCATCGCGCAGCCGGCTCCCTGCGTCGGCGACGCTGTTTCCCCGCACGAGACAAGAGATTCGCGCCGTCGTCTGCTGGAGCAGCTCGAACAGCACATAGGGGCCGAGAAAGCCCGTGGCGCCAGTCAGCAGGATGTGGCTCGCTTGGTCGAGCTTTTTCCCGGTCGTGCGAACCGGTTGGATCTCCAGCGCGAGCTTCAGATCTTCCCGCCAGGGCGCGTCCGGCGATGACGAGGGGCCCGATGCCGGGGCCGACGCCGAAGCGGAACGGGAGGGTGCGCCTTCCAGCAGATTCACAATCTGTGGCTTGAAGGCTCGCAGCGACGCCGTCAGCTCGGCATCCAGGGCGCCCTTTGGCGCGCTTACCCGAAGCTCACCGTCCTTCAACCGCAAGCGAACATCGAGGCGCGTGAGCCGCTTGAGAAACTCCGTCAGCGCCTGCGCCTTGGTTTCGTCCGCCGACTGCGCGGCAGCGGGGCCGCGCGGGGCCGCGGGAGCTGCCGCCATCGTCACGTCCGTCAGCTCGTAGGCGTCGTCGGGAATCGGCAGGGGCGACGGCTGCGTGCGGGGCGTCGACGCTCGGCCTTCGAACATCAGATCTCGGCAGCCCATCAGTCGCTCGCACGTGATTCCCCGCCGATGGCACTCGGCCACGAGTCGATCCGACTCGACCATCGGCGCCGAGT
>JBCCZC010000082.1:0-16284 GCA_039188505.1 Pseudomonadota bacterium | reverse complement strand
GCTACCTCAACATGGATCTGCTGAAAGAGCAGAAGAAGGAGCTGCTGCGCCAAGCAGCCTAACGTGCCTCAAGCCGTGATCACCTTTTTGCACAACTTGACGCACACAACCACAAGCCGCGCCGCTGCGGCTTCGTCCCGATGGCGGGCCGAACGCCGGTTGGTCAGCCGCTCGATCGAAGCTTCGCCGCGAGCCCCGCAAGGGAACCGACTTCGCGAAAAGAGAAGGTCGTGCGAATCGCGGGCGAGCCTGCTGCTACGGCTCGAGGGCGTGCAACCACGCCAGGACCTGCTTGCGCGCCGCGCTCATGTCGTGACCGGTCTTGTCGTCGAGCAGCATCGGCGATCCGTGCACGCCGTTGGCCAGGACGTGGAACTCGACGCCGGCCGCTTCGAGGATCTGTTTCTGTTCCACCGACGGTTCGCGCGCCATCTCGCGCTCGGGACGGTAAACCAGCATCGGCGCCTCGACCGCCTCGACCCACATCCGGGCGCGGCAGTCGACCATCGGGCCGCCGGAGGCCGGGGAGAACGCGACCAGCCCAGCGACCTTCTCTGGTGCTTCGGCGGCGAGGCGGAAGATCAAGGATGCGGTGTAGGAGCTGCCCCACACGATGGCGCGGTCGGCCAGGCCCGTCGTGATGGCGTGGTCCACGGCGGCCACGATCTCCGGGTAGGCGTCGCAGTAGCTCTCGAGTTCGGGTGTGCCGGGCGCCTCGACGGTGCGGTTGGCTACGCCGAGGCGATCGCCGCCGCCCCTCAGGTCCCAGGCCACCGCCCGGAAGCCGGCCTCGTTGAGCCACGGCCCGATCTGCCCGTACTCGCCGCGCGCGCTGGATCCGCCCATATGAAACAGCACAACGAGCGGGGAATCCGGGGGCAGGTCGCGGAGATAGGGTTCGCCGTGGATGGTGATGCCGTCGGCCGTCGTGGTCGTCAGCTGCTCGGCCGAGGCGCTTGCACCCAGCAGCCCCAGAGCCAGAACCAGAAGGCCCAGTCTTACACTCATCTTGCCGCCCCCGCTTTGCCAGCCCCACTATGCATCCAACGATCCACCTGCGTCATCGGGTCTAGCGTCGGTGGATCGATCCAATCCCCGCCTTCTCATCCATCCATCGACCAGCGCCGCCGAGACCGGCTTCGGCTCCGCGGAACAATCAGGATGAACCGCAAGGGGGAGCTCACGGTACGTATGGGGTCAATCATTCTCGGGGGAAGATGGGGATGTACGGATTCTCGACGGTTCTCGCCGCCGGGGCCCTTGGCGTTTCCGTGGCCCTTGCGCAGGACCTACAGCCGCTGGAATCCGGGTTGCACGCGTCTCTGCAATCGCGCGCCGGCTCAGCGGCCCGACAGCGAAACCACTTTACGCCAACAGCGGAACAGCGGTTCCGTCGGCCTGAGCGTTGTCACCTCGTTCGGCGACGATGACGGCTGCGGTGCGAGAAGGCGCCGGAAAGGAAAATTTCGCGTCCGGAGAACCCCTCGCAGCCTGGGCGTTCTGCGCGTGGGTGCTCGCCGGCGCGGCGCAGGCCGACGCCGAGCTGGCGTTCGACGACTTCTACGCCTGGGCGGAGACCGTCGAGGACGCGGCCGACCCGCTCAGCGGTGATGCCACGCTCGATGCCGGTTCGACCGTATCAAGATCAAGAACCAGAAGCGCCTGGACGCTGCCGTCCAGGGAGGGCTCGTCGAGCTGGTGCTCCAAGCGTCGCCGAAGAGAATCGGCGAAGCCGAGGTCGAACTCGGGGCTGGCGATGAGACCCTCCAGATCGCCAACGACTATGTGCTCGTCTTTGCCGGGGGGCTGCTGCCGACGAAGCTTCTCGAAGACGCGGGCGTCTCGATCCGGCGATACCACGGCGAGGTTTACGCGCCGGCGAATTAGCAAGGTACCGGGCGAAAGCTGTCGGAGGAGCGAAACGAATCGGGCGTTCCATGCCGCAGCAACCGCAACCCGGACGCCGCCCTTTGTGCAAACGTCAGCAGCGCTGTTCGTCCTAGGCTGTCCAGCAGGAACACGTCCGTTTTGGTCTGGGGAGGTCAGGATGTTCAGGGATTCATGCGTTGCTTTGCTGCTCTTCATCGGCTTTGCAGGCGTCGCTGCCGGCGAGTCGGATGGCAATCCAAAGCACGAGAGTCCCTTGATCAGGCCAGTCAACGGGCTCTGGTGGAACCCCGCGGAGCCCGGCTACGCCGTCAGCGTCGATGCGAAGCTCGGAGCAATGACGGTCATCCTCGCCAGCTATGACGATGCGGGGCAGGCGACCTGGACCGTCGCCAACGGGTTGTTCGGCGCGGACGGTCGATTCTCGGCGGACCGGCAGGCGTTCGATGGCGGCAGCTGCGTGAACTGTCTCCACAGCACGCCGGATGCCAACGTCGCCGGCACGATCCAGCTGGACTTCATCAGCGCCCGCTTCGCCTTTCTCGCCGTGGACGGCGGAGATCGCGTGCCGATCCGTTCCTTCGACTTTGCGGATCGACCGTTCCAGTACCCCGAACCGGTTTCCTTCAACCCGGAGTTTGGCCGCGGCAGCGTGCCGGTGCCGCTGGGCCAGTGGATCTTCGTGGCGGCGGATGGGTCCGGTGAGGTCATCGGCACCTGGAACTTCGACTTCGTCTTTCAGGTCAAGGGCTTCGACGAATTCGGGTTCTGCGACTCGTTGGACGACGGGTCGTCGTCCGAGTGCCTGATCTGCTCCGGCAATTCCCAATCGGAAACGCTCTCCTTGTGCCGACTCGACCGCAACACCGGCGATGGCATCGAGACCGTTTTTCACGCCTTCGTCGGCGATATCGGGACCGATCGGATTGTGGCTTACCGGACCGCACCCACGATCGAGGGTGCTGCGGTCCAGGCTGGCGAGGGCCCGGTGCTGGGTTTCCGGATCCGCCCCATGGCGGAAGAGGCGCGGCGGTAGGCCTGAGCTTCGGGTCGTGACCCAGCGCTCACCGCGATTCCCCGGCGGCTCCCGCGAGGAATTGAATGGTGCGATCGGCAACGGGTTCGAGGACGTTCCGGTGGGCGCGAATCCGCCCCATCATCTCGCCCCAGTTGGCGTCGAAAGCCGTCAGCAGTTCGAACGCGAGGGCCGGATCGTACTGGAGCTACGTGGCTTTCTGCTCCGCGCCGAGGAGCAGCTTCAGGGGCGTGCCCACCCGTTCCCGCGCGGCCTCGACCTCCGTCGCTGCCTCGCTCAGTCTGGCGATGGTGCCGTCAAGCAAGCGACATCGGCCTCGGCGCCCGTTTCTCGATCCTGCCCGGAACTCACGCGCGTTCCCGCTTTCCAACGCGCATGCAGCTTCTCGACCGAATCCAACGTCACGCGGCCTACTGGCTCGCGCTCGCAGCCTTCGGCCTCATGCTCGAAGGCGTTGCCCTCTACTATCAGTACGGCCTGGACTACGGGCCCTGCATACTCTGCACCCACGCCCGCGCCTGGATCCTCGGGACCGCGATCGTTGCGCTGCTTGCGATTCCCGTCCGTGGTCATCGGGCCGGTCGACTGGCTGCCCACGGCCTCATCGGCGGTCTCGTCGTCGGGCTGACCCGGACGAGCTGGGAGACCCTCGGCGTCGAGCGCGGCTGGATCGAAGGCAGCTGTACCTTCGATGACGGCTATCCGAGCTGGTTGCCGCTGCATGAATGGCTCCCGTCCGTCTTCGAGGCCTGGGAGCTATGCGGCTACACGCCTGAACTGCTCTTCGGAGTCACGATGGCGGAGGGGCTGATGGTGGGTTCCGTGTTGGCGCTCGCGTATCTCGTCGCCGCGCTCGCCGCGCCCTTCGCGAGCGGTGGGCGCGATGCCGCCGCTGCCGAAGTCAGCTTGCGCGAGTCGGGGTCAACCTAGCCTTTTTTTCAGGGTTGGCCCGGAGTATCCAACGGGCCAGCTTCGACCGTCGCGACCTATCCATGGCGCGCCGCAGACTCGCCATGGCCCGGACTTGAGCAGACGGAATCACCTCGCCCCGGGGCTGGCGACAGGTTGCGCCTCGATGATGCCCGTGCTTGCATGGGCAGGGCGGCGCCGAGGGCACGGGAGGATTGATGAAGACCATCTGGGAAAGGCCGGTCGATCTGGACCAGCAACGCAAGTATCTGCAGCGTTTCTGGCTCTTCTACGGCGTGCCGGCGGGCCTCATCATCCTCGTGGGAGGCTTGATCGAGGGCCTCGGCGGCGCTGCCGGATTATTGATACTGCTCGGCACGTTGGGGGGCATGATCTTCTTCACGATCTGGCTCATGAATCGGACCAAGCGGACGAATACGGTCATCAGCCGCAAGGGCGATGAGCTGTGCTGGGCGAGCCGCCGCGTCCGGATTGGCCAGATCGATCGCTTTGAGGTGGCGATGCGTACGGCCTCCATGAGCATGGTCGGCATCACGGGTTCGCACACCGATGCCGCCGCGGACCTTGGCGTGGCGGCGTTTTTCCTGAAGGACGGGAGTTCGGTCGAGTTCGTGTTTGCGCACCTCCCCCGCGATCAGCTCGATGACCTTCGTCGCGCGCTCGAGGCCGAACTGCCCGGCGTGAAGATGTGACGCGCGGCCGGTAGAGCGATCCATGTCAACGCCACGCTTTCGGCTCTACTACTGGCCCCTGCCGTTCCGAGGGTGTTTCGTCAGCTACCAGTTCGCCTATCAGGACGTGCCGTTGCTGGAAGAGTCCGACCTCGAAGCGATCGAGACTCTCAGGCAGCAACCGCCGTCCGACCAGCCCGTTCCCTTCATGGGGCCGCCCGTGCTCGAAGACCTGGAAACCGGTGAATTCATCAGCCAGGCGCCGGCTATCGTGAGCCATATTGCCGGCCCCCTTGGCCTGCTACCCGGAGATCGTTTCCAGGCCGCGCTGTGCATGAAGGTGCTCATGGACTGCAACGACCTGCTGATGGAGCTGTGCCGCTACAACGGTTCCTGGATGTGGGATCGGGAGGCCTGGATCGAGTTTCGCGGCAAGCGTCTGCCCCGATGGATGCATCTGTTCGAAGAGTCCCTGGCGCGCGGGCACGTCGGTGGGCCGGTGGTCAGCTATGCCGACATTGCCGTCTTTGCGCTGTTCGGCAACATGACGCGCTGCCTGCCGGAGCTCGCACCCGACCTTCTCCGCAGCGCGCCCGGAATCGGCGCGCTCTGCCAACGGATCGGCGCCAAACCGTCAATGGCGCGGAGAGTTCGCTCCGATCAGGAGCGCTTCGGACAGCTCTACTGCGGCGGTCAGATCGAAGCCTCGATTCGCTCGATGCTGGCGCTCGATGACGACGGCTGAGGAGTTCGGCGGCCCGAACCCGATGGTCCCAACTCGCCACCGCCAGACCCTGAGCCCATGGCGACACCTGCAAGCAAAGCACTCGCAGCCGGTCTACTTAGTTAGCGAATCCGGAGACCGAGCATGCTGCTTCACTATCTGTGGAAACTCGATGCGCGTCGGAAATGGCGGCTGATCTCCCCGCATTTGCCGGCGGGCGCGTCGGTGCTCGAGGTGGGCTGCGGCATGGGCACCGTCGCCGACGCCGTGACCGCCCAGGGTCATCCGGTCGTGGCGCTGGACGTGGCGGATTCGAGCCGGTCCCGCGAGCTGAAGCGGGTGCTCTATGACGGGCACCGGATGCCGTTTCGCGACGGGGCCTTCGACGTTGCACTGATCCTGACCGTCCTACACCACGCCACCGATCCGGAAGCCGTGCTCGCCGAAGCCGGTCGCGTCGCGCGCCGCGTCATCGTCATGGAGGATCTGGTTGAAGGGCGTTGGCAGGAGCGCCTGACTCACTGGGCCGACAGTCTGGCCAACTGGGAGTTTGTAGGCCATCCGCACAACAATCGGGATGACCGCGGTTGGCGCGAGACATTCGACGCCCTGGGGTTTTCGCTGCTGAGCGCCTTCTCCATGCGGTTCTTCATCTTCTTTCGCCAATCGGTCTACGTTCTCGATCGGCGGGGCGACGCGTGCGCCTGACGGGTCTTGCCGCCGCCGCGCTTCTGGTTGCTGGCCTGTCCCTGGCGCCTGCGGCAGTCGCCTTCGATCACGCGCACACGGCTTTCGACGGTGTGCTCGAGGCTCACGTCGATGCGGGGCAGGTCGATTACGCGGCGATCAAGGCGGACCCGGCCGCGCTCCAGGCGTACCTGGCATCGCTCGCGGACGTGGGCAAAGCCGAGCTGGAGGCATGGGAGTCCGATCAGCAGCTGGCCTTCTGGATCAACGCCTACAACGCCTTCGTCATCCAGTCGATTATCGAGAACTATCCCCTCGAGCGACGAGGCATCAAGGGCCTGGCCTTTCCCGCATCGAGCATCTGGCAGATTCCCGGTGTCTGGAAAGGCATCAAGCGGCGGGCGGCCGGACGGGAAGTTGCTCTGGACGACGTCGAGCACGGGATTATCCGTCCAGAGTTTGGCGATCCGCGCATCCATGTTGCCCTGGTCTGCGCGGCGAAGAGCTGCCCGCCGCTTCGCAGCGAGGCCTACGTCGCCGATCGCCTCGATGCGCAGCTCGACGAGCAGGCGCGGCAGTTTCTTCGCGACTCGGAAAACGGTCTGGTCCTCGAGCCTGACTCTCGCCGAATCCGGATCTCGCGCATCTTCAAGTGGTTCGGCGAGGACTTTGTGCTTCCCGAAGGCGTCGAAGCGCCGCTTGCGGGCCGACGCGGGCAGCGCGGCATCGTGTACTGGCTACGCGCGTATGCCGACGACGCAGCCCGGGCGGCGCTATCGGATCCGGACAATCGGGTTTCATACCTGAAATACGATTGGGAACTCAATGACGTGCCGTAGCCTGCCGTCGGTCCTGCTCCTGCTGCTCGGACTCTCGCCGGCCGGGGGGAGCGCAGCGGGTTGGGATCCGCTGGAGGCAACGGCGAATCGCGCGATTCCCGTCGAGGTCGCGCCCCGGGCCGCGGATGAGGTTCGGGCCGTAAGCGCCGCTGTGCTGATCGATGCGGGCGCCGAGCCGGTCTGGGAGGCGATGGTCGACTGTGGTGCGGCACCGGAGTTCGTTCCGGGGCTCAAAGCCTGCTCGGTCCTGGAGACCGCGCCGGACGGCCTCAGCCAATCGATCGCCCATGAAGTTCGCTACGGCTGGTTCCTCCCACGGGTCCGGTACGTCTTCGACGCGACCTATCAACCGCTCCGGCGGGTCGACTTCGAGAAGACCTCCGGTGATCTTCGCCACCTCAGCGGCGCCTGGACCCTGGAGGCCCTGGCGCCCGCAAGCACGCTGGTGACCTACAGCGTACGCATCGATCCGGGATTCCTCGTCCCCCAGTGGATGGTGCGCAATGCGCTGAAGCGGGACCTGCCAGAGCTTCTCGAAGCGCTCCGCCAGCGCGTCGAAGCCGGGCTCTGATGCGGCTCTCGATCATCATCCCCACCCTTGACGAGGAGGTCGTGATCGGCCGAACCCTCGAGACCGCCCTGGCGCAACCGGGCGTGCACGAGATCATCGTCGTGGACGGCGGTAGCTCCGACCGGACCACCGAGATCGTCAGTCGCTTCGGCGTCGTTCGCTTGCTGCGCTCGCCGGCCGGGCGGGCGCAGCAGATGAATGCAGGGGCCCGAGCCGCCACGGGAGACGTCCTGCTGTTTCTCCACGCCGATACGGAGCTTCCTCCCGATGCCGCACCGCTCGTCGAATCGGCACTTCAGCAGCCAGATGTCGTGGCCGGCAGCTTCTACCTCGCCTTCGACCGGCGCTCGCCGATGCTGGCCGCCTATTCCTGGTTCAGCCGCCTGAACCTGCCGCTCTTCACCTATGGCGATCAGGCGCTCTTCTTCCGGGCTGCGGCCTTCAAGGCCATCGTGGGCTTCGCGGCGCAGCCGCTGCTCGAGGACTTCGAGATCCAGCGGCGTATCCGACGGGTCGGTCGCTTCCGGAAACTCGGCGCGCCGGTGCGGACCTCTGCGCGTCGTTTCGAGGCCGCCGGCGTCATCCGCCAGCAGCTCGTGAACATCGCGCTGGTGTGCGCCTACGTCGCTGGCGCCTCGCCCGTCTGGCTCAAGCGGTTCTATCGCTAGAGCCGCCCCCGCGGTCGCGGCGCCTCTGGGGAGGTCAAGCGCTGCTATTGAGCGGCATAGAGCGACGGCGCCGTATCGGCCTGCGCGATCTCGGTGACGCCGTCGTGAGGCCAGAGGCGGGCGAGCGCCAGATTCAGGGCCTCCTTGAACGTGAGCACCGCATCTCCCGCGTGCATACCGAGGGCCGAGGTCGGAAAGTCGGACGGAACCTCGAGCGGACCGTCCGGACTCCGCATCTCGTCTAGCCTGCAGGCGTAACCGCAGCTGCCGTTCGGTCGACCGACATTGGCGATGATTCGTCGCCCCATGCGGGTCCGGAACTCGACTTCCTTCTCGATCTTCATGCGACCTCCCACGCTTCGACCCCTCAACCGTGATCCTGCGTTCGTGGAACTGACGTGGGGCGTGGCTACAGAACGGCTTCACAAACATGATGGGTTTGTCGACGAGCCGAGTTGTCCTCACGCCCGGGCACGGCAGGAATCCTCGATCTGCGGGAAGGCGTCAGCCCATCGAGCAGGAATTCACGGGGCGCGTCGATTGCTGAACCACGCATAGAAGCTCGTGACAATAGCGGCGCTGGAGACGAGCGTCATGACCGTTCCCGGCACGAAGTTCACGAATCCGCCGAGATCCATGAAGATGAAATAGCCGACATCCGCCAGTCCACCGACCAGTGCCGCCAGGAAGATCGCGATCCCGGAACCGCGCCAGATCCAGATGGCGCTGACCGTGGTCGTCGCCCCGATCCAGGCCAGATTGAATCCGTGCTGGTTGAGAAGTGCGCCGACGGCCGCGTGATAATCGTTGATCAGGAGATCCGGGTCCACGGCATCGGCGATTCCAGCGACCGCACCGGCGGTTTCCTGGGCCATGGTCAGCACGCCCGCGAGCACATGAACGAGCCCCCAGATCACCCAAAGGACTGCCGAGATTCGCAAGAGCCACAGTTCATTTCGATTCATGATTCATTTCCATATGTAACAAATGTCGTTGCAAATCGGGCCAAAAAAAGGGCCAATCACGCCTTGCACTGAAGCGCAGAAACGATGCGGCTGCGCACCGCCAGGTCCATCTCTGCGACGGTGACCTCTCCGAGCCTCTCCAGCAACGCCTGCTCTGCGTCGGCAAAGAGCTCGTTGACGTAGCCCGCAAGGACGGGCGCGACGGGGCCTGAGCAATTTCCCGAATACGAAGGGAGCACCGAGGCCTCGTCTGCGACAGCTTCGTAGACATCCCGCAGGGTGATCGATGCTGGGTCGCGTCCCAGTACGCTGCCGCCGCCGACCCCGCGTCTGGTTTGGACCAGCCCGGCGCGTTGAAGCTTGGCAAGCACTCGTCGGAGCACGACGGGACTCGTGCCATAGGTCTTCGCCATCATTACGGATGTCAACGCGCCGCCGTCCGTTGAGGTGAGAAAACCCATGATGTGGAGCGCCATCGGGAACTGACTGTTCACGCCGGAAAAGTAACTGATTCGGTTGCAAAAAGCCATGCATGAAAAAGAAGGGCGCAGCCTCGCGTCGGGAGGGGCCCCGGGGCCACGGTCGTTCATGCCGGCTGCCCCGGGCGATGCAAGCGACCATTGGATCGATTTCCGGGTACGGCGCAAGCTGATCCAGCGGTCTTCGTCCCTGGGAGCACAGGGTTCCCGCATAGCCCTGAGCCGTTTCGGCCGCGTCCGAGCGCCGCAACCTTGATCGGTTCCGAAGGGGAACTAGAGCATGGCCCTCGCGGTAAGAAACAGGGCAAGCCCGATCGTGACGCCCTTGGAGGCGACATAGAGCGGCTTGTTCCAGTGCTTGAAGCGCTTCAGCAGCTTCTGATAGGCGAGAATTCCTCGCCCGGCCTTGTTGCCGAGACCGGACCTGGATAGGTCGATGTTGTCGACCGCGAACAACCGATTGAAGGTCCAGCCGAACGCGTAGTAGATCTTCTGGACCCAGGCCCACCGTAGCGGCCGGTCCACGTCGGTCATGAGGATGATGCGCGGTTTGTCGCTCCGGTTGTAGGCGCTATGGAAGTAGGTCTGGTCGGCGATGATGCTCTCGCCGTCGCGCCACTGGTAGTCTTCGGCGTTGACGACCAGGCCGGACCGATCGGAGTTGGGCGTGCTCAGACCCAGCGAGTAGCGCAGCGAGAAGGCGAATGGGTCGTGGTGAGCGCTGAGTTCCTTACCTGGATTCAGACAGGCGAACAGCGCGATCTGCATATTCGGCACGCGGTCGAGCAGGGCCATGGTCTTCGGCGCGAGTTCGTACGCGGACGGAATATCGATTCCGTAGGCCTTGAGATAGAAGCTCGTCCAGCGACCATCACGATAGAAACTTGCGGCGGGCAGATCGTCCTTGGCCGCGATCAACCCGTTGTCGTAGAGCGCCAGCGCTTCATCACGGATGACCTCCCAGTTCTCCTCGACCTCGTCCAGCTCCGGGAAATGTCGCCGGTCGACGAAGTGGGTCAAGGGCACCTTCGACAACAGGTAGGCGGGAAGATTGAAGGGAACCATGAACGTTGCATAGTTCGTGAGCTGACGACGGAGGCTGAAATGCTCGACGTTGCGCATGCGGATGAGAGCGATGGAAAACGAGAACACGAGCAGCAGGGCAACGATCAAGGTCATGGGTCATTCTCGCGGATCGGACGTTCAGGGCGGGTTCGGTCGGAGCTTCGGCGAACCGCTCGAGCCTCAGCAGCTCATTTATCGAAGGGCGCGATAGTAACGCCGTTTGCGTGGGGAAACCGACATTGCGAAGGAAGGGCTTCCTCGAGCAACAGCCCGAGAGGCTGCATCAGCCGTGCCCGGCCTGCTGGAAAAGCCCGTCCAGCGACAGCGCGTTCAGCGATACCCAGAGGGGCGCGGCCGAACCACTGCGGATCGCAGGCAAGCCGCCATTCAGGGTGGTCGCTCGGTCAGCGCTCAGCCCGCAGCTTTGGCGGGGCAGGTCTCGCGGAAGGCATCGAGCGCCGCCTTGGCGTCGGCGTCGGCGCTGATCTTCTCGCCGCTCTTCTCCACAACCTGCTCACCCCGGATGCAGCCCATGGAAACGGCTTCGCCCGCGGCCTTCTCCTGCTTGGCCTCCTCGTGAGCCTGAGTGAGGTGGTAAACGGGGATCTCGACCTCGAATACCTTCATGGCCTCTGCAGCGACTGCCGCGAACTCGCCATCCGTGGGGAAATCCTCGGCCTCGATGAGGGTTTCGAGGTTGACCGCGTCAAAAGACTCGAGCGCGTTGTTCTCGATCTTGGCCCGGAGGTCGGCGATCAGAATTCGCGACACGTCTAGGTAGCAGACAGTCTGCAGCGCGGCGAAGGCCGCCTTCTCGGCTTCATCGTCGGACATGGCCAGCGGGCCAAAGCCGCCGAGGTTGCCCGCACACGAGTACTTGACGTCTTCGCCTCTCTCGAGCTCGGCCTTGATCTCGGCCACGGCCGCGTTGGCGTCCTGCGCCATCGATGACTGCTCGGCAACCGCCGTCGGCGGTGTTGCTTCGGCCGCGGGCTGGCCCCCGTCCGTGTCCGCTTCGTTGCCACAGCCGGCGAGTCCGCCCATTGCCAGGGTCAGGACGAGGCCAGAAGCCGTGAGTTTCGGGGAAGTCTTGTCTGCGCTGTTCATAGCGACCGGACGCTAGCATAGGCCCCGGGGCTCCTCAAGCAGATCGGGAGGCGCCAATCACCGGGAAAATCAACCACGCAGACAGCCAGCTTCGGGCGCCCCATGACGCCAGGAGATCCCGGCCATGCCACGCCCGATCTGGTGCACCTCATCCCGCCCGGCGCGGCAACGGGCGAGCGGCCACCGCTTACCGGTCCGCGGTCTCGAAGACGCCCGTGCCTCGTGATTCGATGACGCCGGTCAGGGTGCAGACAACGCCATGGGTCTCGCAGTCAGCGAGCTGGAAGTTGTCGAAGACCGCGCGAACGATGCCCGCAGGTCCGTCGATCGATTCGATATGAGCTGACCCGCCCGTGGCCCCTTCGCCGTACTTCCAGCAGAAATTCCCCCATGACGCGTGGTCGTTGTCGGTGATGGACCGACTCGTCGTGACGCCGCTCTCCGATCGGGAATCCGGATTGGGGATCTCCCCGGAGAACCCGGGCGGAAAATCAAAGCCGATGGTCCCGTTGAGCTTAAAGGAGGGCGCGGGGTCGGTGAACATGATTCCCAGGCTCGTATTGAAATGGACCATGGCGCGGTCTGTCGAGAAGGTGGTCTCGCACCCGGAAGTGGCCAACGAGGAAATGACGCCATCGTCCCCACCGATCGAGTGGACGGCCGTCTGCCCTGCTTCATTCCGGTCCCCGCCATGCGATTCGAAATCACCGGTGTCGTCGCCGTTCGTTTCACCGATGGAGAGCGCGCCACACAACAGCACGGCCCCGAACACTCGCCCGTCAACCATCCCTAGCCTCCTTGCAGGAGCATCATCGTCCCGTCGAGGTTACCGGTTTGCGTCGTTCATGACTGCTCTTGGCGAGTCAGCGGGTATCAGCCGAGGCGTTTCTGCTGAAGGCTCGAAGGTCGGGACTTGAATCGTCTGATCCCGGCCGACGGCATTGCCCGAAACGTCGATTGGGTGCGGCCTCGAATCGAAGCGTCGTCGTTCGGTTCCGACGCGCCCGGCATTGAACGGGATATGGAACGGGATAGACAACGGGAGATGGAACGATGACCCAATGGGACAAGCTCGACCTCGGCGGCCTGCGTCTCGCGATGAGAATGCTCAGAGTGAACTTCACGTCCGAGATCGACCGCATGATCGAGACGATCGACAGCCATGGATTCACGCGCCAGACGACGGGCCTGCGCATCAGAACTGCCAACGGGACCGTGTTTCTCGTCGACGCGGAGGGCCACCCTGAGCGCTTCAAGCTGATCGCCATCGACAGGCGTGGAACTCGGCAAGTCGACGAGGAGCCACGGGGATTCTCGTCGGCGATCAAGGAGACGGTCCTGTTCCTCGGAGACCAGGAACCACGCGACGAGTCGGGCACGCTCCAATCCCGACGACACGATCGGGAGCAATCCCCTCGAAGCCAGCTGGTCGGCCTTGTCGTCTTCGGGCTATGCGCTGCAGCGATGGTCCTTGCCTTTATGACCCTGACCGGCGGCGGCTGAAAAGGCGGCCGCAGAGGCTCGCTTCAGCAACCGGGCTGACGGGTGGCCTCTACAATCACTGGCGTCCTTGGCTGCAACGTCTACGGTCCGAAGCGCCCCCGAGCGTCGCGCGACTCAGCTCAAAGGGTCTTGGCCATCTTGATCACCGTGTTCGGCTCGCCGTTCGCACCGGTGTGCGTCACACGCGAGCACTCGGTGTAGCCGCGTGCGATGTAGAACGGCTCCCCAGGAATGGTCGAGCCGAGCTCGATGGTCCCGAAGCCGGCGTTTCGCGCGGCCTCTTCGCCCAGGTCGAGTAGCAGGGTGCCGATGCCGTGACGCGTCCACTCCGGGTGGGTATACATCGCACGAATCCGTGCGGGCTCGTTGGCCGGATCGCTGAGGGAGTCGTCTCGACCCACCGTGTGATTGCCGCCGTAGAGCGTCCGGCGCTTGCCCCAGCCGCCGCAGCCGACCATGACCCGCTCATCCTCGACGACAGTCTCGATGACGAAGTAGGTGCCATCGTCGATCAGCGTCTGGTCCACACCCATGGTTTCCTTCGCGGCGTCGATCTCGCCAGGCGTCAGGAACTCCTGCATGTTCACCTCGATGGCCGACCGCATCAGAGCGATGATGGCCGACACATCGGCCTCCTCGGCGATGCGATGGGTGAAGTGGTGTGTCCTGACGGAGGTCATCGGCCCACGATGATCGGTACAACGGCAACGGGCGTCAACGAGGGCTCCGGATGACCTCGAAGCAAGTGCGTCGAAGGCGGGGCCGGTCCGTTGCAAAGCGGCTTGATCAAACACAACCGTTCGGAACAGGGCATCATGATGTCGCGCCTCCTGAACCGGGGCGAAGGTCGCGAGAGGTGTGGCCCGGTTTCTGACCCGGTGGGACCGCGCACCGCAGTTCCGCGATCGCGATGCGCGCTTGGGGTGACAACCGCCGCCGGAACCAATCACTCGGCAGGCTCATGGACAGGAATCCGTCGACATGGCAATCAAGAAAGTAGCTCTTCTCACAGCGGGCGGTCTGGCGCCCTGTCTTTCCAGCGCTATCGGACGCTTGATCGAGCGCTACACCGAGCTGTCTCCCGAAACGGAGATCATCTGCTACATCAGCGGATACAAGGGCCTGCTTCTGGGCGAGAGCATCACCGTCACCCCGGAGATCCGCGCCAACGCGGCCGTTCTGTACGGGCATGGCGGCAGCCCGATCGGGAACAGCCGGGTCAAGCTCACCAACGTCGAGGACTGCGCGAAGCGCGGGCTCATAAAGCCCGGCGAGAATCCCCTCGACGTCGCCGCCAGACAGCTCGAGAACGATGGCGTGGAGGTGCTCCACACGATCGGGGGCGACGACACCAACACCGCCGCGGCGGATCTCGCCGCGCACCTGAAGGCACACGACTACGCGCTCAACGTTGTCGGGCTGCCGAAAACGGTGGACAACGACGTGATTCCCATCAAGCAGAGCCTCGGCGCGTGGACGGCCGCGGCCGAGGGCGCGAGGTTCTTCGCCAATGTCGTCGCCGAGCACGGCGCGAACCCGCGGATGCTGATCATCCACGAGGTCATGGGCCGCAACTGCGGGTGGCTCACCGCGTATACGGCGAAGACCTACCGTGAGGACCTGGAGGCGCTGGAGTTTCTGCCCGGGCTTGGGCTGACCCGGGAGCGGAAGGAGGTCCACGCCGTTTTCGTTCCGGAGATGGAGATCGACATTCCCGCCGAGGCGACGCGACTGAAGCAGGTCATGGACGAGCATGACAACGTGAACATCTTCATCTCGGAGGGCGCCGGCGTCGATGCCATCGTCAAGGAGATGGAGGCTGCGGGCGAGGCGGTGCCGCGGGATGCGTTCGGCCATGTCAAGCTCGACGCCGTAAACCCGGGCGCGTGGTTCGGCAAGCAGTTCGCGAGCCTCCTGGGCGCCGAGAAGGTGCTGACCCAGAAGTCCGGGTATTACTCACGGGCAGCCGCATCGAACGAGGCCGATCTCGAACTTATCAAGGCCTGCTGCGATAAGGCCATCGAGTGCGCGATGGCGGGCGTCAGCGGTGTCATCGGTCAGGATGACGACGCCGACTTCGAATTACGAGCGATCGAGTTCCCGCGTATCGCCGGCGGCAAGCCTTTCGACATCGACACGGACTGGTTCGGCACCATGCTCGACGAAATCGGCCAGGCGAAGGGGCCAAAGGTCGACGTCGAGCACTGAGCGGCCTTGCGGGCGTCGGGGCCGCGCAGATAGCTACACCCGGCCCGCTCGGCAAACCGGGACTATTGCCGGGTATTCGAACCGCTCCGGATCGTTCGGTTTCTTCAGCTAGTGCTGGCCGGGCGCAGTGCCCGAGTCGCTGTTCTTTGTGAAGGCGACCCCCATCAGCATCGCGCCGTCGAAGAATACGCCGTCGTCATGCCATTGCTCGAAGAGAATGGACGAGAGCGGCATCACGAACCACTCCCCACATTTCTTGCCGCGTGGCTCCGAAGCGGCGATGAGCTCCGCGAACGAATTCGTCTTTGGAAGAAAGTCACGAACGGTCTCAAGTGCCTGTTCGCGCGTGATGCGACCGATCTCGAAGCCGGCCTGCGGCAACGGGCGAATGACCTTGCCGTCGGCGCCTACGAGATTCGAACGCACGGAAAGCGCGAGGGAATCCACCTTCGTATGTGCGAAGGTCCGGATGATCGTCATCGCAGCTGCCTGGCCCACACGTCTATGCCATTCTTCAGTGGTCTCGGTGTCGTGCAGCCGAACGGACACGCGGATAGACCCAGCATCGTCGCTGTCCGCTTCCGCCCGTGCGAAAGGTAAGCACAAGTGCTCGTCCAGGGCACTCAGCACGTTCGGATGCTGCGTTTGAGCAACTCCGCCTACGGGAATCGCGGTGAGCGCGACGGCAGCCAGGCCCACGCGCAGGGATTGAAGACGAGCCGCTACGCGACGAAGGGACAGCAGGCGAGGCGGTTGCATCTTTTTCGGGACTACCAACTTGGAAAGGCGATAAGGAGCGACCGAAGTGTCGCATCGAAGAACTGAGCGATCTTCCGGGGCACCGCGCACATACATCTTGCCCTTGCTCATCGAATTCCTTCGGGGTCATTGTGCCCATTTTCGGTGTCCGGTTCAGCCGGGGTGCCTCGGGTACTTTTCTCCAG
>JBCCZC010000081.1:0-16332 GCA_039188505.1 Pseudomonadota bacterium | reverse complement strand
TGAGGCTGGAGATCGTCGACGAGCTGACCGAGTTCGCGATTCCCGGCGAGCCGACCGTGTGGTGGATTCCCGGGCGGCGCTTCAATCGCTACGAGTACCTCTATCACACGACCGGGATGGACGCGATCCACCAGGCTCACACCCCGCTGACCCTGCGCCAGGAATCGGGCGTCCACGTGAGCATCCACGAGGCGGCCCTCGTCGACTACGCCGGCATCGTGCTCGACCAGCGGCGCCCGAACGTCTTCGAGGCTGACCTGACGCCCTGGTCCGACGGGGTGAAGGTGAAGACCGCCGCACCGTTCAATACGCCGTGGCGCACGATCCAGATCTCGCCCGATGCGGTCGGCCTGCTCAACTCCGACCTGATCTTGAACCTCAACGAGCCGAACAAGCTCGGCGACGTGTCCTGGGTCGAGCCCGGCAAGTACGTCGGCATCTGGTGGGCGATGCATATCCGCACCCGCACCTGGGGCTCCGGCGAGATCCACGGTGCAACGACGGAAGAGACCAAGCAGTACCTCGACTTCGCGGCGGAGCACGGCTTCGCGGGCGTTCTGGTCGAGGGCTGGAACATTGGCTGGGACGGCGACTGGTTCCACAACGGCGACCTGTTCCGCTTCACCGAGCCCTACCCGGATTTCGACATCCAGGAGGTCGGCCGCTACGCGCAGGAGAAGGGCGTGCGTCTGATCGGCCACCACGAGACCTCGGGCAACGTGACGAACTACGAGGAGCAGATGGAGGACGCCTTCAAGCTCTACCAGTCCGTCGGCGTCGCCCAGATCAAGACGGGCTACGTGGCGGACGCGGGTGACATCAAGCGCGTGGACGACGTCGGCCAGCCGCACTACGAGTGGCACGACGGTCAGTTCATGGCGCGGCACTACCTGAAGGTCGCCGAGGAGGCCGCGAAGTACCAGCTGAGCATCAACACCCACGAGCCCATCAAGGACACGGGCCTGCGTCGGACCTACCCGAACTGGTTCACGCGCGAAGGCGCGCGAGGCCAGGAGTTCAACGCCTGGGGCCAGCCGCCGAACCCGCCCGAGCACACGGCGATCCTGCCCTGGACCCGCATGCTCTCGGGGCCCATGGACTTCACGCCCGGCATCTTCAATCTGACCTTCCAGGGGCCGGACTCCGACCAGCGCGTCGAGACGACGCTCGCGAAGCAGCTCGCCCTCTACGTCGTGCTCTACAGCCCGATCCAGATGGCCGCTGATCTCCCCGAGAACTACGAGGCGCGCATGGACGTGTTCCAGTTCATCAAGGACGTGGCGGTCGACTGGGAGGAGAGCATCGCCGTGGCCGGCGAGGTCGGCGACTTCGTGGCCTTCGCCCGCAAGGAACGCGGTGGCGACGAGTGGTTCATCGGCGCGCTGACGGACGAGGAGGCGCGGCCCCTGTCGGTCCCGCTGAAGTTCCTCGATCCCGGCGTGACGTACGTCGCGCAGGTCTACCGCGACGGCGATGACGCCCACTGGAAGACGAACCCGTACTCCGTTGCGATCGAAACCCGCGAGGTCGACGGTTCGATGACCCTCGATCTGCCGCTGGCTGCCGGCGGTGGCGCCGCCGTGCGCCTGTTCCCGAAGCCTGCGGAGTGACGCAATGCGCGTGATTCGTTCGTTGCCGGCCATGGCTCTGCTCGTCCTGCTCGCGGGCTGTGCTGCGACGCCCGAGCCCGCCGCGACCGTCAACCCCTACGAGCCGAAGCCGTACGTGCAGCTCGAGCACCCGGCATGGTCACGGGACGCGGTCATCTACCAGCTCAACACGCGCCAGTTCTCGCCCGAGGGCACCTTCAACGCGGCGCGCGAGCAGCTCCCGCGGATCAAGGCGCTCGGTGCGGACATCATCTGGCTCATGCCGATCCACCCGATCGGCGAGAAGAATCGCAAGGGCACGCTGGGCAGCCCCTACTCGGTGAAGGACTTCCGCGCCGTCAACCCGGAGTTCGGGACCCTCGAGGACTTCCGGGCCTTCGTCGATGCGGCGCATGATCTGGGCCTCTACGTCATCATCGACTGGGTCGCGAACCACACGGCCTGGGACAACCACCTCGCGACCGAGCACCCGGACTGGTACGAGCGCGACTGGGCCGGCAACTTCCGGCCAACGCCCTGGTGGGACTGGTCGGACATCATCGACCTCGACTTCAGCGAGCCGGGCGTGCGCGAGTACATGACCGAGGCGCTGAAGTACTGGGTCGCCGAGGTCGGCATCGACGGCTTCCGCTGCGACGTCGCCGGCTACGTGCCGCTCGACTTCTGGGAGAACGTCCGCGCGGAGCTCGACGCGATCAAGCCGGTCTTCATGCTTGCCGAGTGGGAGACCCGCGACGTCCACGCCCGGGCCTTCGACGCGTCCTACGCCTGGAGCTGGAAGAACGCCATGCAGGGCATCGCTGCCGGTGAGTCCGACGTGGGCGCGCTCTTCGGCTACTACTCGGGCAACGAGAGCGCCTGGCCGATGGACGCTTACCGGATGATGTACATCGCGAACCACGATCAGAACTCGTGGGACGGCACCATGTTTGAGATCTATGGCGACGTACTCGAGCCCGCCATCGTCCTGTCGGTGACCGGGGAGGGGATTCCGCTCATCTACAACGGTCAGGAGGCCGGCAACGAGAAGCGACTCGAGTTCTTCGAGAAGGACCCGATCGAATGGCGTGAGCACCCGATCGGTGAGCTGTATCGCCAGCTCTTCGCACTGAAGAAGGCCAACCAGGCCCTGTGGAACGGTTCTGCCGGGGCGCGCATGGTGCAGGTCGTGAACTCCGCGCCGAGTCAGGTCTTCAGCTTCGTGCGGGAAAAGGACGGCAACGCCGTGTTCGTGGTCCTCAACTTCTCTGCCGAGCCGCAGCGCGTGCAGTTCACCGATGGGCCCTACGCGGGCGCCTGGACCGGGTACTTCTCGACAGCATCGCTGACGGCGAACGCGGACACCACCCTCGAACTGGCCCCCTGGAGCTACCGGGTCTTCACCCGCTGATCCCGCTGCCGATCGGGTTCACCGAACGCGGATCAGCGCCATGCCGGGCGCACTCTGCCAGACGACCTGCGAGTGCGTGTATTGCTGCCCCCGTGGGCAGTCAATCAGGATCGACTGCGCGGCCGAAAACTCCTCGACCGCGCGCCGCACGCCCGGCATGTGCTGGGTGTCGTGCACGACGATCCAGTCGGTCATCGCCCGGACCGCGGCGAGATCATCCCGGCAGCCTTCATAGGTGTGATCGCCATCAACGAACGCGAGGTCGTAACGATTCCCGGCAAGCGTCGGAAGGATCCGGCCGGAGGGTCCGCTATGGACCCGAATCTGGTCGCTCACCCCGTGCGCGACGAACTGTGTCCGGGCCGTCGCCGTGCGCACCTCGTCCGGATCGATCGTGTCGATCTCACAGCGGATTCCGACCTCCCGCGCCGCCAGAGTCATCACGATACTGCTGACGCCGGTGTTCGTGCCGATCTCGAGGATGCGCCGGGGCTGGAGCAGGGCGACGAGGCCGTAGAGGAAGAGGTAGTCCTGGTGGGTCGATCCCTCGCCTGAGTCGAGATCGCGAATCCAGCCCATCGATCGATCGGCGGCGACGGGTTGCGGAGCCTTGCCTTGCACGGGATCGTCCTTGCGTCGGGTTCCCCACGATACTGATGGCCTGAGCCTACGAGGGCAAGCCGTCGCGGCACCGATGTCAATTTGCAGGCCACGGTGGGATCGACCAGACTCGTCAGCGTCCGGAGAGCGAGGCCCGGACCGTTCCCGAGCCGTCAGGCCCGATTGCGGCGCAGGCTCTCGTCCACGGCGAGGCAGACGGTTTCAATGAGATCACCGTGGTTGACATCGATGGTGTCGGCGAAGTGCGCCCAGCTGTCCGGGCTGACGTACCAGTAGTGCAGGCCGGCGACCTGGGCCATGCCCCAGAACATCCGGAGGTTTCCGGGTTGCTCCGAGGCCAGCTCCTGCCGTGGCACGACTTCGACGATGTGGGTACCTGGTGCGGCGAACGCCATATTGGCCAGGGCTCCCCCGTGGGCGCCGACGATCACGTAGGCCTCCGCCATCATGCGCGCGTCGACGTCTCGCCCCTGCTCGGGCTCGTAGACGACCAGGGGGACGCGCCGCCGCGCCATCGCCAGGTCCAGCTGTGCCAGCAGCTCGTCCTCCTCCCGGAATCGGCGGGTGTGCGGTCGCTTCAGAAACAGAACGTGTTTCCGCCGGGCAGACGCCGGAAACGGACCCCGTCCCCGCATTGATCCGAGCAGGCTCCGGGCATAGACGCCAAGGCTGTTCGCATTCGGGGTGAAATGGACCGCGAGCACCGTGTTGGCGTGAATGACGAAGTCCGCCTCGGCGCCCGTGGGCGCCGCGATCACCCGGTCGAGCAGACCCAACTGTCCCCAGAACCAGTCGGGGAAATCGTCGTCATGGAAATCGCGGTGGCTCACGATGCGGACGTGTGCGAAGTCCGGTCGATCAAGCAATTCGGCGACGGCGGCCAGCTGCGGCAGAACGTCCATGAGGAAATGCTGGAAGTAGCCGGCGCACCAGCCCGCCAGAAGGACGACCGCGTCGTGCTTCACGACGCTTCGGGCTGCGGCCGCCGGCGCGTCCGGCAAATGGCACCACCAACGGTCGAGAGCGTAGATCCGGTCGTCGTCATGGACCGCGCAGTCACTGATGAAGGCGTCACGCAGCGTCAGCACGTGGGCATGCGTCGCCATGGGTAGGTCGATCGTCGGATACGCTCTGATCGAGCGCGGCGCTGCGGTCCGGGTCTCCAGCGGCACGGTCACCGTGCAGTCGGCCGGGACCTCGTCGAATGTCGCCGCGGCGCGGTCCCTCCGCTGGGCACGCTCCAGGAGTTCTTCCTCGGGGGCCGCGGAAACCGGCATCGACGGCGGCAGTTCGATCGGCGGCCAGGCGACGATAGCGCGCTCGGGTTCGGGCGGCGCGGCTAGACGGCTCACCGAGATACCGGTCGGCGCGGCGATCCACTTTCGGAACAGTCGGTCGTCAGCGGTTTCGAGCTGACGCACGAGCTCCAGATTCCGGCGGACGGCGGGAAGCATGGCCAGGTAGCGATCTTCGTCAAGCGCCAGGGGGTCGAAGTCCTCGTCGAACAGGAGGATGCCGTCCGGATCGAACATCCGGGTCGCGCCAGGGTCGCCCCAGTAGACGGGCACCGTGCCCGTCGCGAAGCAGTCGGTCAGCTTCTCGGTGTAGTACCCGTCGATGGCGCAGTTCTCCATCGCGACGTTGAAGCGGTAGAGCGCCAGGCCGGGCAACCTGTCCGGATGCGTGCCCCGCCCGATGCGGGGACTGCCGGCGGCGCCGCCAAAGAGATCAAGGCGATCCTTGAGCTTCGCGGCCATCCTGCTGCGATAGTCGTCGCCCCAGACCATCGTCTTGTCCGATGCGAACATGGAGCAGGAGCGGTACTTTGCGTAAACGGCGTAGCGGCTCCTGGGTATCCCGGGAGCGTTGCTGGCGCCGGGGTTGTACTGGATCCGCGGGTGGTACTCACAGAGCGCCCGATTATTGGTGGCGACGACTTCGTACGCGGCGACGATTTCATCGAGGCGAGCCAGCATCGGTCCCTGGAAATCCTGCCCTTGCATGATGGCAGGCGATTTGGCCAGCCAGGCGATCTTTCGCCCTGGTCGGTCCATGTTCTCGAAGATGGTGCCGCCCATGTGCACCGCCGTCTCGACCGTCGCCTTCGCCGGGTCATCAGTCCAGTCGAACAGTCGCGGCCGACGCCTTGAGCAGGAAGAGAAGGCGGGGTCGAAGGGAAAGCCCAGGCCGAGCACCGTGGGACGGGTCACTGCTTTCCAGGAACTCCGGGTTGTTGAGGGGGGCGGAGCGCAATCTCCGTCGGCGCCCTTGATGATAGCGTAGCCCGAACGTCGTCTCTGCCGGGGCGACGTCGACCCGAGCGCGGGCCGCGCGCCCCGCACCGAAGCAGTGGTGGCGGAAAGACTTCTCGCCGCTATCATGCGTCAATGGCTCACTACTTCTTTCGAAGCGATGAGCACCAGGCGATCTTCGCCACGTCGCCCAAGTGCGCCACCCAGTCGATCCGGCACTGGTTGAACCGACTGCTGCTGGGTCGGGAGGGAGAGACGGCCGGGCTCGACCGACTGATGGTGCCTCACCAGCAACTCAGGGCGCTCCCCGACTACCGGCTCATCCTCTTCATGCGCGATCCGTTGCGCCGGCTCGTCAGCTTCTATGGCATGTTCGTCGTCCGCCTCGATTATGCGCAGCATTGGCGGTTCGCCGACGTGGACCGGCGTTTCGATCTGACGGAAAAGAGCTTTCGGCAGTTCGTTCATATCCTCCACCACCTGAAGACCCATCGCTTCGCCAGGCAGCACCACCTCGTGCCGCAGCTGGCCGGCTTCGAGTCCCGGGCACCGGACCTGGTCCTGTCGACCGACGCGCTTGCCGAGAGCATTGGCCGGCTGAACGCGGAGTTCGGGACGAGGGCGGCTGTTCCGCACCGGCACGAGCAGAGCTATGGCCCGCCACTGGCCGACGCCATGGAATGGACGCGCGACCGGATTCCCTGCGACCCGCTCCCCGCGCCGGCGTCCTTCTTCGACGACGAGCTGCGGGAAACAGCGTGTGGCATTTATGCGGAGGATGTGGCGATCCATCGACGGGAGATCGGCCCGCTGCTGGGCGAGGACGGTCTTGCGGTTGCGAGTCCCCCGACCTGACGGAGCTGGCCAACGGCAGTTCGTCTGTCCCGGCGCCTCACACGTCGCTCCGGCAGGCCGCGGCGTCGCTTGACAGGCGCGCACCGCGGGGGTGACTCTTGTGCGGCAGCGGTCATTTGAATTCCCGAAACGAAGTGGACGACAAACGCAAGTCAGACGACGCCTCGACCGGCGACGGCCCGGAAGGTGCGTCGGGCTCCGACCTGCCGACGCGGGGCAAGAAACGCCGCGACCTGCTGACGTCCGCCTGGGTGTCGCCGGTGATCCTCTCGGTCCCGCTGCTCGGCGCGGGCGCGTCTGCCCGAGCGCAGCAGGGCGGCGGGGGCGTTGCGAAGGGCGGCGGTGTCCCGACCTTTGCACCCACGAGCAACCCGACGTTTCAACCGACGAGCAATCCGACGGCCTCGCCGAGCCTCTCGCCGACGACGGTGCAGCCGACGGCGCGCCCGACCACGGTCAATCCGACGAGCAATCCGACGGCGTCGCCGAGCCTTTCGCCGACGACGGTGCAGCCGACGGCGCGCCCGACCACGGTCAATCCGACGAGCAATCCGACGGCGTCGCCGAGCCTTTCACCGACAACGCTGCAGCCGACGGCGCGCCCGACCACGGTCAATCCGACGAGCAATCCGACGGCGTCGCCGAGCCTTTCGCCGACAACGCTGCAGCCGACGGCTCGCCCGACGACTGCAACCCCGACGACGGCAACTCCGACGACTGCAACCCCGACGACGGCAACTCCGACGACGGCAACCCCGACGACGGCAACCCCGACTACCGTGAACCCAACGGTTCTCCCGACAACTTCGGTGCCCACGACGGCCTCACCCACGACGGCATCTCCGACCACGCCCATTGCGCCTACGGTGGCAGCACCGACCTCGGCCGCGCCACCCACGGACGCGCCGACCGTCGCCCCAACGACTGCGGCGCCGACGACGGCGGCGCCAACGGCATTTCCGACGGCCTTCCCGACCGCGGCTCCAACCGTCGACATCGGTGTCTGCGAGGACGATCCGGACGACTGATCGCCAGCGGTCACCGCTGCCTGCGTGCACGAGACCCGAATCGGCAGTAGCCTTCCGGTCATGAGCGACATGACCGGCCAGCCACAACGGGCGGCGGGAATCGACTCGATCACGGGCTTCCAGGTCCTGGGCCCCTTCGGTTCCGGCACCTGTCTGATGTTCAACTACATGCAGCAGCTCTATGCTGTCCCGGGTAGCTACGACGGGTGCTGCTGGAAACACTCGCTCCCGCCGCGCTACCGGACAGTCGTGAACCGACGCTCCAGGCCGTTCAAGCCTGATTTCGACGCCTGGCGCACGGTGCAGTTCATTGTGATGGCGAGATCGCCCTACTACTGGATCAGCTCGCTCCTCGAACGAGCCTACGAGGTGGACTTCGACACCCCGAGCCGAAAGCGGCGGGACCGGCTGTTCTCGGCCCTCTCAATCCACGGCCGGTCGTTTCCCCACGTCATGGCGCTCTGGAACGCCTACTATCGAGCCTACCCACGCTGGCTCGTCCCGCGGGCACCGGTGAGGACGGTGCGACTGGAGGACCTGGTCGCGGACCCGCGTCGAGTCCTGGAGGGGCTAGGTCGCTTGCCGAGGGACGAGAGCGTCGATCGGGACGCGTTGATCGATCGCATCGACGCCACGCCGGCAAAGGTCCACGGCGAGGCCTGCGTCGCCGGCGATGAAGCGCGTGCCCGGTACACGGAAGCGAACGTGCCGCGTTACTTCGCTCCCGACGAGCTCGAGTTCATCAACGATGGGCTCGACCCGGAGCTTCTGCGTCGGCTCGGCTATCGACGTATCGAACCGGATCCCAGCCGGATCTGGACCACACCGGCCATCGGTGCGGCCTGAACCACAGCACCTCCTCGTGATCTCCCATCGCTTCGAGACGGTTTTCGTCCATGTGCCCAAGACCGCTGGACAGAGCATCGAACAGGCCTTCATTGATCGACATGGACTCACCTGGGAAACCCGGGCGCCGCTGCTGCTTCGACCCAATCCGGATCCGGGGAAGGGTCCCTATCGCCTTGCGCACCTGCTGGCCGGGGAATACGTCGGCCTCGGCCACATCGAGGAGGAGCAGTTCCGCGCTTATTTCAAGTTCGGGTTCGTCCGCAACCCCTGGGAGCGATTGGTCTCGGCCTACGCCTACCTCGGGCTGGATAGGAGCCAGACCTTCGCCGATTTCGTGCGAAACCGGGTGCCTCTGGCCAGAGACAAGGACCGCTTTCTCCTGCCCCAGCGGCGATACCTCTTCGCCGGTGACCGTTGCCTGGTCGACTTCGTGGGTCGCTTCGAGAATCTCGCGAAGGACTTCAAGGTGGTCTGCGACCGTTCCGGGCTCGGGCCGACGGTGCTGCCCCACGAGAATCGAGTCCCCCGGGACCGGCCGTGGCCTGAGTTCTTCGATGCGGAACTGACGGCGCGGGTTGCGGACCTCTACGCCGAGGATATCGACACCTTCGGTTACGCTGAGGACGCCCCGGGCCGCTAGACGGGCTGCTGGCCGGTTTGGCCTCTCCCGTCGCGGGTCACCCGCCCTGGCGCGGCCTGTCGCGAGATCCAACGGCGGCGCCGCGACCGAGACTCCGGGCGCGTACGGCAAGTCGTGAACGAACGCCCGGTCGGTGGGATCCAGCACCTGTTTCCCGGTGATGCCATCCCGATCGGCTCGCGCAGCCCTCTCACCGGCGCACGCCGACGGCGCCTCCCCGGCTCTAGCCTACGGGCCGGCAAACCAGGTCGTCGCCTGCCAGGCCCCAGTCATCGCGACGCTGGAACTCGTCGGCCCCGACGATCTCTCGCCACCGGTTGATGTCGACACCAGGTCGTCCGACCCGATCCTCGCGGCTGTGATTCATGTGATAGAGCTTCATCGCGCTTGGCAGGACGTGCTGCCTGACGCCCTTGTGGATGGCCTCGAAGCAAAGCAGCGCGTCGACGTGCGTGTTGGCGGAACCTTCGGCATAACCGCCGAGCCGTTTCCAGATCGACCTGTGCGCGAGCCAGAAGTCTCCGGAGGCGTGGGTGTAGGGGGTTCCGTCGCTGTGGACGTCATGCCGGATCCGCTCGCGCTGGCCGTAGATGATGGCTGACGAAACCGAGGCCTCGGCGGTCCGCAGGTTCTCGGGTCCCGCGGCCTCGACGGTCAGAGGAGCATCGAACTCGTGCTTGTCGGCGCGGTAGAAGCCATCGGCGCGCAGGCGTTCGCCACAGATATGGTCGAGCAGCTCATCGGCGAGGAGCAGATCGGGATTCATGCAGAGGATGAAACGGCCGCGCGCTCGTCGGACGCCCGCGTTCTTCCCGCGGTATTCGAACAGCGGCGACCGGTCGGCCCCTTCGAGGCGATCGTGAACCGCGGCCGGCACGGTGAGTACGTTGATCGAGAGATTCTGCGGCGGGACGAGATCCTGCACGCAGGTGTGCAGCGAGGGCCGCTCGGGAGGCGGGTTCCATTCCACGACAAGGAGCTCGACGAACGTCGAACGAACCGAGAGCTGGGCACAAAGCTGCGCGATACAGCAACGCAGGCGATGCAGGAAGTCACCCCCGTAGCTATCGTTTCGGCCCACGACCACGATGGAGAGGTGAGGCCGGGTTACCCTTCGCTGTCCGCTGACGATCATGGGCGTCGACCAGCGCGCGGCTGCGCCCGGTTCGACGGCCCGCGGCGAGACGCTGGGAGGCAGCGCTTCCTCTGAGGTCATCTCGATCTCGTCAAGTCCGAATGACTGCCGGACTTTCTCATAGGCTTCCGCGAACCCGTCGTAACCCGGAACGTAGCCGTTCGCCCGGTCGTTCCGGGTATTGGCGACGAGGAGATCATTCAGCTGGACGATCCGGTCTCGGTGGCGAACATTGGCCCGCAGGATCATGATGAACTGCGAGGCCCACCACGACCTCGAGTCAAAGCTGCAGTCGTAGGGCAGCATGCGATCGTCCTCGAAGACGTCGGATCGAAACGCATTCATCGCGCCGTCGAACCAGTCCACGGGTTGGGTCGCGAGTCCGTCGCGCTGCATGCCCTTCTTCCGTGCCGATACGGGAAACCCGTGCACGCCGCCGGTCTGGGCGTTGTAGGTCCACATGGTCGGCACGACGATCGGTGCCCCAAGCTCGGCCAGGGCGATCTCGAATCGCGCGAATCCTTCCCGCTGTGACAGGCCCTGAAAGCTGATATCGGCGTCGAGAAAGACGTAGTAGTCATGGCGATCGCCCGCCTGGCGATGAAACGCATGCAGCGCGTTCCGGCCGGTGGTCCAGGTGCTGTCGGGCAGGAAGATGTCCGAATCGCCATGGGCGGCGCGATAGCTGAGGACCGTGCAGCGGTCGCGGAGACATGCGTAGAGGTCGGGGAGACCTTCCTCGCACTGAACGAGATATCTGACACTCGGCTCGGACATGGATCACGACATCCCTTTCGAAACCGCCGGCACCCGGTAGCGCTGGCCAAACCATGGTCTGTGTAGCCGGTTCCGGCCATCGCAGAACTCGATGGACTCGGCGGTGGCTCGGCGCGCCAGGCCTTTGCTCCGGTGGTCGCGATCGAAGTCCAGCCGACCGGTCCCCGCTGCTGCGTTCCACCCACCAGCGCTTCCATCACCCAAGAATAAATCCAGTCTCAACGAAACCCACAATGGCGCCCGCGCCGCATGCGCGAAACGGTGAAATCTCGAAGCTTGATTCTCTCCATCCGGCGGCGGGCCGGCAACGAACACACACGGCCGCGTGAACGCTGCCGACAGCTACGATGTGATGGACAAACTAATGCGCTATAGTCAGTGAGCGGCAAAGCGCGACGAGGGCGAGCAATGGCCAAGGGCAGGTGGGTGATGGCGCTGGGTTTGGCGGCGGCCACGAGTGTTCAGGCGGTCGAGTTTGCCGTCGTTGACACCGTTGTCGATGTCGGGACCACAGAGCTGACGGTCGTCGTTGCCATCGATCCTGAGGGTGCGAACGTCGATGGATTCCAGTTCGGACTCATCAGCGGCTTCGCAGCCACCGTCGAGACCGTCCAGCCCACCGCCCATTTCCTCGACGTCTACAACGGCGGCAGCGACGTCAACCTCCTCGACGTGGAGCGCTTCGTGCCGCTCGCGACCGTCGTGGTCGATATCGATGCGGCGGACGTCAATGCGCTGGATGCCGACTGGCCCGTCGGCGTCCTGGAGATCGACCTGACCCTGCCGGTTCCGATTGCAGCCGGGGACGTCATTTCCATCGATTTCACGTCGGGCCTTCGAGACATCACCGTCGGCTACGTGCAGGACGGCGTCTTCTTCGACGATGTGGATGTCAGCAGCGGCACGATTTCCGTCGGTACGGAGCGGGCATTCAACGTCGGTGGTCCCGGCGACTTCTTCGACGGAGACAACTGGACGCCAACCGGCGTACCGGATGATCGTGACACTGCGGTCATTGGCGAAGATGGCGTCGCCAATGCGGCTTCGGGCGGCACGATCGATGTCCACCGCCTCTATGCTGGCACCAATGACTCGATCGGTGGCTTCGCCGCGACCGGCGGTGACGTGATCGTTCGCAATGACCTGGCGGTGGCCTCGGGCCGCGCTGATGACGCCTTCGCCGCTGGCGGGTCGATTTCAGGGAATGCGACGATCGCCGACGGTGAGGCCCTCGAGGTGTCTTCCGGTGATTTCGGCGGGGGCACCAGCACGCTGCGCGTCGCCGTGCCCTCGTTCCTCAGCGCCGGCAGCTACGAGGTGTCCGCGGACGGTGACCTGACGGTAACCGATGTCGAGAACGTCGACGTCGGCGGCAGCGTCGAGGTCGCGAGCGCCTCGCCGGTGCCCGCAGTTGCCAAGGGCATTCCAGCGGGCATCAGCGTCAGTTCCACGGGCGGCATGTCGGTGTCTGGATCGGATCGTGTGCGCGTCGCCCAGGACATCTCCGTCGGCGAGTTCGGCGAGGGCTTCGACGGTCTGCCCGCAGGCTCGCAGCTGGCTGCGGATGCCGAGTTCACGGTCGACGGTGTCACCAACGAATTCCTGGTCGTCGGCGATGTCGACATGGCGAAGGCCGACGCCTGCATCAGCGCCGGGGCGGTCTCCTTCGCGGCCGACGTGACGAGCCAGCTCTCCAACATGGGCTCCCTTGCGCTCGGGCAGGATCTGGATCTCGCCGTGGCCGATTGCCAGTCCCTCGATGCCGCCGCCGACGTGACGGCCGCCGTGACCATCAGCAATGTCGGGCCGGTCACCATCGGTGATGACATCGAGCTGTCCACCGGCATCGAGATCCGCACTGACCGGACCGTCGAGTCGAGCGGCGCCCTGACGGTCCAGAACGTCCCGTCGCTCGACGTCGGCGACAAGGTCCGCATCGGCTATCTGACCATCGACGGCGGCTTCGCCGGCGTCGCCGAGAGTGACGGCCGCATGACCGTCAGCGACGTGCCTCAGTTCTCGATCGGCAACGTGCTTCAGATCGGCGTGTCCACAACATCGCTCGGACAACTCATCAGCGGTGACGCCACCGTTGCCGGGGCGCTGGTGCTCGACAACGTGATCGGCACGGTGCAGGAGCGCGCCGATGTGGGCCGTCTCAAGGATTGCGACGTGGCGCTACAACCGGGTGCATCCGTCGCCGTCAGCGGTGAGCTGTCCCTGACGTCCTCGGCGATGACCATTCCTGAGGTGATCGTGGGCGTCGGTGACGAGGCGATCGGCACGGCGACGGGCATGCTCTCACTCAATCCCAGCGTGCTCGACAACGAGATTCTCGAGCTCGGTTCGGGTGGCACGATCGAACTCTCGATCGACGGCCCGGTGCCGGCCACCGCAGCAGCCCTGGGAACGCCCGGCCTGCATGCGCGGATCAATACCACGACGGCCACGCTCAACGGCGTCATCAACGTCACCTTCAACAGCCAGCCGGACGAAGGCACGACCAGCTACGATCTGATCGTCGCGCCGGCCGGCGGCCTCGCCGGCACGCCGACCCTGTCGACGTCCGGCCTGGACGGTCAGTCGACCATCGACGCCTTTGAGATCGTCGAGGCCGGCGGCAACGAGGTGCTGCGTCTCACCGTGACCCGCACGATTTCGCCCCGTCCGGAGCTGGTCTTCAGAAACGGCTTCGAGGGCGAGTGACGCGAACCACGGGTTCACCGCCGGAATGACACAGTTCAGCCGGCGCGAACCGGTACGGGTCAAGTATGCGGGGCAGAATGCGGCCGGCGGGACCACCAGTCCGCGCTATCCCTCGTCAGAGCTGCGCTGGGAGCCGGTCGACCCACGGCGCAATTATCCCGGCGAGCTGGTCGTCTACGGCAACTACTCCCTCAACGAGGCCCTCGAGCAGAAGGTCGGCACGCGCGTCGCGTGGCTGGGTGAATCACGCGGCGTCTGCTGGTGGTCTTACGAATTCATCGAGGATCACTGGGACCAGTTCGACTATGTCCTGACCTACGATGCCTCCCTCCTGAAGCTCGACGACCGCTGCATCTACGTGCCGCGCGGCGAGTGCTGGCTCGAACCCGAGGACGTCGCGCTCTATCCGAAGTCGCGCCTGGTCTCTTTCATCTCCTCGGACAAGGAGTTCCCGAAATGGGGCGCTACGGGCCATGGCTTCCGGCAGGATTTCTACCAGATTCTGACCGGTCGACGCGGCTGCCTGGGTAATCGCATCCGGCGCGCGGGCATCGTCGAGCAGCTGGACTGCTACGGCAAGCTCGCGAACCGCCATCTGCCGACCAAGCTGCCGTCGCTGCAGCCGTACATGTTCCAGGTGGCCGTCGAGAACATGATCCACGATGCCTACTTCACCGAGAAGATCATCGACTGCTTCGCGACCGGAACCATCCCGATCTTCCGCGGCACCCGGGCCGTGGCCCATCACTTTAATCGGGACGGCATCATCTTCGTTGACACGCTCGAGGACCTGACCGACGTGCTCGTCGATCTGTCCGAGGACGACTACCACCGGCGGATCGAAGCGGTGCGGGAGAACTACGAGCTCGCGCGGGCGTTCTTCAGTCGCGAGGACTTGATCTGCGAGTACAGCGACATCCTCGAGTGGCAGGCGGCGGGTCGCGCGCGTTGAAGGTCATCGTCACAACCACCATCAACCCACCCACGGAGGCGCTGCGGAAATTCGCTCGGCTCGCCGACTGGGAGCTGCTCGTGGTCGGCGATCGGAAGACGCCACATGCGACCTACGACGATCTCTCCTGCCGCTATCTCCATCCGGACTGGCAGGCGGAGACCTACCCAGAACTCAGCGCCGTTATCGGCTGGAACAGCATCCAACGCCGCAACATCGGCTTCCTCGAGGCCTGGCGTCTGGGGGCGGAGGTGATCGCCACCGTCGATGACGACAACATTCCGCTGCCGGGCTGGGGCGATGACGTCGTCGTGGGGCGGGAGTTGGCGTTCGACTGCTACGACGCCGCGTGCGGCGTCTTCGATCCGCTCAGCGTTACGAATCATCGGGAGCTCTGGCATCGTGGCTTCCCGGTCCAGCGCCTCGCCGAGCGTTTCGACCTCAGCCACGTGGGCAAGCAGCGCCGCCGCGCCCTGGTCCAGGCCAACCTGTGGCAGGGCGATCCCGACGTCGATGCCGTCTGCCGCATCACGCTGCGGCCGGACGTCGAATTCGACGTGAGCGGCTACTACGGGTCGCGCCAGCCGGCGCCCTTCAACAGCCAGAACACGATCCTGCACCGTGATGCGTTTCCGGCCTACTGCGTACTGCCGGCCATCGGTCGCATGGACGACATCTGGGCCGCATACCTGTTCCAGCACGAGCACCCGAACAGCGTCGTGTTCGGTCCGGCCACGGTCTACCAGGAGCGCAATCCCCATGACCTGGTGACGAACCTCGAGGCTGAGCTGCGCGGCTATCGGGACACCCATCGCTTCGTCGACTCACTGGGCGCACCGCAGGCGTTCCTGCCGGCAGCGACATCGGCTTTTCTGGATGTCTATCGGGATCAGTTCCGGTGAACAACTCGCAGGACTATCCCCGGTATCTGCCCGAGGTCTTTCCTGAGAGCCCGGACGGGTCATCCGAACGCATCGAAGTCCGGTCGGCTCGAAGGGCAATCTCCCTTGATCGCAGGGACTACAGGCTCCTCGAAGCCTGCAATGGCTGGCGGGACGAGCACGAGCTGGGCGCACTCCTCGACGACACGGCGGCGGGCATCGCGGACGGCGTGGCGATGCTGCGTGACCAGGGATTGGTCGAACCGAGGATCAAGCAACGTAGGGTCCTGCTCCGGCAGGACATGACGGGCGACTATCGGGGACTGTTCGCGGTCCTCAATACCACCTGGGCCACCCAGTATCTGCTCGATCGCACGATGGCGACCGAGGTGGAACTGCTCGACACGGGGCAGGACTACTGGGCTCGACTGTTTCAGCCCTTGCGTAACCTCCTCGCACCCGGCGCGGCGGAGACCGTCATCAGGCCGGCGCGCCACGAGGTCCTGACCACCGATGTCCCGGAGTTGCTCCGGAGCGAGCCGGATCTGTCCCTGGTTCCCCAGAGAATCGCCCCCTGGCCAACGGGGCGGGCCTTCCAGCGGTTCCTCGGTGATCCGGCGACACGCCGTCGCATCC
>JBCCZC010000080.1:0-16481 GCA_039188505.1 Pseudomonadota bacterium | reverse complement strand
TTCCTTGGTGGCGTACGCTAGATAGAGGGCTTGCACGCCAATGATCGTGGCAACCGTCAGCACGACGCTTACGATGCCCACGGTCACAATAACCGGAATGTCGAAGTTATCTTTTTCGCCAGCGTCCGTGAGCCATATTGGTCGGGCTCACGGGTTCCCAGCAGGTTGAGATTGGGTCCGTTCAGAACGAGGATCCGCGGCACGCGGCTGCCCCTATCGTCGAAAGGCCGCCAGTGTGCCCAAGATCATGGGGCGCTGTCTACCGTTTGCTGCAAATCCATGCAAGTTCGCAGCAGATCCAAACGGATGTATGAACGTTTGAGGCCGGTCTCAGGCGCCTGGCGGCAGCGCGACGTTCTCCGAGCCCTCGCCCGGGGTGATGAAGAGCATGGTCGTCGGCTCGTCGACCTTTGCCGTATGCCAGCAGTCAACGGGCACCACGACATACTGCTGTGGCCGGTCGAGGACGACCTCCGTCCGCTCGCCGTCCTGGAACAGGATCAGCGTCGCGCTGCCCGAGAGCAACAGGACCAGCTCGTTGCCTGCCGGATGCCGCTCCCAGGTCGGCCAATCCGACTCGAAGCGGTACAGAGAGATCAGCACATGATCCTTGAACTGCGCGAATTCTGCGTCGAGCTGCGCGTAGATCTCGGGGGTGACGTCGAGTGTGTCCACGCGCAGATCCGGCTTCAGAATCGCGAACGCGTCGCCGAGCGACCGGACTGTAGCCATGCCGATTCCCCCGGGAGTTTCGCCCGAGCCTACTCCCGCGGAAGGAGCGGTTCCAGCAGATCCATGGCCTCGGCCTCGGTGAGTTCGCCGAAGTGCGTCTCGACGATCGTGCCGTCAGCGGCGACGAGCATGCTGTAGGGAAGCAGCACGTTGCGATTGCCGAAGCGCTGGGCAAGTCGGTTGCCCTCGATGCCGTCCGCGATCACGATCGGATAGGTCACGCCGAGTTCGTCGAGAAAGGGGCCGACATCCTCCGCACGATCGAGGGCGATGCCCAGCACGGCGCCACCACGCGGCGCCACCGCCTCGTGGACGGCCATGAGCGCCGGCATCTCCTCGAGGCACGGCGTGCACCAGGTCGCCCAGAAGTTGACCAGTAGCGCCTGGTCGGCGAAGGCGCTGGCGTCCACCGGGTTGCCGTTCCGGTCCGGCAGGGTGAACGTCGGCATGGGCTGTCCTGGCTCGGCGGTGCTAGTCGCACCGGCCGCCGCGAGCCGCTCTTCGGCCGCGCGCTGCTGCAGCAGGTGGCCCACGCCGAAGCCGGCCACGCCGAACAGGACCGCGACGCCAAGAATCAGGGCGATGGCACCCTTGCTCATCGCGCTCCGGCCGCGAACGCGTCGGCGACGTGCTGGGCGAAGGGCTCGGCCTTCTGGAAGCCCACCACCCGGTACTGCGGCATCTCGTTGCCGGCTGCGTCGAAGAAGAGGATTGCGGGCGGGCCGATGATGCGAAATTCGCGCATGAGGGCCTGATCGATGTCGTCATTGGCGGTGACGTCCGCCTTCACCGCGATGCCGTTCTGCAGCGCCGCCACCACCGGCGGTTCCGGGAACGTGTAGCGGTCCATGCGCTTGCAGTCCACGCACCAGTCGGCATAGAAGTCGAGCATTACCGGCTGACCGTTGCCGACCTGCGCCCGGAGGTCGTCGAGGGATTTGATCTTGACGAACTGGGGCCCCGCAGCCTGCGTAGCCGCTCCGCCACCGCCGAAGACGCCCTTCAGGGGCCGCGTCCAGTCGTTGCCGCCCGCGGCAGCGCCGACCAGCTCGATGGCGCCAACCAGAAGCAGGATCACGCCGAGCGATTTCCAGAGCTTGCGCCAGCCGCTGGCGCCCTCGGGCAGGCGCTCGAGGGCGCCGAGGTATACGCCTGACGCGATGGCGAGGATGCCCCAGAGCACGAGGATGAGCTGCGGCGGCGCGATGCGCTCGAGCATCCAGATGGCGAGGCCGAGGAGCGCGACACCGAACACCGCCTTGACCGCGTCCATCCAGGCCCCGGCCGACGGCAGGAACTTCCCGGCGGACGTGCCGATGGCGATCAGCGGGGCACCCATCCCCATCGACAGCGAGAACAGCGCGGCGCCGCCGAGCACGGGATCGCCGGTCTGGCCGATATAGATGAGCGCGGCCGCGAGCGGTGGCGCCACGCACGGGCCGACGATCAGCGCCGACAGGAAGCCCATGATGCCGACGCCCATGAGGGTGCCGCCGCTCTGCTGGTTGGAAATGTCGTTCAGCTTGCTCTGGAGGCTGGCCGGTAGCTGCAGCTCGTAGAAGCCGAACATGGACAGCGCCAGCAGCACGAAGATGAGCGAGAAGAAGCCGAGCACCCAGGCGTTCTGGAACGCCGCCTGGAGGTTGTAACCGAAGTAGCCGGCTATGACGCCGGCGACGGTGTAGGTGATCGCCATGGCGAGCACGTAGACCAGCGAGAGCACGAAGGCCCGACGGGTCGTGATGCCCTCCCCCTGGCCGGCGATGATGCCCGACAGGATTGGCACCATCGGGAACACGCAGGGCGTGAACGCCAAAAGCAGGCCCAGGCCGAAGAACGTCAGCAGCGTGATCGCGGCGTTCTTCTCCAGGGCGTCGGCAAGACGGTCCTGCTCGGGCTTCGGCTGTTCGGCATCGCCCGCGGTGGCGGTCGGCGCGACGGTGGCTTCCGCGAGCGGCCCGCTGTAGCTCGGCAGCATGACGGGTAGCAGCTTCTCGACCGGCGGATAGCAGATGCCGGCTTCCTTGCAGCCCTGATAGAGCGCCGTGAGCATGAGCGCCCCGGCGTCCGCGTTCGTCCGGTTCAGTCGGATCGGCACCTCGACCTGGTCGAAATACACCTCGACATCGCCGAAGTGCTCATCGGTCATGGGAACGCCGGCAGGCAGATCGAAGCCGGCGATCGCGGCCGGCTGGTCGGCGCCCGTGATGAACTCGATCTTGTCCCGGTAGAGGTAGTAGCCCTCGGCGATGGTCCACCGGGCGAGGAGCTCGTCGCCGGCCATGGCGATCGTCTCGAAGCGGAAGGCGTCATCAACCGGTAGCGCGTCCGCGGCATCGAAAAGGCCGCCGCCGCTGCTCTGGCCGAAGCTGAGGTCGCCGGCCGGCGCCGCACCGAGTTCGAGGCCCCCGCCGGAGGCCCCGCCAAGGTCGAGGGCAGGCGCCGCCGCGGGAAGCGCGACCTGGACGAAGCGTCGATTCGGCGGATAGCAAACACCCAGGTCCGCGCAGCCCTGGGATTTGACCACCAGCTCGACGGTGCTTACGGCGGGATCGGTTCGGACCAGCGGAATGGGGAAGGACAGGGCGCCGCGCCAGGTCTGGACATCGCCGAAGAATTCGTCGGTGTAGGGCTTTCCGGGCGGCAGTTCGAACGCCCCCAGAGTCACCCCCGGCGTGTTTGACTCGAAGCTGGTCCGACCGCGGTAAAGGTAGTAGCCGTCGGCGACCGTCCAGGCGGCCGTCAGCTCGTCACCGGCTGCAGCGTCGATCGTGAGGGCGAAGGCTTCCTCGACCGGCAGCAGGTCTGATTCGTCGATCGCCAGCGCGGGCAGCGTCAGCAGCAGCGCGGCGGCGGTCAGGAATTTGCTCAGCTTCATGGTGTTCTTCTTGTTGGCCATGCGGTCAGGTGCCGGGTCTGAGGGGACCGGCAGAGTCTGCCGGCGCTTTCGTCAGCCTGGGTGGACCGCGCTGCGGACCCAGCCCAGGTAGCCCTCCAGCCCGTCGCCCACAGGGACCGCAACAACCTCGGGAAGTTCATAGGGGTGCGCGGCGACGATGGCATCCCGAAGTGCCGGGAACGCCGCTGCGGTGGACTTGATGATCAGCAGCGCCTCCGGATCCTGCTGGACCTCGCCCTCCCAGCGATAGATCGAGGTGATCGCCGGCAGCACGTTCGCGCAGGCCGCGAGCCGCTCGCTGACGATCGTCGTCGCGAGGGCGCACGCGGTCTCCTCGTCGGGGCAGGTGCACAGCACGACCTGCACCTCGGTCGGCTTCGTCATCATCGCTTTACCCGTGCCGAAAAACTCTCCATCATAACGATCGCTTCGCGTTCAAGACGTCAACAGATCGGGGAATCCGGCGTCGTTCGAGGGTGCGGCGATGCGACTTTGACATCGCTGTCAATCCTGCTAGCTTGGATGTGGGGGCACAGGAGTGGAGAGACGGGCAGGCTAATGGAAGGCAACGGGCGGGGACAGCGCGCGACCATCGACGATGTTGCCGCGCGGGCGGGGGTTTCGATCAAGACCGTATCCCGGGTCGTGAACAACGAGCCCAACGTGCGGGACGCGACGCGCGATAAGGTCCGCGCTGCGATCGCCGACCTCAACTACTACCCGAATGCTTCCGCGCGGCGCCTGGCCGGCAACCGCAGCTTCCTCTTCGCCCTGGTCTACGACGACCCCAGCGCCTATCCGGACGCCAGCGCCAACTATGTGACCAACCTTCACGGCGGCGCGCTCAAGGCTGCCCGGGAGGCCGGCTACGATCTGTTGATCCATCCGTGCGACTACCAGTCTTCGGGTTTGCTCGAGGAGCTCGACCAGCTCATCGACCATTCGCGCATCGACGGACTGATCCTGGCTCCGCCGCTGGCCGAGGTGAAGCCGGTGGTGCGGATGCTTCGAAAGCTGGGCAAGCCCTTCGTCAGGGTCTCGCCCGGCAAGGTGCAGGGCTACGACGCTGTGCACACCAACGACCGCGAAATCTGCGTCGCCATGATGCGTTACCTGGTCTCGCTCGGGCACGAACGGATCGCCTTCATCCGCGGCCACGAGGATCACAAGGCGATCGGGGATCGGGAGCGGGGCTACGAGGACGGTCTGCGCGAGGCCGGCCTGCCCTTGCGGAGTTCCCTCGTGCTCCAGGGCAACAACTCCTTCGATTCCGGTGTCGCCTGCGGGGCGCGGCTGCTGCAGCGCAAGCGCCGCCCGACCGCCATCTTCGCCGCCAACGACGACATGGCCGCGGGCGTGCTCCACCAGGCGCTCGAGATGGAAATCCCCGTGCCCGACGAGCTGTCGGTGGCGGGCTTCGACGACGTCTCGCTCGCGCAGCACGTCTTTCCGACCCTGACCACGATCCACCAACCGGTCAAGCAGATGGCCGAGCGCGCGACGAAGCTCCTGTTCGAGGCCATCGTGGGCAAGCCGCGGAAGGAGCGGACGCTGGTCGAGTCCACGCTGGTGATCCGCGAGTCGACGGGACCCGCGCCCAGCGAGCGGTAGTCGCCGACGCGGTACGCCCATGCGGGCACCCTCAAGCCGCTGTGAACCCGGGGCCGACCGTCTCTGGCACGGTCATCCATGGCAACCCCAGTTGATCGTGCGTCCCGATGGGCAAATTGGCGCGGGCGGCCGCTCGATCCTCACCCGCCTGACGATCCGTCAGGCATTGCTGATGCCCGACCACACGGCGAACGCACGGTGCTTCCTCCGGTGACAGAATACGGCGCGGAACTGCGCTTTGGGAAACGACGTCCCGGAAAGGATTGCCCTCCATGCACAGCTCTCCCCTTGCCGCTGCTCCCCTGCTTGCCACCGTACTGCTGCTTGCCGGCCCCAGCGCGGTCGCCCAGGAACGGGTAACCGATATCAATGCGAGCGGCGATGCCGCTCCGGGCTGGCTGGCGATCGTCGACGAGGTTCTCTATTTCCGCGCCGACGACGGGATCTTCGGCGAGGAGGTCTGGCGCTACGACGCGGACATCGACATGACCGTACGGCTGACCGACATCAACATGGCCGGCGATTCGGAGCCGGCTTTCCTGACGGCGTATGACGGTGACCTCTATTTCGAGGCGGAGCTACCCGGCATCGGCGATCGGCTCTATCGCTACGACCCGGACACCGGGGCGGTCGCGGTCGTCCATCCCGGGGACGCGGAGGAACTGGTCGTGCTCGGCGAGGTGCTCTACTTCGGCAGCGAAGACGCGGAGCACGGCTTCGAGCTGTGGCGCTACGATGCCGCGACGGGCAGCGCCGAGCGGCTCACGGACATCAACGAGGGGCCCGCGGGCTCTGGCGTTCGGGAAATGGCCGGCTACCAGGGAAAACTCTACTTCTCCGCCGACGACGGCCTGGGACCGGGATCCAACGGTCTCAACGCCGAGCTCTGGCGCTACGACCCGGCGACCGGCGTCGTGGAGCAGGTGGCCGACATCAGTCGTGGCGGCAACGCCTTTCCCGAGAGCCTGACGGTCCTCGGCGACAAGCTCTACTTCGAAGCCAATGACGGCGGCTTCTCCGACAAGCTCTGGCGCTATGACGCAGCGACCGACGTGACCGAGAGCATCAGCAGCTTCGGCACGGGCCCCGCTGCGATCGAGAGCCTGTCCTACATGACGGTCTACAACGGCCAGCTCTACATGCAGGCTGAAGGGCGTCCGTCGACCTTCGCGCAGCGTGTCGGTTGGGAGCTCTACCGCTTCGATCCAGCGGATGATTCCGCGCACCTGGTCGCCGACATCAACCCCGGCGACGCCTCCAGCGATTCGTTCCCGGCCCGGCTCACCGAGTACAACGGCGTGCTCTACTTCTACGCGGACGATGGCACCCACGGCGTCGAACTCTGGTCGCACGACGGTGCCACCGGCGCGACCGTCATGGTGGCGGACATCAATCCCGGTGCAGGCAGCAGCTACACCGCATCGAGCTTCGTATCCCGCTTCGGTGCGCCGGTCGTGCTCGATGGTGAGTTCTACTTCCGCGCTGACGATGGTTCGACCGGGTCGGAGCTGTGGCGTCTCGGCACGGCGGTGCGGGATCCTGATCGCGTCTTCCGTAGCGGCTTCGAGCCGGTTGCCGCGGCCGCCGCGGCGAGTGGCCCTCCAGAACACCAGGGGTTCTAGCGCGGCACAGGGAAGCGGCGGCAAAGGGCGGCTGCGGCGTCGGGAGTGGCCGCTTCCGGACGAAGGCGAGCTAGGTCCCCCGGGCCGCCGGGGCCTTCACAAGCAATTCCTCGAGCTCCTCGAGGGAGCGCCCCCGCGTCTCCGGAAGGCACCACGCCAGGATCGCGAGACCGACCAGGCCGAAGCAGCCGTAAGCAAGAAAGGTCGTCGCGCTGCCCAACGTCTCGAGCTCCCAGGGGAAGACGAGCTGCACGAGGAAGCTGACCGCAGAATTCACGAAACCGAGGAAGCTGACCGCGGCACCGCGCAGCCGATTGGGCACGATCTCTGAAAGCAGAACCCACATCACCGGGCCGAGCGAGATCGCGAAGCTGGCGACGAAGCCGAGGATGCCGCCGAGGATGAGCGTCGGGGAAACGCTGATGGCTGCCGCCGTGATCGCTCCCGAGTGCGCCTCAAGCTGGTCGGCGGCGAGGACACCGCCCAGCGCCTCGCGGAAGGCGAGGTCCGAGTCGAAGCTGCGACCGACCAGCGGCTCGAGGGCGCCTGCAAGCTCCGGACCGAGACCGTCGACGGCCGCCCGCGGCAACGTGTAGGTCGCGGCATCGAAGCCCCAGGCCAGGACGAACAGCGAGAGGCACACGCCGGTGGAACCGATCAGCAGCAGCGTCCGCCGGCCGAGCCGGTCGATCAGCGCCATGGCCAGGACGGTGAAAACGATATTGACCAGGCCGACCAGGACCGCCTGGGCGAACGCCGCGTCCCTGCCGACGCCCGCCTGCTCGAAGATCATCGGCGCATAGAAGAACACCGCGTTGATCCCCGTGATCTGCTGCATGATCGCGATCGTCAGGCCGATCAAGAGGATCAGGCGTATGGGCGTCTCGAACAGGGCTCGTAGCCCGAGCTGCGGTCCGGTTTCCGCGTCCGCGACGGCGATGTGCTCGCGGATCGAGACCATTTCGCGCTCGGCGGCTGCCGCCCCCCGGAGCCGCGTCAGCACGGCGGTGGCGTCATCGTGCTGGCCCCTCATCACCAGCCAGCGGGGGCTCTCGGGCACCGCGGCGAGGGCCAGCAGGTAGGCCAGCGCCGGGAGCGCTTCGACGCCGAGCATCCAACGCCATGGGTTCCCGGCGATGCCGAGGGCCGTGGCCCAGCCGGCGTCGCCCTGCGCCAGCTGAAGAATGAACCAGTTGCTGAAGAAGGCCGCCGAGATGCCGAGGACGATGTTGAGCTGATTGATCGAGACCAGCTTGCCGCGGCTTTCCGGCGGCGCCATCTCCGAGATGTAGATCGGCGCGACGATGAGCGCTGCGCCAACGCCGAAGCCGCCGAGCATGCGAGCGATGACGAGGACGAGATAGTTCGGCGCCACGGCCGACGCCAGCGCCGAGACGAGGAAGATGAGTGCGGCGATGGCAAGAGTGCTGCGCCGACCGATCTGGTCGCTGACGGGACCCGAGGCCATCATCCCCAGCGTCGCGGTCAGCGTCAGCGAGGCGACCGCCCAGCCGAGCTCGATCTTCGTCAGGGCGAACTCCGGCTCGATGAAGCCCACAACCCCGGAGATGACCGACGCGTCGAAGCCCATAAGGAAGCCGCCCAGCGCGACGATAGCCGCCACCCGAACAACGGAGATCGAGCCGCTCACGGTGCGTCGACGAGTTCGAAGCCGGCCCGGAGCGTCGTCGCCGAGCTACCGCCGATCCAGACGTGGAACGCGCCCGCTTCGATCCTGCGCTGCATGTCGCGACCGTAGAACGCGAGCGCGTCGGTCGGCAGCGCGAAGCGGACCGTGCGCGACTGCCCCGGCTCGAGACGAATTCGCTGGAATCCCTTCAGCTCGCGGACGGGCCGGGTCACGTTGCCGACGAGGTCGCGGATGTAGAGCTGAACCACCTCGATGCCCGGGCGCTGGCCGGTGTTGCGCACCGTAGCCTCCACTTCCACGACGCCGTCCAGAGCAACGCGGGGTGTGCGGACCACGAGGTCGTCATAGGCAAAGGTCGTGTAGCCGAGCCCGTGGCCGAAGGGGAACAGCGGGGTGAAGCCCGCATCGAGGTGGTGCGCCGTATTGCCGACCGACAGCTGCGGCGCTTCCGGCGGAATCTCGTCGATCGGCACGAAGGAATCGACGGTCGCCGGTTTGCCGGTGTTCTTGTGGTTGTAGTAAATCGGTACCTGGCCGGACATGCGCGGGAAGGTCACGGGCAGCTTGCCGCTTGGACTCTCGGCCCCGAAGACCACGTCCACGATCGCCGGGCCGCCCATGGTGCCAGGATGCCAGGCGTAGAGGATGGCGGGCAGATCGTCGACCACGTTCTGCAGGGCCAGCGGCCGGCCTGCGAGGATCACGGCTGCCGTCGGCTTGCCGATGGCAGCAACCGCTTCGACGAGGGCCTCCTGGGCCCCGGGGAGCTGGATGTCGGCGCGGGAGTGGGCCTCGCCCGAGAGGATCGATTCCTCGCCGAGGAACAGCAGCACCGCATCGGCAGCGCGGACCGCATCGAGCGCCGCCTTGAAGTTCGACTGATCGCGCGTGCGACTTGTGGCGAGCGTCGGCACGTAGCGGATGTCGACGGCGTCCCCGAGTTCATCGCGAAGCGCCTGCAGCGGCGTGACGGCGAGCGCGCGGTCACCGTCGAAGATCCAAGTGCCGAGCTGGTCGTAGGGCGCGTCGGCGAGGGGCCCGATGACGGCAAGGGTACGGACGGCGTCGGCGTCCAGCGGCAGGACGTCACCGTCGTTCTTCAGGAGCACGAGGCTCTCGCGGGCTGCGACGCGCGTCGCCTCGAGGTGGGCCTCGAGATCGACGGTGACCGCGTCCGGGTCGGGCACAGCATCCATGATGCCCAGGTGGAACTTCACCCGCAGGACGTTGCGCACCATTTCGTCGATCGTGTCCGTCGACAGCCGGCCGTCCTCGACGAGATCCTCGACGAAGTGCTCGTAGGTCGCACTCTGCATCTCCATGTCGATGCCGGCGTTCATTGCCTCGGCCGCTGCTCCCCGACCGTCCGCCGTCAGGCCGTGGATGGTGAGCTGGGAGATCGATTCCCAGTCGCTCACGACCAGGCCGCGGAAGCCCCACTCGTCGCGGAGAACGTCACGCATGAGCCAGCGGTTGGCCGAGGCGGGGACGCCATCGATATCGCTGAACGACGCCATGAGGCTCGCCACGCCCGCGTCGACCGCGGCGCGGAAGGGCGGCAGGTAGACGTTACGCAGCTCGTTTTCGGGGATATTCGTGGTGTTGTAGTCCCGGCCGGACTCGCTCGCGCCATAGCCGGCGAAATGCTTGGCGGTGGCCGCGATGCGGCCCGGGCCCCCGAGGTCCTCGCCCTGGTAGCCTTCGACCGAAGCGACTGCCAGGACCGAGGTGAGAAACGGATCCTCGCCGAAGGACTCGGCGATGCGACCCCAGCGCGCGTCGCGCGAGATGTCGATCATCGGGGCGAAGGTCCAGTTCACGCCGTTCGCAACGGCTTCGAGGGCCGCCAGCCTGGCACCCTCGCGAACCCCGTCCGGGTGGAAGCTCGCCGCCTGCCCGAGGGGAATCGGAAACACGGTACGAAACCCGTGGATCACGTCGCGCCCGATGAGGAGCGGAATGCCGAGGCGACTCTCCTGGACCGCGATCCGCTGCAGCTCGGCGGTCAGCTCCGGTCCGACCGCGTTCAGCACGGAGCCGATCTTCCCGTCCGCGATGGCCTCCCGGATCGGGTCCGGGATATGGTCCACGCCCACGTTGCGCTGACTCAGCTGCCCGATCTTCTCGCGCAGCGTCATCTGCGCCAGGAGCGCTTCGACGCGGGCCTCGATGGCCTCGTCGCGCGCGGTGAGCTCGACGGCCCGAAGGTCCGAAAACGCATGGCTCATCACGATCACCGTTACCAGGAGTGTTCTTGAAAGGAAGCTCGCTGACCCGCGAACTTCGGCGAGCGCGTGCTGCGACGAGCATACCGGGGCCATGGCGCACCTTTTGATGACAACGCTGTCAGTAAATCGTAGCGAGTCCCGAATCCGTGCGTCAAGAACTCGTGGTGACGAAACCTTGTGCCCGGTGTGCCTTTCGGTTTACCGTGCCGGGATTGACAGCGCTGTCCATTTCTTCTGAGGGGATTCACGATGGCCGAAGGCGCGCACTTCGAGACGGCACCGCAGGACCGCATCCCGTTCAGACAGAAGGTCGTCTACGGATTCGGTGCGATGGTCAACAACACGCTGGCGGACGCCGCGGGGCGCATGATGATCGTGCTGAACCTCGGGCTCGGCATGAATCCGGCGCTGGTCGGGCTTCTGGGAGCGATACCGCGCCTGACTGACGCCTTGACCGACCCGCTCGTCGGCTACGCCTCCGACAAGACCCGCACGCGCTGGGGCCGCCGTCGACCCTACATCTTCTTCGGCGCGATCTCGGTGGCCATCGCGTTCACGCTCCTCTGGCAGCTCCCACCGGGCAAGAGCGAATACTGGTACTTCTGGTATTTCCTTGCCGGGTCCCTGCTCTTCTATCTGGCCTATACGATCTTCGCCACGCCATGGGTGGCGCTGGGCTACGAGCTGACTCCCGACTATCACGAGCGAACGCGGCTCATGGGCGTGCAGAACTTCATGGGCACCATCGCCTACATGATCACGCCCTACTTCCTGGCGATCATGTACCTCCCCGTCTTCGGCGACGTGGTGACCGGGGCCGGCTACCTGGCCATGATCATCGCCGTCGCGGTGATCGCGCTCGGGATTCTGCCCGCCATCTTCCTGCGCGAACGCTTCAAGGACATGGCGGGCGGCGATGAGGCCCGGGGCGCGGGCATGAAGGCGCTGGCGAAGGACTTCCTGCGCGGCTTTGGCAAGACGCTGTCGTTCAAGCCCTTCCTCAAGCTTTGCATTGCCACGTTCCTGGTCTTCAATGGCTTTATCCTGGTCGCCGCCTTCCAGTCCTACGTGATCATCTACTACGTGTTTGGCGGCGATCAGGCGGCCGGTTCTGTGTTCGTCGGCCATTCGGGCCTCGTGCAGGCGTTCTCGGGGCTTATCGTTGTCTTCATTGTCACGCGGCTGGCCACGAAGATCGGCAAGCAGCGGGCCTTCTACGTGTCGACGGGCATCTCCATGGTTGGCTACGCGCTGAAGTGGTTCATTTATACGCCCGAGAATCCCTGGTCGGTGCTCATCCCGGCGCCGCTCATCGCCTTCGGCCTCGCCGGTCTCTTCACCCTCATGCCGTCGATGGTCGCCGACGTCGTCGACGCCGATGAACTTCGGACGGAGGAGCGGCGCGAGGGCATGTACGGCTCGATCTACTGGTGGGTCGTGAAACTTGGCCAGTCGGCCGCCCTGTTTGTTGGTGGCATCCTCCTCGTCTGGACCGGCTTCGATGTCGAGCTCGGGGGCAACCAGTCGGCCGAGGCGATCCGCCTCATGCGCCTCTGCGACGCCTTCGTTCCCGCGGCGGCTTCGGCGATTGCCATCTGGTCGATCGCGACCTACTCCATCACCGAGGAGAAGGCCCATGAAACCCGGATGGAACTCGAGGAGCGCCGCGGCGTCGTCTGAAGCCGGCTCCGGGACGCAGCGTTCTCCGCCGTTGCGCCCTGCCGGCACGGCGGGAATACTGCCTGTCCAAACGCGCACCGCGAAACGGAGAGGGAAACCGCCATGCACCGAGCTCCATTCATCTACCGATGGGCGCCCCTGGCGCTGTTCGTCTGCATCGCCACCGACGCCTTTGCCCAGGACGAACGAGATCGTCTGAAAGCGGAGATCGAGACGCTTGGAGACCGGCTGGAGCTTGCCGCTGGCGGCCCGGCTCAGCGCCTGGCGACGGAGGAGCTCGAGCGGGCACGCGTCTGGCTCGAGCAGGCTGATGAGGCAAGGACACGACGCATCCTTGGTCTCGCCCGCATGCAGTACAACAACGCCGCGATGGATCTGAAGGTGGCCGAGGCCATCGTCGAGGCGTTCGAGCTCGCCCAGCAACGCAAGCAGTTGCTCGGGCAGGTCGAGGCCCTCGAGGCCACCGTCGATGAAGCCGGCGATGCGGAAGGGGGTGAGCAATGAGGCGCGCTTCCCTGCTCATCGGGTCGGTGGCGATCCTCGTCGCCTCGGTCGCGGCCACAGCCGGCGAGGAAACGTCGTTGGAGCGCTGGTCCACGGTCGAGATTCGCGAGGCGTCGGAGGCGGCCGTTGCCCGCTGGCGAGCCCTGAACGGCGACACCGAAGTCGATCTGAGCGCGCGCGCACCGGTTGCGTATGAGGACGCTCGCGAGGCCGTCGGCAACGTCGACAGCGGCCGCCGCTGGGACGACGATCGCGAGCGGATCTACTGGATCTATCAGGCCGAGCGCTCCATGGACTACCTCGAGGAGGCCGCAACCATCGCCGACCATCGGGCGGCCATCGCGCAGCTCGACGAACGGCGCAGGTCGCTGGACGAGGAGCGGATTCAGCTCGAGATCGAGCGTCGCGCCCGCGTTGCGGCAGCGGAGCAGGAGGCCGCCTTCCGGCGCCGCGAAGCCGAACTGGCCCAGCGCGAACGCGAGCTGGCGGAGCGAGAGGCGGCCATCGCGGCCTCACGCGCAGATGTGGCGGAGCAGATGGCCCTCGAGACGATGGTCACCGCGACGGAACAGGTGGCCGCCGCCGAGGCCCGCGCCGACGCTCTCCAGGAAGAGCTGAGCGCAACGCTGACCACCCTGGAGTTCGAGCGCACGAAGCGCGGGCCCATGCTGGTCCTCGGTGATGTGCTGTTCGAACTCAACGGGGCCGAGCTGAAGGCCGGTGCCCGGCAGCGCCTGGACGAACTCTACGGTTATCTCGCCGAGAACCCCGGAATCCAGGCCAACATCGAAGGACACACCGACAGCACGGGCAACGCGGACTACAACCTTGCCCTGTCCCTGCGGCGTGCCAATGCGGTCCGCGACTACCTGGTGCAGCTGGGTCTCGATCCCGCGCAGGCCACGGCCGAAGGTTTCGGCATGGAGCGACCGATCGCCCCCAACGACTCCACGGAGGGACGGCAGCAGAACCGCCGGGTCGAGATCGTCTTCACCAATGCCGAAGCGCGCGCGGCTGCCGGCTCCCCGGAAACCGGCTGATCGTACGCGCCGGGCGGGCGAGTCTTACTCTTCGCGCTCGTAGACGCGCACCCAGTCTACGAGCATTCGCTGCGGGAAGATGCTCTCGTCGATCGGCCCGCCGGCGAGGCCCCAGGCGCCGCCCACGGCAATGTTCAGGACCAGGTGGAACGCATGGTCGAAGGGCCAGGCGCGCCAGTCGGCATCGGGTTCGCGCATGTAGGTGAAGTAGAGCGAATCGTCGACGAAGGCGTCGATCCGGTCCGGTCCCCACTCGAGCGCATAGACGTGAAACCGCGCATCGACCTCGTCGAGGATGATGCGCCCCTTGCGCTGCTGCCACTCCATCCAGTAGTAGGACTTCGTGTGCACCGTCGCGTGGACGTGATCCATCTGGTAGCCGACGTGCTCCATGATGTCGATCTCGCCCGAGTTCGGCCACGCGTCGCAGGTGTCGCTGCCCTGCCAGTCGGTTGGCGCCTCGCAGTTGCTGGCGTAGCGGTAGGGATCGCTCGGCAGCATCCAGATCGCCGGCCACGTGCCCTGACCGCGGGGTAGACTTGCCCGGATCTCGAAGCGTCCGTAAAGGAAGTCGCCCTTGCCTGCCGAATGGATGCGGCCTGAGCTGTACCTGGCGTCGTCAACGTCCTCGCGGTGGGCCTCGATGACGAGGTGACCATCCTCGACGCGGACGTTCTTCGATCTCGGGGTGTAGGCCTGGGCTTCCTGGTTGACCTTGCCGGCGGGCCAGACATTCGGCGACCAGCGCTCCGGATCGGGTCGCCCGGGCGTGTCGAACTCGTCGGCCCAGATCAGCTTCCAATCCGATCCGCGCGGTACGGGCTTCCGGATCTGGTAGCCGCTCAGAATCGGCAGCCCCTTCACACCCGTGAAGGCGATATCGAGCGCGCCGTCCTCGACGGCCATACCGGGCAGGTTGATGCTCAATCCCGAGACCGGCTGACCGTCCCGGAAGCTGCGAACATTGACGTCCTCGAGGACGGTTTCCCCTTCGATCAGGACATCGAAGACGCGGTCGTTCGGTTCGGTTTCCGGCTCGGCGAAATGAAGCGTCACATCCCAGCGGCCCGGCGCCACCGGATGCGCAACGGAGACCGCCCCCTCGCGGAAGGTCTCGTACAGCGCGGGATCCTGGACGCCACGAATGCCCGCCAAGCGACCCATCCTGCCGCCCGCGACGTACGTCTCTGCCACGAACTCGGTGCCGTCCATAGCGGTGAAGCCAGGGCCGCCGACGTCGACGCTGACCTCGGCCTGGCTCGGCGGAGCGAGCAGCAGGGCAAGAGCGCCCGCCAACGCGCTTGGGCGTAGCGATGGCTCAGCCGATACCTCAGCCACCATCGGTCACCTGCTCCAGCAGCGTTTCGGGATCGAACGTTACGGTCAGCCGCCGCACCGCACCGGACCGCGCGAAGATCGCCTGGCTGTCAGCCCGCGATAGCCGCAAGCCCGCCATGGTCCGCTCGCGGCCGTCGGCGTCCTTGATCGCGATCGAGCCTTCGGCGCCGTCCTCGAGGCGATACAGGACCGGGACCTGACACCAGGAGAACGCGAGGCTGCGACGCGGTACCGTGACCTCTTCCCAGTCGCCATCAACGGTCAGCACGCAGAAGATCCCGGCGGCCTGGCGAAATTCGCGGCGGCGGAGTAGTGAAGGATCGAATGCCGCCATGCCCTCCTGCACCCGGACGCCGAGCTCACCGAAGCGGGTCAGGATCTCCTCCTTGACCTGCCCGGTCATGCCTGGCTGGCTGGCGCCCGAATGACCCGGCGTGTGCGAATAGGGATCGACCGGGAAGGCGCCGTACTCGACCGGCGTCTTGTTGAACCCGATCCCGGCCCGAACGCGATAGTAGAGCCGGGCCAGCTGTTCCACGACCTTCGCGTCGGCACCCGTGTCGCGGGCCCGGAAGAAATTCTCCTGCACGGCCAGCAGGAGCTTGGCCACCATGTGCCAGTAGACGCAGCCCAGACCCTCGAAGCCGAACATGGTGCCGGAACGACCCGTGAAGGCCTGATGGTCGAAGACGGCCTCGTACAAGGCCAGCACCTGGGCCCGGTCCTCCGCATCGGCGCCTGCCTCGTCCAGCGCACGCTCGACATCGCCGGCGTTCGTGAACGCGGCATTGAAGCGAACGACGTCGTCGACGTCGCGATAAACCAGTCGCGTGTCGCCGTCGGCGAGCATCTGCCGGAGCAACGCCACGTCGTCGACCGCTGCGGGATCGGGACGATTCCGATCCAGGAACCGCGGTAACCGTCGATCGGGATAGAGCATGAAGGTGCCGAGTTCACCGCGGAAAACCGGGCTCGCGAACAGGTGTTCGAGCACGTCGATTGCGGCTTCGGGGCTCAGTGCTCCGGAGCTCAGCACCGCCACCTGACCTTCGAGCATGGGATAGAGGTGGCCGACGCCGACCTGGTCGTCGCCCACTTCCAGCAGGTTGTAAGCGTGGTAGAGGCCGTCGTCCTGCCGGTTGAGCGCGATGCTGCGGTCTATGGCAACCAGTGCCT
>JBCCZC010000079.1:0-16503 GCA_039188505.1 Pseudomonadota bacterium | reverse complement strand
TGACCGACGGGACGCAGCCGTCGACAGTTTGCGGGGCATGGCCGAGGACCTGCGAACGCTCGGCATCGACACCTCGGAATACCAGAAGCTCCTCGTGCAGGTCACCGGCAACGTCTCTGACGTGGGGCTGAATGTCTCCGTCCTCTCCGCCCTGCTCCAGGACTGGTACGCCGACGCCATGGAGTGGGGACTCGACAGCGGACCGCGCGTGATCGGCAACGTGGTGGTCTTCGCGCTCATCGTCTTCATCGCGCTCCTCGTCAGCCGACTCGCCCGGCGCCTCGTGGCCAAGGGATTCGAGCTTCGCGGGGGCGGCGCGTCGCAGCTGCTAAAGGTCACCGCTGCCAAGCTGACCGGTCAGATCGTCCTCATCCTCGGCCTGCTGGTTGCCCTGTCCCAGGTCGGCATCTCTGTCGGCCCCATGCTCGCCGGTCTGGGGATCGCTGGCTTCGTCATCGCGTTCGCGCTCCAGGACACGCTGTCCAACTTCGCCTCGGGCGCCTTCATCCTGTTCTACCGGCCCTTCGACGTCGGCGATGTCGTCGAGGCGGGCGGCGTGTGGGGGAAGGTCAAGAACATGACGCTGGTCTCGACGACGATTCTGACCTTCGACAATCAGACGTTGATCGTCCCCAACAAGAAGATCTGGGGTGATGTCATCCGCAACGTCTCGGGACAGCGGACGCGGCGCGTCGACCTCGTTTTCGGCATCGGCTACAGCGACGATATCGAACACGCCGAACGGGTGCTGGCGGACATCCTCGCGAACGACGAGCGCGTGCTCCGGAAGCCAGAGCCGCTCGTGCGGGTGAACGAGCTGGGCGACTCGTCGGTCAACTTCATCGTTCGCCCCTGGGTGAAGCGGGACGACTACTGGGACGTCTACTGGGACCTCACGAAAGCCGTGAAGCTGCGCTTCGACGCCGAGGGCATCAGCATCCCGTTCCCGCAGCGGGACGTGCATCACTACTACGCGCAGGGGACTGCCGGCGAGGCGCCAGGGCCGTCCACGCCCTCCGGCTAAACCGGATCTCAGGCGGTGAACAACCGATTCGCTGGCGTCCAGATGTCCCGGGTGTCGACGACGGTCATCCGTGCCCGCCGGGCCGCTTCGATGCCGCCGACCGCATCGTCGTAGGCCAGACACCGTTCCGGGGCCACGCCAAGCCTCGCAGCGGCCTCGAGGTAGACGTCCGGTTCCGGCTTGTGCCGCGCGACATCCGCGGAACCCACAACCTGATCGAACAGCGGTAAGAGATCCGACTGGTCGAGCATGAGGCGCGCCACGTCCCCGTGGCTCCCTGTCGCCACCGCCAGCGGTAGCCGGCCATGGAGCGATCGTGCAATTGCCACGACGGGCTCGACGCGATCGATCGTGCCCGGCATGAGTTCGAGGAAGCGTCTCTCCTTGGCCGCGGCGATGGCGGTGACGTCCACGTCCATGGCGGCCTCGTCGGCGAGGATCTCGATGGTCTCGGCGGTCGGCACGCCCCCAAGGTGGTTCATGCGCGCCGGTGTGAACGGGATGCGGTTGGCTTCCAGCACTTCGATCCACGCGCGCTCGTGTGCCTCGAGGGAGTCCACGAGCGTACCGTCGAGGTCGAAGATGGCCGCATCGATCCCGTCGAGATGGCGCGGAATCACGGTCGCTGATCCCGCCGTTTCATCACGACGGCGACGCGCGCCAGGGTCCGTTCGAAGGCTGCAACCACGGGCTTCGCTAGCGATCGACCGTCTTCATGAACAGGTCCGCAAGATCCACTCGCATGACCCGCGCCAGGATCCAGGCGGGGAGTACGAACATCGCGAGGGCAGCGGCGCCGACGCCCAGGGCCAGCGGTGACCGAGCCGGCTCCGGTAGCCCCGCAACCACCAGGGCGCAGATCGCGACGGTTGCGATCCAGTATGCCGCGAGCAGCAGCGACGGCGACCGACGGCGGGCCCCCGCCGCGCCGACACGCTGCATGACCGATGCTTCAACGTCGCTACACACCGGCGGTGGTGGCGCCGCCTGAAAATGGCGCTGGAGGCGCTGCTCGATGGATTCGCGGGTGCTCATGGCATGGCTCCGAGTGTCTGCTCCAGCTGCTTGCGGGCGCGGAACAGGTAGCTTTTGATGGTACCCGGTCGCGACGCGAGAAGCTCGGCGATCTCCTGAATCGTCAGGCCGCGCCAGTAGTGGAGGTGGATCAGGGTCCGGTAGAGGTCGGGTAGTTCTTCCAGGGCAGCGTGGAGCGCGTCGTCGCCGTCCTGCCGAACCGCCCGCTCTTCGGGACTGCTCTCCGTGCCGGCGAACCGCTCGAAGCCATCTTCGGGGAGCGGTTCCGTGGTCCTGCGCAGCGCGGCTCGGCGCTGGTCAACGGCCGCGTTGTAGGCGATCCGATAGGCCCATGTCGAGAACTTCGCGCGGCCATCGAAGCGGTCGAGCCCCCGGAAGATCTTGATGAAGGCCTCCTGGGTGGTCTCATCGACCAGGCTGCGAAAGCGGGGGCCGAGGACCGCGCCGATAACGTCCTGCACCTGCTCCTGGTGCCGCTGTACGAGTAGGCGAAAGTGGGTCGTCGAACCGCGGTCGCGGACCTGCGAGATCAGCGCCGCGTCGTCCAGCGCTGCCGGCTCCGGGGCCCGCGGTTGCGGTCCACCGTGCTCGGTGCCCATCAGATCACTGAGCTGGGGGTGCCAGGCGATGCGCATCGGTTCATGGCGTCTGGGCGCGGGTAAGCCAGTAGAAGAGCAGCAGGCCGACACCGGACAGCAGCGGGATCATGCCGAGCGGGGCGAGCCCCTGCATGCTGGCGTCGAAAACGAAGAGGAACGCGAGTCCCATGCCGGCGCCACCGAAGGCGAAGAAGAGGCCCAGGGCCAGGCAGAGCATGCGGAACCAGCCGATCTGCCGGCGGTAGCTTTCGCTCGCTGATTCCCCGGGCAAGTCGTGCGAGTCCTCCACTTCGGGCAGCGGCAGGCCCGCCTCGATGGCCTTCATCCGTTCTTCGGCCTGGATCGCGCGGAGGCGAATGCGCCGTGTCGCGCTGAGATGACCGCCGAGGATCGCCAGGAAAGCGACCCCGAAGCAAACGAGAACGCCGAAGATGGGCCATTGGAGCTCGTACATCGCCACTACCTGCTCTGTTGACGGTTGCTCACTTTGACGAGAGCCGGCAGCAACCGGTTGCAGCCGTGCCGGACCGGCCCCTCGCGCTTGATTCTACCCGGGCCGGCGGATGTGCCCGAAGCGCGCAAGGCGTAGGATGGAAGCGTGAGGAAGAGTCTGCTTTATCGCTGGTTCGGCCTCGGAAAGGTGCCGAGAGCCCAGCGGGAAGTCCTCGAGGCCGAATCGATCGTGCTCCTCGACGAGGGCTTGCGCGGGCTCCTCACCCTGCGCCGTTTCCGCGGACCGGGCCGCTTCCACAGCCTCAAGAAATCGACCTTCGCCGGCTCGATCGCCGTCACCCGGACCCGCTTCGTCGCCTTTGCGTTCTCGCGCCCGGTGGTCAACCTGCCCCTCGCCTCGGAACACATCGACCGGCTGCAGCTATCGATCCCTAGCGAAGGTCAGCTGCTGATCGAGTTCGATGCCGGAGACTTCGACGAGCGGTGCTCGGGAGAGGTGCAGTGCCGGTTCCACACCGCGATCGCCCGGAAGATCCGGCGTGTGGTTCGCGCGGCTGGCGAGGCGTAGCGACCGCGTCGCCGAGGTCGGCGGGAAACGATGGCTCTGTGCCTCGCGAAGGCTAGCGCCGGTCCATCGATTCGCGGCCGGCGACGACGATGCGGATCCCCATGAGCGAGCCGGCAATCACGGGTCTCCCGGCTCGGTGTCGCTGCGTTCGGCCCGATCGTTCGCGGCCATATGGACGACGCGCTGCGGGAACGGAATCTCGATATCCGCTTCGCGGAGCGCGCGCTCGATGGCGAAGTGCAGGTCGCTGCGCGCGTCGAGCACGGCGCCGATGTCCCGGAGGTAGCAGCGGACCTCGAATTCCAGAGCGCTGTCGCCGAAGGCCCAGAACAGGACCTTGGGTGCATTGCGCCCGTCCTGGATGACGGCCGGCTGCGCGCGCACCACGGTCCAGAGGATCTCGCGCACCTGCTCGACGTCGCTACCGTAGGCCACGCCGACCGGGATGATCAGGCGGCCGACCGCATCATGGAGCGTCATGTTCGTCACCCGCCCGGCAACGAGTTCGGAGTTGGGGACGATGAGTTCCGAACGGTCGAACTGCTGGATCTCGGTCGAGCGGACCTTGATGCGCGTGACGAGGCCCTGAGCGTCGCCGATCTTTACCCAGTCGCCCTGCTTGATCGGCCGCTCGAAGAGCAGGATGAGGCCCGAGACGAAGTTGTTGACGATGTTCTGCAGGCCGAAGCCGATCCCCACCGACAGGGCGCCGGCGATGACCGCCAGGCTTCCGAAGCTGAACCCGGCGACAGACAGGCCGATCAGGGCCGCGATCGCCGCCCCGATATAGCCGAAGACCGTGACCACGGCGTCCGCGGACCGCAGCCCCATGGCGCCGCTCTTCACCAGGCTGCGAGAAACCGCGTTCTTGATGCGTTGGGAGATCGTCAGCAGCAGCGCGAAGACGAGGACGCCGATGAACACGTCCCAGGGGACGACCTGGACCTGACCGATCTGCACGCCGCTGCGGAGCAGATCCTCTACGTTTGGGATCCCGAAGGCCTCGAGCCGCCAGGCGCGATCGATGACCGTCACGAGGCCGAGCAGAATGCCCAGCGTGACCGAGATCCGGAGCCAGCCAACGCCCGGGACGGGCTGGCCCGGGGCGACGGCGCTGGAGCGGCGCAGCCACCGCTGGAGCCGCGATTCGCCCACGTCCAGCTGATCGAGCCAGTGCTGCAGCAGCCGGAAGAGCCAATAGCCGAGCACCAGCCAGAGGACGGTACCGAGCAGGCCGTTGACGAGGAACCACGCAAGATTGATCCGGGACGCGAACCAGGCGACCAGGGCGACACCCATCAGGCCCAGCAGCAGCATGCTCGTGGAACGGATGACGCCGTCATCGGGAAAGGCCTTCCGCAGACTCATGAGGAGACCGCCGCCCGCGACGATGAGCAGCAGCACCGGCAGGGCAGAAGCGGCGTCCCAGGCGAGCGTGCCGACCAGGGGGTCCGGGAAGGGGCCGGTGAGATGGCCGGTGATGCCGGCAGCGAACATCAGCAGGATCCAGAAGCCGATGGATCGCGGTAGCCGTCGTTCGTCCGCCTGCGCGAGCGCGTCGAGGGCGCCGAGGGTCAGGAGCGCAAGCAGCAGGAACGGGCCGATGGTCTTGAAACTGACGCCCCCTAGAACGCCGACGCTGTCGAGGATCCATGCCAGGGCCAGGCCCGGCGCCGCCAGCAGAATGGCCACGGCCGGTGGCTGGAGCCAGGCCATCGTCGAGGTTCGGGGCTGGCCGCCGGCTCGACGCCGGAAGGCGAGCGGCAACGTGGCAAGGAGGATCATCAGCAACCAGGCCGCGGCGCTGCGAAACTCGGCGGTCCCCTCGCTCTGGCGCCACCAGGCCACCGTTTCGATGAGATTGAGCGAGCGCTCCTGGGTCAGGGATTCGCTGATCCGTCGCTGCCAGGCCGACACGCGGGCGGTGAGAACCCGACACTCGACAACCGTGTCCTGGAGGCGGGCATAGACGAGCGATCGCTGCTCTGCCGTGTCCGTGCCAGGCTCCAGGGCCGGGGCGAGGGCGGACGCCAGTTCCCCGAGCTCCGCTTCGGCATCGCGGACGCACTGCTCCAGCCGCTGCGACTGTTCCTCCAGGTTCGCGGCGGTGGTCAACAGCCTGTCCTGATCGGTCCGGAGCGACTCCCAACCGCCCTCGACCGCGGAGAGCGAACGCTCGATCTCGACCACTTCCGCGGCGGTAAGCGCGTCAGCGGTACCCGGCGCCAGGATCAGCAGACCAAGGATCGACAGCCATGCGTGTAACCGTCGCATCATGACCACCTATTATCGGCGCGCTGCATGAGGGACTCGTCATGGCGTGCGGGCCACCGGACGTGGCCATTCCTGGAAGGCCGCCGCGATCGTCGCGGTCACGCGCCCGTCGCCGTTCACCGCCCAGCTCCTGTCGCAATGGGGATAGACCGCTGGTGGTCCAGTCGCATCGCTGGGTTGGATTTCATCCAGCCCGCCGCGGACCGAATCAGGTCGGCCTGATTGCCGAGCGGGTAGTCGATGCGAGACGATGCGGGCATCGGTTCAGGACGAGAGGGACATCAGCATGCGCATGCTAGGAATCGTGGCGGCTCTTCTGAGCACCGCCGTCGCCGCTCAGGATCAACCGGACCCGGTCGAGATCTTCCGCGCGGCTGCCGAAAGGCTCGAGCAGGCCGATGCGTTCAGCGTGCATATCGAGAAGGTCTTCGACGTCATCCTCGTGGACGGCATGAAGGTCCAGTACTCCGGCGCTGCCGACGTCGTTCACTCGCGGCGGGACGGTCTCTTCATCGACTACGGCGACGACCTGAGTGCCAAACGCTTCTGGTTCGACGGGAAAGCGGTCACGCTCCTGGACGAGCTGGCAAACATCTACGTATCCGTCCCCTTCGAGGGCCCGGTGGACGAGGTCATCGACGGCATCGAGGAGCGCCACGGGGTGCGCTTGCCGCTTGGCGGCATCTTCAACCGCAGCCTCTACCGGGAATTCGAAGAGCGCGTCGTCACCGCGCGGCACCTCGGGGTTCACGATGTCGACGGCAGGGCCTGTGACCACCTCCTGTTCCGGGGGGAGTCCGAGGATTGGCAGATCTGGATCGACGCGGACAACGGCAACTTGCTCTGCAAGTCCGTGGTGAATTTCCGCGACATCGAAGGATCTCCGCAGCAGGCGATCGTCTTCAGCGACTGGGACTTCGCGCCCGCTGTCGATGCATTCACCTTCAGGGCTGAGCTACCCGATGGTGCGCTTCGGACCGAATTCGTGCAGCCGGCAGGAGAGTGAAGATGACCGATCAATCGAAAACCGACCGCCGCCGGATGCTTGTCGTCGTCGGGGGCTGCCTGGCGCTGATCCTGTTCTCGATCGCCGATGCCCAGAATCGAAGCCGCGGCGGCGGTGGCTACCAGCGCGGTGGCGGCGCGCGGGGCGCCGGCAGCGTCCAGGGCCGCTATGGTGCCGGAGCATCGACGCGTTCGCGTCAGACTGCCGGTAGCCGCAGCCAGGCGAACTATCGTTATTCGAGCGGCGGATTTTCCTCCACCGGTCAGTTCGGGCGCAGCCGTGGGAGCTATCAGGGCACACGCCCGACGGCCTCGTCGGCGCAGCAGCGATCCCAGAACTACGGCCGCGCCGGTGGGGACGGCCGGTCCCAGACGCGCGACAATGCCACCGCCCGCCAGGGTGATCGCAGCGGGTCGCGGGACCAGCGTCAGCAGAATGCCGGCGATCGTCAGGCCGACCGTGGGGATACACGATCCGACCGTTCTTCCGATCGCAATGAGCGGCGCGAGAACAATGCCGGCGAACGATCCGATCGGGTCGAGGATCGACAGGATGGGCGGACCGACCGGACGGACTCGCGCCAGGAGGGCAGGTCCGACCGGGTCGATTCGCGGGCTGACGCCTTCGAGAACTACTGGGATGACTACCACCATCACTACCACGGCTACTACAACGACTGGTGGGATGACGATTGGTGGGTCCTTGCCGCGGGCATGGTGATCGGCGCGTCCATCGCATCGCTCCCGCCTCGCTATGAGACGGTCTACGTCGGCACCACGACCTACTACTACGCCAACGGCTACTACTACACGTCGGCGCCGAGTGGTTCCTATACGGTCGTCGCTCCGCCGACGGGAGCGACCGTGCAGGCGCCCCCTAGCCAGGTGGTGAACGTGACGGTCAACGAGCAGGACTACGGCTACTCGAACGGCGCCTACTACGAGGTTCAGCCGCCCGAAGCGGAGGGCGGCGAGCCCACCTTCAAGACCGTCGAGGCTCCCGTCGGCGCGCAGGTCGACTATGTGCCCGACGGCGCTGAATCGAGAACGGTCGAGAACATCACCTACTTCGTTTTCAACGACACGTGGTACCGGCCGTTCTACAGCGGCACGGACGTCATCTACATGGTGGTGGACGATCCGGAAGAGGACGAGAATTCCGCGACGGCGTCCCAGACGTCCTGACCGGTAGCCCGCCGGCAAGCGGGTTGCCGGCGGGAAGCGTCACGGCGGTTCGGTACCCCGCGTGAATCGGCCCGCAGCTCGAGCGCCGACTCCGGGCCCATCGGGCCTGGAGTCAGCGCAGACCTACTCGGCGGCCTTCTGATTCTCGAGCGCCTTGCGCGTGATCTCCTCGTAGAGATGAACCAGGCGCGCCGCGAGGTCCTGGTACTCAGGGTGGCGATCGATCAGGGGCTTGACCCGCCGCCCGTCCTCGAAGACCCGCTTCAGAAAAGCGATGTCGCGGTCGCCGAGCACCTCGCCGCGATCCACCTTCGCCTTCAGGGACTCGGCGCGAGGGAGCCTGGATACCCTGAGCCGCTCGAGCAGCGCCATGATCGTTGCCGTGTCCTTGTCCGTCATGGGCCTACCTTCAATCTTGTGCGCCCTTGCGTTTGCCCGTCAGCGACCCAGCGATGAGCGCCGGAACACGTTGCCGATGCGGAAGAAGAACTTCTCACGACCGTTCTCGCCGACGCCGACTCCCGTGTACAGGGCGCCGATCGGGGTGTCGAAACCGAGGTATAGGCTACCGTGAAGGAGGCCTTCGTCGAAGATGTCGGCCCGATCCTCAGCCACGTTGCCGTATTCGATCGAGCCGCCGAGGTAGCCGGGGAGCAGCCCGCCGGCATTGAGGCTGTAGCGGTAGGCCGTCGTCACCATGCCGAAGTGCTGGCCCGCGATCTCGCCGTCGTCGAAGCCCGAGAGGCGCAGGAAACCTCCGGCGCGGAACAGGGCGTAGACGGGCGCGTTGTCATCAAGCGTCGTGTTGTAGATGCCGCCAAGGATCAGGTTGTGCGATCCGAACTGCCACGACTTGTAGCCCTCGAAGATGATCTGCTTGTAGTCGTCGTCCGCGCCCAGAGTGTCGCTGGAGTGAATGTACTCGAGGCCGACGGCCGTACCGTCCTGCGGAAAATAGGCGTTGTCGAGGCGATCATAGCGGGCGCTGATGGTCCACTCGCCGCCGTCGAAGTCGATGTCCGGGATGTCCGGATCGCCGACGAACTGATCAGCCGTCCCCGTGAATGCCCGGGCGCCCACGGCGACGGCGGCCTTGGTGCCGAACTCGCGGATGAGTCCGAGCTGCAGCGTTGATTGCTTCACGTCGAACTGGCTCAGCTGGTTGCCCTTCCCGTCGTACTCGCTGAAGAGCTCGCGCTGGTAGACGAACTGCGGTTCGATGATGTACTTCAGGGAGTCGCCGAAGGGCTTGTAGTACTCCACCAGCAGACCCTCGTCAGAACCCACCTGGGCGAGCGCCCGGAATTCGGCACCGGAATCGTCAAGGTCCGTCTTCAGGAAACCGAGGCGGAAGTTGAAGTTGGTCGTGCCGCGCTCGCCGAAGATGTCGAGACCATACTCGACCAGGTTCCCGCCGCGCTCGTCCCCGCGGACCTGGACGACCACGCCCATTTCGCCCTCCCGCTCGCGCACCTCGTAGCGGGCGATCTGGAGGAAACCAAGGGCATAGATAGACTGGAGGCTTCTCTCGAGCGCTCCGACATCCAGCGGCTCGCCGATCGCGATGTCGAGGCGATGGCGCAGGATCGAATCGCGGAAGCGCGACTGGTTGTCGAGCTCGACCCATTGAATCGTCGGTGGCCCGGAAACGCAGCTCGTCACGTAGGCCCGATGGCGCTCATAGTCCTCAGGTGAGAGGGTTAAACGCGCCAGGTCCTTCTCCGCCACGAGGGCAGCCGCGTAGCCGATGGCGGCACCCTCATCGAGCTTGTCGAAGTCGCTGGCCCCGACCACCTCGCCGAGCGAAGGACTCAGGAGCAGGTCCCGGTCCGTGAGCAGGCTCCGCTGATGGGCGCTCGTGTTCTCGACGAGGATGTTGGTGAGCTGGGCCGCCACGTCCACGGCCGTCTTGATCTCCTCACTGCTGTAGAGGCCGCTGCCGACGTCGACCGCGATCACGATGTCCGCGCCCATGTCTCGCACCACGCTGACCGGCAGGTTGTTGGCGATGCCGCCGTCGACGAGCAGCTTGCCGTAGAACGGTACCGGGTCGAACACCGCGGGCACCGCCATCGAGGCGCGCATGGCGACCGCGGGGCTCCCCTGGTCGATGACCACCTCGCTGCCGTCCGCCAGGTCGGCGGCGACGGCCCGGAACGGGATCGGCAGCTCGTCGAAATGCCGGACCTGGGTCTGGTCGCCCATCACGCTCTCGAGTAGGAACAGGACCTTCTGACCGCTGATTGCCCCGGCAGGCAGGACCTTGGCGTCGGGCCCCACGCCGAGCCGTGGTCCGAACAGGGCCAGATCGTCGTCGAGCTTGCGGCGAAAGGTTCGATCCTGCCGGGGGGTGCGATCGTCGAGCATGTCGACCCAGTCGATTCCGCGGGCCACCATTTCGATCTCCTCGCCGCTCAGGCCGGCCGCGAGCATGCCGCCCGTGATCGAGCCGATCGATGTCCCGGCGATGTAGTCGATCGGAATGCGGAGCTCGTGGAGGCGCTTCAGCACGCCGATGTGCGCGTAGCCGCGGGCACCGCCGCCGCCAAGCGCGAGGCCGATCTTCGGTCGGCCCTCGGCGGGATCGTGGCGGCATTCGGTGGCCGCATCTGCGGTCGGCACAAGGAGGGTCAACGCGCTTGCGAGAAGCGCGCTGGGTAGCCATCGACGCATGATCGACTCCCTTCGCATCGTCGGGATTGTTGAGGTCAGTGCGTCAGCCGGGCTTGATCGCCCCCAGGCCGCCGCTGATGAGCACGAGGATATAGACGCAGACGACCCAGAAATAGGTCAGGTTCATCCCTTTCTGGATCTTCTCCTCCACTGCCGGGCTCGAGCCGTCCACCGCCAGCGCGCCAAAACCTTCGATGGCCGGCTTGAAGGCCGCATCGAGGCCCACCGCGGTCGCGGTGATGAGGCCGAAGGCGATCCACTTCGCCGCGAGCCAGCCCGGGAAGCTGGCCCATTCGGCGCCCGTGAACGCCATCGTGCCGACGCCGATGAAGACGAGGGTCAGCACGACCTGAAGGGCCCGCTCGATCTTGCGGGCAAGGAAGGCCGGGGGCTGATCATGCTTCACGACAGCGACGCCGACGAGGCAGAACCAGAAGAAGCTGGCCGCCCAGACACCGGCCAGCGCGCCGCCCGGGAGCTCGAGGAAGCCGAGCTTGACCGCGAGGTGGATGCCGACGGCGCCCATGATCGAGAAGCAGACCCGCGGAAAGATGTCGAGGATCATCGCGACCTCGAGGAAGGCGAGGCGCTGCTCGGGCGGGTAGCTGTCGCGCATGGCGTAGCGACCGAGGACGAAGACGCCGATGTCGGTTCCCAGCCAGAACACCATCAGCAGGATATGGATGAAGAGCAGGATTCCGTAGTCCATCAGGCTGACTCGTCGATGGCCCGCACCGCTTCTTCGCGCGGCTTGAGCTCGTGGTCGAGGGCGCGTAGCACGCGGCGGATGAAGCGACCCCGTTGGGCCTCCATGGTGTCGTCGTCGATCCGGGCCGCGATCGCGTCGAGCTCATCGGCGGTGACGACGCCCTTCTCGATCATCGCCGCCCGCAGGGTCTCCTGCTGCTGGCGGTTCACCCAGAGCTCGCTCATGAGCTCGAGCACGGCCGTCATCAAGACGTCGGTATCCGGCTGGTCGAAGAAGCTGACGCGGGCATCGGCGACCGCGCGGCGCATCGGTTCGCTCATGCCGCCGCCTCCTTCCAGGCGCCGAAGCCGAACCATTCGAGATGATTCGACAGGCGGCCCGTGTCGCTGTCGACACCCTTTTCCTCGCTCTGCGCGGCGCGGAAATCCTCCGGGTCCATGTAGGTGTATTGGGGCGTGACGAACTCGAAGGCCGCGTCGGACGCGAAGCCGGCCTCGGTGCAGAGGCCGTGATAGTTCAGATCCCGGAACGCTTTGTAGAACGGCTCGTTGTTGTAGTAGCTGTCCCAGTCCAGATAGAAGGCATCGAAGGGGGGCAGGTGGTCGTTCGGCGGCAGTTCCATGTGCAGCATCAGCCCGCCCGGTTTCAGCACCCGCCGCGCCTCGCGCATCACCGCGCGGATGTCCTCCGGCGGCAATTCGTGCAGGAACATGGAGGAGAACACCACGTCGAAGCTCTCGTCGGGATAGTCGAGCTGCGTTGCGTTCATCTGCTCGTAGCGCACGTCGAGCCCCTGGGACTTCGACCGCGCGGCGGCATAGCGCAGCGCGGGTGCGGAGACGTCGACCCCGGTAACCTCGGCGTTCGGGTAGGCGCTTTTCCACGCGCTGGTGTTGTGCCCGATGGTGCAGCCGAGATCGAGGATGCGCCGCGGCGCAAATTCGGGATGGCGCACGCGGATCGTCTGCGCGAAGGAATGGCCGATGTCGTCGAGGTTGGCCCCCATCATCCCGAAGGAGAAAACGGCCAGGCCGTTGTCGTACAGCGCGCCCGCGGCGACGTCGCCGTCGCCTGCGTCGAAGGTGTAGCCGCCCGGCGCGAGGTGCACCTCGATACCGTCGACATTGGCCGGCAGCTCGAAATCGGCCTTGAGGACCGGCGCTGCGTCTCCGGCGATCTCCGCGGCGCGGCTAGCCAGGGACTCCCGCTCCCGCTCGATGGCGTCGGCGGCGGTCGCCCAGACCATCTCCTGCGCGTTGACCCGGATGCTCGAGTAGAAGCGGAAGGTCGGGTCATCCCCGAGGGCGGCGTGAACCTCTTCGCCTGATGCTGGCGCCTGGCCCCGGGTTGCGGCAAACGCCGGTTCCGCCCGCGTCTCGTAGGCCTGGCGAAGGCCGCCGGCCAGGTCGATGAGGACGTAGGCACGCAGGGATGAGACGAAGCCCTCCCGGGCGCGCTCTTCCGGGGTCCGATGGATGCGCAGATCGTGCTGCAGCTCGAGGGTCATGGGGATCTCCGGGCGTCGCGATGCCCCGAATGTACCGCAAATCCCGTGATGTTTGGCCTCACCTTCGCCCGCGGTCATCCGCGTCAGCAATGAACTGACGTAATCTGTGCCGATGCGCTGGACCTGTACATGCCTCCTGGTCGGAATCCTGCTGGCGGGAGACGCCGCTGCCCAGTGGGTTATCGACGGTGAGGTGCGGGCCCGCTTCGAGGCGCTCGACGGCGATTCCGACTCGGCCGCGGCGGCTCCGATCAGGCCCTGAACCTCCGGACCCACCTGCGGGCGACCTGGCAGGGCAAGCACTGGGAGGCCGAGGGCGAACTCATGGATGCGCGCATCCATCGGGAGGCCAGCAACGCGTTTATTTCCAATAGCCAGGTCAACACGGTGGACGTGCTGCAGGCCTGGATCGGACGTCGCTGGGAGACCGGCGACGGGGAGCAACGGCTGCGAGCGGGTCGCCTGACTTTGGATATCTCGACCCGCCGATTGGTGGCCCGCAACCGCTACCGCAACACCTCAACGCGTTCACGGGCGTTCACTGGGAGGGTCGCTTCGAACGAACGACCGTCCAGGCCTTCTGGCTCCTGCCGGTGATCCGGTTGCCGCTGCTGCCCCGGGACAACGAGCACGCCTGGGACCGGCAGCGCAGCGACATCCGCTTCGCCGGCGTGCACATCGATCATCGTCTGCCGTGGGGGCGTGTCGAGGCCTTCGCCTACGACCTCGACGAGTCCGACGTGCCCGAGCTGCCGACCCGGGACCGCGACATCGTCACCTTTGGCGGGCGTTACGCCTCGGGGCGCTCTGCCGGGGCCTTCGACGTCGAGGTCGAGTTCGCCTGGCAGACGGGGACAGCCCGGTCGTCGGTGCTGTCGAGCCGTGACCTCGACCACGAGGCCGGCTTCGCGCATGTCGAGATCGGCTATTCCTTCCCGGTCGGCTGGCTCGACCGGATTGCCTTCCAGTACGACTATGCCGATGGCGACGACGACCCGCTCGACAACGAGTCGAATCGCTTCTTCACCCTCTTCGGCGCCCGCCGCTTCGACTTCGGCCCGACGGGCATCTATGGACCCTTCGCGCGTTCGAACCTCAGCAGCCCCGGCCTGCGGGCCACGTTCAGTCCCGCGGAGCACATCGGCGGCATGGTCGCCCTGCGCGACTACCGCCTGGCCTCGGCCACCGACAGCTGGACCACCTCCGGTCTGCGGGACCACACCGGCCGGTCGGGCAAGGACCTGGGCACCCAGCTCGAGCTGCGCCTGCGCTGGGATCCGAACGAGACCTGGCGCGTCGAGTTTGGCGCGGCCTTCCTCGACCAGGGCTCGTTCCCGGAGAGCCTCGGCAGCCGGGCCGGCGATTCGACCTACGGCTATCTGCAGACGCGGCTGTCGTTCTGAGCCCCTTCAGTAGCCGGCGCGCTCGACCTCGTCGAGGCGCGTCGACTTCGGCATCGCGAAGAGGAAGAGTCCCTGGATGAAGTAGACGACGCGCATGCCCAGCGGGATGTCGCCGTTCTCCATCTCGGCCTTCAGCAGCCCCAGGATCTGGGTCCAGCCCTTCGCCGTGTCCTCGTAGCTGATCGCATCCTCGGTCCAGCCGGAGTGGGTCAGCGTGACCCGACAGCCGCTTGCGGTCTCGGTCAGCTCCCAGAGGACGGTGGTCGGCTGGTCCGGTTTGATGAGCATCACGTAGGTGTGCTTGAAGCGGTGGGGTGGCATCACCTCCAGCACCTCGCCGACGACGAAGACGCGCTTCTTGTTCGGGCTGTAGTAGCGCAGCTTCGAACCCGGCTGCATGGTCGATTCGAGCACCGTGTTGTACAGCGCCTTCTGGATCCTGCCGGTCTTCGTGATCTCGTCCCAGACCTTCTGGAGCGGTGCTGCGATGTCGATCGTCAGCACCTTGTCTTCGAGTGGCTTCGCGCTCATGCCTTCTTCCCTTCCTCTTCCGATTCCCGTTCCTCGAGCGTGGCTTTCAGGCCGATCAACGTCTCGGCCCAGTTGCCTTCGTAGTTGCGCACCCAGCGGTGATAGATCTGCTGGATCGGTACCGGGTTCAGGAAGTGGACCTGCTCCCGGCCTCGCTTGCGACGCGTCACAAGGTTGGCCTCCACCAGCACCTTCAGATGCTGCATGACGGCGAACCGTGTCAGGTCGGGAAAGCAGGCCGCGATCTCGCCCGTGTTCCGCGGCGCTTCGCGGAGCACGTCGAGGATCCCGCGCCGCGTGGCGTTGGCCAGAGCCTTCCAGACCGGGTCGAGCGCATCGTCTTCGAACAACATGTGATGTTTTTATCACATATATGGGATCGGGTACAGCGTCGGTGTTCGAAGCGCAGGAAGGGTCACCAGGGCCGCGCGCCGGTCGACGCGCGGCCGGGATGGTTCAGCGAGCGGCTTCAGCGGTTGCGGCGCAGAATACGTCGGGCAGCAGCCGCACCAGCGGAATCTCGCCGGTAAGGCCGTAGAGCGGCAGGTCGTAGCTGGCGGTCGCTGCCGAACACCCCTCGAACTCGATCGTCAGCGTACCGACGCTGCCGCCCGCCGAGTTCGTGACCGGCTGGGGGTCATCGAAAACCCCTCCGGAGGTCACCGTAACGTCGAGGGTGGCGGTACCGGCATCGTAGGGCCCGAAGGCCGTGAACCAGCGCTGGTCCATGCTGCCGATCTCCTTAACGCCCGCTGCATCGTTGAAGGTGAACCAGGCGGCGAAGAACTCGCTCGAGTCCGGCTTGACGTCGAAGAGCATGCCCTGCCCGGACGTCGCCGGATCGAACCAGGCGCCCGCGATGCCGGCGTTGATCTCGAACCCTAGTTCCGCGCTCCCCTCAACGACGATGGACCCGCGCATGAACGGCTGATGTGGATCGCACTGGTAGTCGTACTGGCCGGGTGCCGTGAAGGTGTGCGAGAACCGCCAGCTGTCGCCTGCGGGTGGTCCCGAGAAGAACTCGCCGGCGGCATCGTTGATCGAGCGGACGTTATGGGTGCCGCCGCGGTTGATCCAGGTGACCGTGTCGCCGACCTGAATGGTCAGCAGGGCGGGGTCGAAGGCGTTGCTGCGGCCGCCGACGCTGATCTCGAATTCCGCGGCGGTGCCGGGGCCCGCGCCGAGGGCGAACAGCAGCAGGACGAGTCTGAGTTTCATGGCTTCTCCTTCTGGCGAAAAACGCTGATCCTCGGCGTCCAGCGACCTGAAAGTCCTGAATTCAAGTGCGAAAAACGATATCCTTCGTACTTTCGTCCGGACCTGCCGCCGATGCTCGTCAAACGTCCCATTCGCCAGCCGGCGGATGAATGCTGGCATTACGACCGCGGTCGCCGCTTGCTGACCTGCGGTGTCCAGGATCATCGGTTGACCCCGAAGCAGGCGGGCGTGCTCGAAGCGCTGCTGGACGCGCGCGGCGGCGTGGTGTCGCGCGAGGCGCTGCTCCAGCGCGTGTGGCAGGGCGAGCCCGTGAGCGACG
>JBCCZC010000078.1:0-16703 GCA_039188505.1 Pseudomonadota bacterium | reverse complement strand
TGCCCTTGTCGGTCTCCATCCGCACGATCAGATTGGCCATGATGACTCCGGTTGTATTGATGACGGGCGCAAGTCTACTAGCCTTCGTCCGGAATCGGCCATCCTTGGCCCTTCCAGACCCCAAAGCCGAATCCCGTGAATTCGGAATTCCTGTCGTTTTCAGCCGCTTGCAGCGGCAGGCAGCACCACACATGCCGGCGTCGCGCTGGGACCCACCGCAGCTGGATGGGCCAAGGCCGCGGGCCCTCGCCCCTTGGCGAGCGATCAGCGGCGTGCCAACATCCGACGCTTTGCGCCACGGAGCACAGCATGACCCGCCCCCAGGACTTTGCCGTCTGCGATCTGCTCGATGAGAACGAATCCTCCTGCCAGGTGCTGGCGCCGGCCCTTCGATCCTTCGGTGGTCACGACCGCTTTGCCGGCCCGATCGAGACGGTCCGTGTCTTCGAGGACAATCCGAAGGTCAAGGCGACGCTCGCAAGCCCAGGCAACGGACGGGTCCTCGTGGTGGACGGCGGCGGATCGACTCGCTGCGCGCTCATGGGCGATCTGCTGGGAGACTCCGCGGTGGCCAACGGCTGGGCCGGCGTCGTGATCCATGGCTGCGTGCGCGACACCGAGGCATTGGGGCGACTCCCGCTGGGCGTTCTCGCGCTGGCACCGATGCCGCGCAAGAGCGTGAAGCGCGGCGAGGGGCAGGTCGGCGAGCCGATCAGCTTCCTCGGTGTGGACTTCGAGCCCGGCAGCTGGCTCTACGCGGATCCCGACGGTGTGATCGTCGCCCCGGGACCGCTGCACGCCCCGTGATCGACTCGCTGACTTCTCCGGCCTGGCTGCTGATCCTCCTGATGGTCGGCCTGGGCAAGGTGCTCCGGGCGGCCGGAACGTTCCCGGAAAACGCGCCCGACACGCTCAACCGCTACGTCATCGATATCGCGCTGCCGGCGCTCGTGCTGGTCAACGTGCGGGATCTATCGCTCGACCCGGCGCTCCTGTGGCTGTTCGCGACGCCGTGGCTCACCCTGCTCTGTTCCGTCATCGTGGTGCTGGGCCTGGCCCGATTGGCGGGCTGGTCCCGCGGTATGACCGGCGCCCTGCTCATGCTGGTCCCCCTGGGCAACACGGCCTACCTCGGCTATCCGCTCATCGAAGCGATGATCGGCCCGGACGCCGTTCGCTACGGCGTCATCTACGATCAGTTCGGAACCTTCCTGATCCTGTCGAGCTACGGCCTCGTCGTGGCCGCGATGATGGGCGATGGAGAGCAGCCGACAGCGCGGAGCATCGGGCTGAAGATCCTGCGGTTTCCGCCCTTCATCATGCTGCTCGTGGCGCTCGCTCCGATCACGTGGCCCGAGTGGGTCATCGAGGTCGCGCGGATGATCTCGGCGACGCTGGTACCGACCGCCTGCCTGGCCGTTGGTCTGCAGCTGCGATTGCGGCTGCCGCGACACCTGTTGGTCCCGTTTACCACGGGGCTCGCCCTGAAGCTCGTCGGGCTACCCCTCGCGGCAGTCGGCATTCTGACGGCGGCAGGCGTCGAGGGCACACTGCTTCGCGTCGGGGTCCTGGAATCGGGGATGCCCCCGATGATCACCGCAGGCGCCCTGGCCAGCGCCGCCGGTCTCGAGCCGGAACTCTGCGCCGCCCTGGTCGGCGTCGGAATCTTCGCCTCGTTCTTCACGATTCCCGCGGTGCTGGCCCTGACCTGAGCGCGGGCAAGAAGGCCGGTCTCAGTTGGGTTCGGCCTGCGCGTTGTAGCTGCGCACGAGCGCGTTGTAGCGGTCACCGACGACATGCATCTCGTCGACCGTGTTGTTGTAACGAGTCAGCAGGATCTTGATCTGCACCTGGATGTCGTCTGCACCGCCGGTATTCTCCTGCAGCTCTGACGCGAGCCGGGCCTGCTCGCCTTCGTTGCATTTGAGGTACTCATCGGCCTCGGACAGGTAGGTCTTGACCTGGCCCTGGATCTCCATCATCACGTCCTTCTCGGCCGGCGGATCCGCCGGGATCGTGACGGGATAGGGACGTTCGCACTCGGCCAGGGCCGCACCGCTGGCGAAGATCAGGCAGGCGAGGATTCGGGCTTGCATGGCGCCTCTCCTTCGAATTCGAATGTCTGCATTGTCGTCGTCGTGGGCTCGTCGTCAAGCCGGCTCGAGCCGCGTCAGCGACAGTCGAAGCCGGCGATGGTCGTGAGCCGGGACAGGGACAGCGAACCGGCTTCGTCGAGGCCTTCATAGGCCAGCTCAAGGCGCGCACAGCTCAACCAACCCAGCGTCAACGTGCCCCACGGCTCTTCGACCACATCGAACGTCGAGAATTCCGAACCGAAGCTCGCGCCGGACGTCCGCAGGACCGGAACGGTGACGGAGCGGGCGCCGGGCGCGAACTCGGCGGAGCCGACCAGCCACTGCTGCGCGCCGTCGCGATAGGTGTACCACGCGACGAAGAGGCCGCGATCACCGTCATCTTCCTCGAAGACCTCGACGAAGACCCCCTCGCCCTGGCGCGCGATGTTGTACCAGCTTCCCGTCAGGCGCGGATGGACGGCCATGAAGCCCTCCACGCCATACTCGGCGGGGTCGTAGGCGGGCATGCGCAGGATGGCGTCGAACACGCGCGTTCGCACGAGCACGTCGACCTCGCCGTCGAAGTCCACGCCCGCCGCCACGGCGCCGGGCGTCGCCGCGAGCACGTAGACCGTCCGGTTTTCCGAGTCCGCGAACACGGGAATGATCGCGTTCGTATCGTCCGTGATGCGCGTGTTGGCCTCGTAGGAGATCCGCGCGCGGAAGGCATCGTTCTCCTCCCCGGCGTTGCGGATCCCGATCTCCGGCGCGAGCGGCAGACCGCCGAGGCGCTGGAATTCGACCAGCAGTGCCGAGCCGTCAAGGTGGCAGGGAACCCGCCACAGGCGGATGTTCACCGGTGCTCGGAGGACGCCCGGGTTCTGCTGGTCGACCACCTCGGCGTCGAACTCGTGAAACGCAGTACCCGACCGAAAGCTCTCCGCGTAGCTCGGCAGCAGCGGGCCATCAAAGCAGCTTGGCGGATAATCGGGCGAGGCCAGATCCTTTGGCGCAGGGGCGCCTTTGGCCCAGGTGATCGATCCCGGCGGCAGTCGCTCGATCGCTTGAGCCGCCTGGGTCACGGGGAACTGGAGCAGCAGCGTCGCCGCTGCGAGCAGGTATCGGTGCATGCTGGACTCAGAAACCGGTCTGAAGATACAGGTCGATGCCGCGAAGCATCGCGGCGTACTGAACGGATAGGACCTCGTGCAGGGTCAGGGCCGCGGTCCCGCGCACGATGCGATCGGGACGGCCGACCCAGGCGATCGCATCGTCCGGCCCAAGGGACAGTACATAGCCCTTCGACTGCGACGCGTAGGGCAGCTGGAAGCGTCCCGCAAGCCGGCGACGAATGCCGTCCGCGACGTGCTTTCCCTTGGCGACCGCAGCCTGGGCGCTCAACATGTTCATGCCGTCGCCATCGAAGCGGGCGGCGTCACCCACGGCATAAACGCGATCGAGGACGAAGCGGCGCACGCGCACCTGCCCGAATTCATTGCAGCGCAGTGCCGGCGAGGGTGCCAGCCCGGTCAGCCACCAGGAACCCCAGGGGGCGTCGTCGACCCAGGTCCGGAGCGCAACTTCGCACTCGAGTTCGTGCAACCGGGCCATCGCCGCGGCATGGAAAGCCATGGGCAGCTCCGGCACCAGCCGGTCATCGGCCGTGACCAGCCGCACGGACTCCTCGAAAGCCAGGTCCGTTGCGAGCTGGACCGCGGTCGCCCCGCCACCGATGATCCAGCGCGGCCGCTCGGAGCGCCCGCGTTCACAGCGACGCAGATGGGTCAGATCGAGACCGCCGGGAGGGGCCGGCCGCACGGGGGCAGACCCGGTCGCGACGACCAGGTAGTCAAACGAAAGTCGCCGCTCGCCAACCTGGAGCACGCGTTCGTCGTCGAGGCTCGCGAGCCGCGCGGCATCGAGCGCCACCTGGCCCCGTACGAAGTCGAAGCCGATCCGCTCGGCGATCTCTGCGAAGGGCGCGCGCACCGGCGCGGCGCCGGGACGCAGGAACTCCTGCAAGCGCGGCTGAAGCACGTGGACATCGGACCCGTCCACGAGCGTCAGGCGCCCGTCGAAGCCGTGGCTGCGCAGGGACAGAGCGCAGGCAAGACCTGCCGGTCCGCCGCCGATGATCACGATTGCCTGGGATCCCATGGCCTGGTGTCGCTCCTCGACGACCGCCTCTGGCTCAACATACGGGGACGCGCGCAGGCTTGGCAAGAAGCCGTGGCGCAATCAAAGGAGACGGACCGTGGCGTCACGGCCCGTCTCGTGGGCGCCGAGCGCGTCTGGGGGCGTGATCGGCGCGCACTACGTGTCGGTGGACAGCTTTCTGGGGATGGGGAGGAGCCACACCACCAACTTGGCTTCAGCTTATTGCATGAACCGCTAAATAAGTTGTCTCTGATCAATAAATCGAACGGACGAAAAGCGCAGTCTTCGCTCATGCCGCTGCAGTTGGCGCGCGCCTGCCGTTGCGCTACCGTAGCGAACCCGCACATCGCTGCTGATCAACCTGGAGATGCGTCCCGTGGCGAACCCCACCATCCACGAGCTGCTCAAGAAGAACCCGTTTTTCAGCCAGATGCCGGACGGCTTCATCGAGTACCTCGCGGATCACGCGCGCGGCCGGAAGCTGGAGCGCGGGGACGCGGTGTTCCGCCAGGGAGATCCCGCCAAGCACTTCTACCTGCTCCTCAAGGGCGAAGTGAACGTGGAAGTTCCGGCGATCACCGGGCCGGCGCTGGTCATCCAGAATCTCGGCCCGGGCCAGGTGCTGGGCTGGTCGTGGCTGATCTCGCCGTACGAGTGGGACTTCCAGGCGCACGCTGAATCGGACGCCGAGGTGCTCGAGTTCGATGGCGCTACCGTCCTCGCGCACTGCGAGGCGGACCAGTCCTTCGGGTATCAGCTGCTCAAGCGCTTCACGGAGCTGATGTCCGAGCGACTCCACGCCGCCCGGCGCCGGATGATGGACCAGTGGAACCCGGTCGGCTTCGCCTGAGGCGCCGCTCCGAACCCACCGTGCCGCGGGCCGGCCCCGAAGGACCGACCCCCGTCGATCAGTAGCCCTCGGGCAACGCCATGTCGAGGTTGTCAGCGAGGAATGCCCACTGGTCGGCATACTCCTCGATGATCTTGTCCGTCGGCTTACCGGCCCCGTGCCCTGCCCGCGTCTGCACCCGGATCATGACCGGCGCAGCGCCGTTGTGGGCGGCCTGCAGCCGCGCGGCGTATTTGAAGCTATGGCCGGGCACGACGCGGTCGTCGGTATCGGCGGTCGTCACCAGAACCGCAGGGTATTCAACGCCCTCTACCAGGTTGTGGTACGGCGAGTAGGCGTACAGAGCTTCGAACTCATCCGCATTGCTCGATGAACCGTAGTCGTCGACCCAGAAGCGTCCCGCCGTGAACTGGTCGAAGCGCAGCATGTCCATCACACCGACTGCGGGAATGGCCGCTGCGAAGAGATCGGGACGCTGGTTGACGACGGCGCCCACGAGCAGCCCACCGTTGCTGCCCCCAAGCACTGCGAGCCGATCGGGGTTCGTGTAGCCGGTCTGGACCAGGTATTCGCCGGCCGCGATGAAATCATCGAACACATTCTGCTTGTTCAGCTTCGTGCCGGCCTTGTGCCAGGCCTGACCGTATTCGCCGCCACCGCGGATGTTTGCCACGGCATAGACACCGCCCATCTCCATCCATGCGAGCCGCGTCACCGAGAAGGATGGCCGCAGCGAGATGTTGAAGCCACCGTAGCCGTAGAGCAGCGTCGGGTTGTCGCCGGTCAGCTCGATTCCCTTCCGGTGCGCGATGAACATGGGCACGCGCGTGCCGTCCTTCGACTCGAAGAACACCTGCCGGACCTCGTAGTTCGCCGGATCGAAGTCGACGTCCACGGTCTTGAATTCGGCAGATTCGCCGCTGGCGATGTCGTAGCGGTAAATGGTCGGCGGCGCGTTGAAGCTGGAGAAGGAGTAGAAGGTCTCCGCGTCGTCCGCCTCGCCACCGAAGCCGAAGGCGCTCCCGATCCCGGGCAGCTCAACCTCGCGGACCAACGCGCCGTCGGTGCCGAAGACGCGGATCTCGCTCCTGGCGTCGCGCAGGTAGGAGGCGACGAAGTGACCGCCCACGAGCCCCACGCCCTGCAGGACCTGCTCGGTCTCCGGCACGAGTTCGGTCCAGCCGGCATCGACATCCTCGATATCGATGGACACGAGGCGGCCACGGGGCGCTTCGAGATTGGTGCGGAAGTAGAAGCGCGTACCCATGTTACCCGCGAAGGTGTAGTCATGGTCGAAGCCCTCGATCAGCATGACCGGCTCCGCGTCGGGGTCTTCCAGACGTACGTAGGCGACCTGGTAACGGTCGTCGGTCCCCTTCCAGACGGTGATGACGAGGTAGGCGCCGTCATCGGTCACGTAGGGCGCGAAGCCCCAGTCGGGGTTGTCGGGCGTCGCCATGACTAGGCGATCCTCGTCCTGGCTCGTTCCGACGGCGTGGAAGAAGACCTGGTGATCATGGTTGAGGCTCTGGAAAGCCTCGCCCTCGGAGGGCTCGGGATAGCGCGAGTAGTAGAAGCCGGAGCTGTCCGCGGCCCAGGTGATGGGCGAGAACTTCATCCAGTTCACCGCGTCGCCCAGTTCCTCGCCGGTCGCGATATCGAGCACCTTGATCGTGCGCCAGTCCGAACCGCCATCCTGAATGGCCATCGCGGCATAGCGGCCGTCCGGGCTCACCTCGAAGCCGGCCAGCGCCACCGTGCCGTCGTCGGACCAGGTGTTGGGATCGACCACGAGCCGCGGTTCGCCATCGACCGTGTCCTGCATGAAGATCACGTTCTGATTCTGCAGGCCGTCGTTGCGCGAATAGAAATAGCCGCCGCCGGCCTTGAAGGGCGTGCCGAACTTCTCGTAGTTCCACAGCTCTGTGAGCCGCTCCTCGATCCGCTCGCGCTCGGCGATTCCACCGAGATAGGCGAACGTGACCTCATTCTGGGCCTCGACCCAGGCGGCGACGGTCTCGTCCTCGCGGACGTCGGCTTCGAGCCAGCGGTAGGGGTCGGCCACGGCCGTGCCGTGGTAGTCGTCGACCTGGTCGACGGTACGGGATTCCGGGTACGTGAACCCGGCAGCTTGCGGCGCTGCAGTCGCGACCTGCTCGGTCGGCGCGGCTGCGGGGGCGGCCGTGGTCTGGGCCAGTTCGTCGCCGCAGGCGGCAAGGATGAGCACAAGAACCAGGGCAACAAGGACTCGATGGAGCGGCATGGGGTCTCCGTATCTGCTGGGAGGGGCGCACATGCTAGCAGTCTGGGGGCGCACTTGCCCGGACAACCCCTCCGGTTGCGAATGGATCGCCGACCGGTAAGCTGCGCAGACCCGCCACGGAGTGAAGCCTTGACCGCTCGAATCCGGACCGTCTCCCGCCTCCTCGGCCTGCTGGCGTGCTGCAGCGTCACGATGGCGTCGTCCGAGGAGTTGACACCGCTCGGTGCCCCGATTGCGGGCGAAGCCCCGTGGATACCCGCCTGGAGCGGCGGGATCACCACGCCCCCGGGTGATTATGGCGGCGCCGGTGAGACGCATCCCGACCCCTTCGGCGACGACGAGCCCATTGCCCGGCTTACGGCCACGGACACCGGCGACTTCGGCGAGCTGCTGCCGGCGGGCCTGCGCGCCCTGCTCGATACCTATGCAGACACCGCGCGTATCGACGTCTACCCGAGCCGTCGCTCGCACTCCGCGCCCGCGTTCGTCTACGAGAATACCGAGCGCAACGGCGTGACCGCCGCCCTTGTCGATGGCGGCAATGGCTTCGAGGGCGCCAGCGCGGGTATTCCCTTCCCGGCGCCGGAGAACGCTCTGGAGATCTACTGGAACCACGTGGCGCGCTGGCGCGGACAAGCGGTCGAGGCCCGGTCCGCCGACCTGATCGTCTACCCCAACGGCCGCGTCTCCCGGACCGTCCGCGAGACCCTGGCCCGCTTCGACTACTACTTGCCCGCCGCTGAGGAGCCGCAGACGAATCGCCTCTTCTCGCTCCTCTCGCGCACCGTCGGAAGCGGGCGCAACAGCGGCAGCGCGGCGCTCGTCCACGAGACGATCAACCAGGAGGCCGAGGCCCGCAGCAGCTGGGCCTGGGACGCGGGACGACGCCGCGTGCTGCGGGCCCCGCTGCTCGCCTTCGACCAGCCACTGAATACGATGGATGGCCTGATGACCGCGGACGACGTCGACCTGATCAACGGGTCACCGGCGCGGTTCGATTGGGAGATCGTCGGTCGGAAGGCGATGGTCGTGCCCTACAACAACTACCGCCTGGCGGCCTACGACCGCGACGAACTCGCCCTGCCGGGCCACCTCGCCCCGGACGCCCTGCGTTATGAGGTCCACCGGGTCTGGATCATCGAAGGCCGGCTGCGCGAGGAATGGCGCCACCCCTACCACCGGCGCGTGCTCTACGTGGACGCGGACAGCTGGACCGCCCTCGTGGCCGAGAGCTATGACGCCGACGGCTCCCTATGGCGCGTGGGCGTGAACTACCCGAAGAATTACTACGAGGTCCCGGCGACGCTGCCCGTCGCCTACGTGTTCCACGATCTCAAGGCGCGCCGCTACGCCGTGCAGGGGTTGGCGTCGTCACCGGCGGCCGCGCCGATCCACACGACGGAGATTCCGTCCGCCGGTCGGTTCAACCCGTCGGGCCTGCGGCGTTTCGCCCGTTGAAGTCGGAGTTCCAACCGGACCGGGGATCAGTCGCGGAAGTTCTTGTACTGCAGGGGCTGTTCGATCTCGCCGCCCTTAAGCAGGGCGATGACCTGCTGGAGATCGTCCCGCTTCTTGCCGGTAACGCGCACCTGATCGCCCTGGATCGAAGCTTGAACCTTGATCTTCGAGGCCTTCACCCGCTTGACGATGTCCTTCGCCAGGGCGCTGTCGATGCCCTCCCGGATGGTGACGACCTGGGTCGCCGCGCTGAGCTGGACGTCGGGCTCCCCCGCATCGGCCGCGCCGAGGTCGATGCCGCGCTTGGTGAGCTTCTGGTACAGCATGTCGAGCATCTGCTGGAGCTGGAAATCGGCCTGCGCCTTCAGCACGATGGCGTTGCCGTCGAGCTCTAAGCGCGCGCCGGTGCCCTTGAAGTCGAACCGGTTGTCGACCTCACGGTTGGCCTGGTCGACGGCATTGGAGAGCTCGTGGTGATCAACTTCAGAAACGACATCGAAGGATGGCATGGTGGGCGTTCGTCCTGGGCAAAACCCGCATTCTACCAGTGAGCGCAAGGAAGACCGACGCTTGGTCGCAGCGGTGACCATGCCCCAGCCGGAAGTCCGGCTGCCTTCCGGCTGCACCCTGGCACCGGGGGTCGGAGGAGCGTTCGAGCGGCGGGAAAGCCGCCTCCAGGGGACCGCGGCCGTCGACGTCGTGCTCGAATGCTGGCAACTTGCCATGGCGCATGAGCACGACTGGTTGCCCCTGGCGGCGGAACGGTCGAACATCGCTGCCTGGCTGACCATGGACGCCCAGGGAATCAGCTGGCGCTACGCCGTTGCCTTGACCGCCATCGAAGAGGAACTGGAGATCATCGAGACGCTAACGACCATCGGGACCCCCGCATGCTGACATCGGCGCGCATGGAGGCGCAGCGATGAGCACCGCGCAGCCGGCCGGAGCGCTGACCGGCCGCTGGTTCCAGGTGCGCCCCGGCGAGTGGAGCCCGACGGTTCTCGCGTTCTGCTACTTCGGCCTCCTGCTGGCCTCCTACTACACGCTGCGTCCGGTGCGCGACGCCCTTGTGACGAGCGTCATCGGTGCCGAGGAGATCCGCTTCGGCTTCCTCGCCACCTTCGGGGTCATGCTCGCGCTGGTGCCGGTCTTCGGGTCGCTGGCAGCCCGCCTGCCCCGACGGCGACTGATCCCGGTCGTCTACGTCTTCTTCATCGCCAGCATTCTCGTCATTCGAGGGCTTTTCGGGCAGCACGAGGGCGAGCGTTGGCTGGCCTACTTCTTCTTCGTCTGGCTGAGCGTCTTCAACCTCTTCGTCGTCTCGGTGTTCTGGAGCTTCATGGCCGACATCTTCGACGAGGAAGCAGCGCGTCGACTCTTCGGCCCGATCGCTGCCGGCGGCAGCGTCGGCGCCATCGTCGGTCCCCTCATCACGCGCACGACGGTGGAGGCGATCGGCGTTGCGGACCTCATGCTCGTGTCGGCAGTCCTGCTCGGCGGTGCCCTGGGCTGCATGCTGCTGCTGGCGCGCCGTGCGCCTCGGGACCGGGTCATCGCGGCCGAGCCAATGGGAGGATCACCGCTCGAAGGACTGCGGCTGGCGGTGAGTCGACCGTTCCTCCGCGGCGTCACCGGCTTCATGATCCTCGGCACGCTGACCGGATCCCTGCTCTACCTGTTCCAGGTGCAGCTCGCCGCCCAGGTGGCCGAGGACACCGACCAGCTCGCGGCGTTCTTTGCCTCCGTGGACCTGGCCGTCAACTTCGTCTCGATCCTCTGCCAGCTGCTGCTGACCGGCCGTATCCTGGCCCGGCTTGGCGTCGGGAAGACCCTGGCCATCCTGCCCCTGCTGGTGCTTCTCGGCTTTGCCGTGCTCGCCGCCTTTCCGGTGCTGGCGGTGGCCATCGCCATGCAGATCCTGCGCCGCAGCGTGCTCTTCTCGATCACCAACCCGGTGAGCCAGATGCTGTTTACGGTCGTTGGCCCGAGATCGAAGTACAAGTTCAAGAACTTCCTCGACACCGCGGTCTATCGCGCAGGCGACACGACCGGGTCCTGGGTCTTTGCCGGCCTCATGGGCGTGGCCGGGCTTCCCGCCGTGGCCGCCTTCGGCGCCGTCGCGGGCATCGCCTTCATCATGCTCTCGGGCTGGATCGGGCGGCGCTTCGAGGCGATCAGCAACTCCGGCGACGCACCGCCCTGAGTCAGCTGATCAGGCGGTTGCCGCGATGATCGCGTCGGCGCACTGCCTGGCGTTCGCCACGCAGTCGTTCACACCGATGCCGCGATAGGCGTTGCAGTTGAGATACAGGTTCGGCTGCGCATCGACGTGGAGGAACAACCGCTCCATGGCGGCCAGATGCCCGACGCGGTAGTTCGGGATGCCCCGCGGCCAGCGCTGCACGAAGGTTGTGATCGGCTCGTCCCGGACACCCATGGTCGTCGCGACGCCCTCCCGGGCCATCGCAACGAGCTCGTCGTCATCGGCCAGGGCCAGCTCCGGATTGCGCTGGCCGCCGATCATCACGCGCAGGGACTGGCAGCCGGTCGGCGCCCGATCGGGGAATATGCTGCTGTCCCAGAGCACGCCGAGGACCTTCAGGCGCGCGGCCGCAGTCGTCAGCAGGCCGAAGCCGTTCAGGTCATGGGAGAGCCCGCGGTACCCGAGCCCGACCACGGAGATCGGCGAATACTCGATGGCATCGAGCTCCGCGGCAAGCTTCGGATCGACGCCGGCGACTATGCGCGCAGCGGCGAACGCCGGCGTGGCCAACACGACCTGATCGTACTGCTCCGTACCGGCGTCAGTTTCGACCGTCCAGCGCTCATCGTCGCGCTGCAGCGAGCGCACGCCGGCATCGGTGCGGACGTCGAGGCGGTCCGCGAGGTGATCGATGAAGGTGCTGACGCCGCCCACGAAGCTCTGAAGCACGCCGCCGGGTCCGGCTTCCTGCTTGCGTTTGGCCAGCATTCCGCGGAACAGACCGCCGTGCTCGCGCTCGAGGTTCACCACGAGCGGAAACGCCGCGTTGACGCAGAGCTTCTCCGGCGTCGAGCCATAGACGCCGGCCGACATGGCGTTGAGGAAGACGTCCGTGAATTCGGCTCCGAGGCGCCGGTCGCCGAACGACTTCAGGCTCTCTTCGGCATCGTCCCGCCTGGCGCGCACGAAGAACTCGCGGGCAACGCGCAGTTTCCCGGGCCAGCTTAGGAGCCGGGTCTTCAGGAACGCCGGCGGGCTCTGCGGCAGCAGCTGCGTTGCGCCCTTGTGGTAGATGAAGCGGATCCGCGCCGCATCATTGCTGCGCATCAGCAGGTGTTCGGCCTCCGCCGCGCGAATCAGCTCGAGGGTTGCCGGCTTGTTGTCGAGGAACCCATTGCTCCCGCGCTCGAAGCGAAAACCGTCGACTTCCGCGGTGCGCATCGTGCCTCCGGGCTCGCTCCCACGCTCCAGGACGGTAATTGACCATTCCGGTCTGTGCATTCGCAGGTAGAATGCCGTTGCCAGACCGCTGATGCCGCCGCCGATGATGGCCGTCTTCATGTTTGATTCCTGATTCCCAGCAAGAGTTCGCCATGCCGCAGAAGAAGCGTTCGAGTCTCCTCATCAAGCTCCCGATCATGCTCATCGTCGGCTACTTCGGCCTCGTATTCGGCGTTCGCGTCGCGATGCCGGAAGCCGAGGTCGGGCTCGTGAGCGGCAGCCTGCGGGATTGTCCGCCAAGTCCGAACTGTGTCTCCAGTCTGGCACCGGAATTCGATCAGGAACATCGCGTGGCGCCGCTGGCGCCGGCCGCTGACCTGGACGGGCTCGAGACGGTTCTGCAGGAGCAGTTCAATGCGGAGATCGTCGCCAGCGAGTCGAACTACATGCATGCCGTGTTCACCACGCGCTTCATGTTCTTCAAGGACGACGTCGAACTGTATTTGCCGGCGCCCGGCGGTCCGGTCCATATCCGCTCGGCATCGCGGCTTGGCTACTCCGATCTCGGCGCGAACCGGGCTCGCGTGGAGGCCCTGCGAGCTGCCACCGGTAGCTAGCGTCAGCACTCAGTGGAGCGTCGGCGGACCACGGTCCGACGACGCGCCATGGCCTCGTTCGCCGCTGTCCTCGCTGCCGTATTCGGTGAAGTCCTCGTAGTCGGCGTCCACGTCTTCCTCGTCCTCATAGTCATAGCGGCGACGAGGCGGGATGTCCTCGCGGCGAAACCAGATCGCGAGCACGAGGCCGACGATCAGCCCGCCGAGATGGCCTTCCCAGGACACGCCCGCTTCGATCGGTAACACGCCCGAGAGCATGCCGCCGTAGTAGAAGAGCGTCGCGAGCGAAACGGCGAGCATCGCCGCATCCCGCCGCAGCAGCCCGCCGAGGCCGACATAACCCAGGAGAGCGAAGTTGAGCCCGCTCGCACCGAAGTGGGTGCTGCCGTCCTCCCCGATAAGCCAGACGAACGCACCCGGGAAGAGCCAGAACCACGGCAGCACGCGCCAGCGCGTCTGCGGATAGAAGTAAAGCAGGGCGCCGCCGAGCAGTAGCGTCGGCAGCGAATTGTTCAGGAGGTGGACGAAGCCGCCGTGGAGCAGGGGCATGGTCACCAGCCCAAGCAGGCCCACGGGCTGATGCGGCTTCACGCCGAGGCTGCGCAGATCGAAGGCCAGCAGCTGATCCAGCAGCAGGATGGCCCATAGCGCCGCGACGAAGAGCAGGACGGTGTTGAGGGCGCCGCGAAAGCGGTGGGAGGACTCCTTCAGGGTCGCGGCGCTGGCATCGGGTCGATTGAGGTGCATAGGACCCGAAATTTGGGTCATCGCTCGCCGGATCAACCGGGAGACGCCTCCCGCACCCGCCGCTCGGGGAGCGTGAATAGCACCAGTGCCACCCAGATGCCGGAAAACGCCACCAGCTGCGCGAGCCCGAACGGTTCCCGGTAGACGAACACCGCGAGCACGAAGCTGATGGTCGGCGCCAGGTACTGGAGAAAGCCCAGCGTGTTGAGCGGCAGCTTCTGGGCCGCGATATTGAAGGCGATAAGCGGCACGATGGTCACGAGCCCGGACACCACGAGAAGGAGCCGGTCGGTCGTCGCGATTGTCGTCCACGCAGCATCGAAACCGGCGACGCCGCCGAGGTACCACAGAGCCAGCGGCAGCATGAGCAGCGTCTCCCACAGCAGACCCACGAGCGGCCGCACGCGCAACATCTTCCGCAACAGACCGTAGATGCCGAAGGAGAACGCCAGGCCGAGGGCGATCCAAGGCGGCTCTCCCAGGATCCAGCCGAGACCGATGGTGGCGACGGTGGCGATCACGACGGCGACCTGCTTGCGCGGACCAAGCCGCTCCCGCAGGACGACGAGCCCCAGCAGCACGGTGATGAGCGGGTTGATGAAATAGCCCAGCGAGGTCGCGAGCACCTGCCCGTTGTTCACGGCCCAAACGAACAGCAGCCAGTTGCCCGAGATGAGCGCGGCCGTGATCGCGAGCCCGAGGTACTGGCGCGGCTCGAGCCGCAGGGCCGACCGCATGGCGCGGCCGTCGCGCCAGTACAGGAAAGCGGCCAGCAGGAGCGCGGCCCAGATGACGCGATGACCGATGATGATCGCCGGCGACACCGCGCCGAGGAACTTGAAGAAGGCGGGCGACAGTCCCCAGCAAACGAAGCTCACCAGCGCAGCGATGAGCCCGGCCCGGTCCTCGGTCATCGTTCGCGCCGGTCAGTCGTCCAGGCGGACGAAGCCGAGCCCGGCGTTTGCCGCGAGGCGCTCGAGCAGCGCACCGTTCATCGCCGTGGACGGGGTCCAGAACCCCCCGGCCACGTCGTCGCCGACGTCGCTGGCCAGGCAGACGGCGGCCTCGCTGATCATCTTGCTCGTCGAGCCGTAGCCGGGATCCCGATCGCCCGTTACCTTCGCCCTGATGACGCCGCCGGAGGTCGTATGTCCGGTCAGCAGCATCGTGAAGAAGCCGGCCTCGCGCTCGGCGCGATCCGGACCCTCGCCCGGGCTCGGCAGGAATGTCTTCTGCATCAGGGTGCGGGTGGGACCGATCGCGGCGGCCGCGAGGAAGCCACCCAGGCCAACCGAGCCGACCGTCGCCTTGGCTCGGCCCGAGAGACCGCGCCCGACCATCATGGCCTCGTCATAGCGAAAGTCCTCTCCCCAGACACGCTCGAGGAGGGCGTGGCTGCGATGCACGACCCGCGTGTTGATCGCGGCCATGACGAAGGGCGCCAGCCACGCCTTGACGTCCTTGTCGAAGCTGGGCGTCGAGTGGGTCGCCTGGCGCGGCCCCGACTGCATGTCCGGCGGACAGAGTGAATAGGGATTCTTGACGGCCTTCGCGACCTTCTTGTCGCTGCGCGCCTCCTTCACGAGATTCAGCATGCTGGCGATCGTGCCGCCGCTCGCGCCGCCCTTTGCGGCCTTCACCCGCAGGCCGACGCGCTCGCAGTATTCGCCGAACTCGGCCTGCGCCTGCTGCTGGACGAAGTAGACGCCCATGTCGGACGGGATCGAGTCGAAGCCGCAGCAGTGAACGATGCGAGCGCCGGTCTCCACCGCTTCGGCCTCGTGCTTTTCGATCATGCGTTGCACCCACTGGACCTCGCCGGCGAGATCCACGTAGTCCGTTCCCTCGGCCACGCAGGCCGCCACGAGCTCGTTGCCATACAGCGCGTAGGGTCCGACGGTGGTGAGTACGACCCGGGTCTGAGCGGCCATGGCCTGGAGCGAAGCGGGATCGTGACTGTCGGCGACGATCACGGGCAGGTCCTCGGGGGCGCCGTCGAGGCCCGAGCGCACCTGCTCCAGGCGATCGCGGCTCCGCCCTGCCAGGGCCCACTTGAGATCACTCCCGTACTGACGCGCGAGGTATTCGGCCACGAGCCGCCCCGTGAATCCGGTTGCGCCCCACACCACGACCTCGAAAGGCCGGTCCTGCTTCGCCGTTGCTGCCATTTTTCACTCCGGAAATGCGGGTCGACCGGAAGGGTCGACGCAAGCGTGACCCCGGAGTGTGAAGAAGCGTCGGGAACCCGTCCATGGCGCTTGCGCTCGGTCCCGGTTGGCGGAATAAAACAAACAGACTTGCTTGTCTTTTTCTTGACCCCGCCGTGCTAGTATCCCGCCATCGAGGAGCTCACAGGCTCTTCCCCCCCACAGCAGCAGGAGGCAGCCGCATGGCAGTCAATTTCGAGGCCCGCTGGCCGATGGATCTCAAGGCCCCCGCCGATTCGCTCGAAGCCAAGCAGCCGGAGGTGGACAACGGGTGCGACGTTCCTTCGCCCGAGCGCTACTACAGCCGCGAATTCATGCAGGCGGAGTGGCAGCAGCTCTGGCCCCGGGTCTGGCTCCTCGCCGGAGTGACCAGCGATATTCCCGAAGGCGGCGACTACACGGTCTTCGCGGTTGGGCACGAGCAGATTATCGTCGTGCGCCAGGAGGACGGGTCCATCAAGGCCTTCTACAACGTCTGTCCGCACCGGGGAAACCGGGTCTGCCTCAACGAGCAGGGCAGCGTGCCGAGCTTCACCTGCGCCTTCCATGGCTGGCAGTTCGGCTGTGACGGCAAGCTGCAGAACATCACCGACGAGGACACCTTCGATCCTCGCGTGGTCGCCCATCGGCCCGGCCTGACTGAGGTTCGCTGCGATCAGATCGGCGGGCTCATTTTCATCAATATGGACGGCGAAGCGCCGCCGCTCGCCGAGTGGATCGGCCTGCCGCCGGGCTACATCGAGAATTACGCGATCGCGGACATGAAGGTCGTGCGCCACGTGCGCTCCGAATGGCGCGCGAACTGGAAGTGCGGCGTGGATTCGTTCTATGAGACTTATCACCTGCCCCACATCCATCCCCAGACCCAGGGCGTCATGGAGGACTTCAGTCAGATCGACCTCTAC
>JBCCZC010000077.1:0-16716 GCA_039188505.1 Pseudomonadota bacterium | reverse complement strand
TCTCGACCGGCTGTATCCTGGCAACCCTGCTGGCCGCGGGCGCTGCCGAGGCCGCCACGATTCAGGGGAGAGTCTTCGACGATGCCAACGACAACGGCATCGCTGACGACGGTGAAGTCGGCATCCCGGGGGTCACCGTCACCGCCATTGCGGGCCCCACGACCACGACGGATGCCGCGGGAAATTTCGTGCTGGCTGGTCTCCCCGTCGGCACTACGACGATCCGGGCCTCGGGCACGGCCCTCGACACCTTCGGCGCATCGACCGGCGGCGGACGCACGCAAGACGTCGATATCGCGGACGATGCCGACGACATCGCCGGAATCGACTTCGGCTTTGTGACAATCGGCGAGATCATCTTCGATTCAACGGCCCTGGCCGGGGCAGGGATCACCTCGCAGGACTTCACCGATCTCGGAGGCATTGTCATTTCAGCCGATGATTTCGAGGTGCCCGCGTGCGTCAACTGGCGCATCTTCCGAGTAAACGCTCGGGGATCTCTGAACACGCTCGTTCCGACCGAGACGAACATCTATTTCTACGAGAACCTCGTAGACGATGGCAGCAACATTCCCGATGGCGACGAAGCGAACGGACTGCTTATCGAGGAAAACGTGGCCATCACGGACATCACCGGCGGCAATCTCACGGTGGACCTGCCCACACCGTTGCCTCTGGATGGTGGCACCATGGGCGTCCCCTATTGGGTCGGCCTGACCCCGGTCTTGCCGTTCGGCGGAAATGCCGGGCGGTGGTTCTGGTCGCGCACCAACGCATCCAATCTCTCCGAATATCGCCTGCTCGATGTCGAGAATGTCTTCGGCGCCGGCTTTACCTCGTGGACGATCGGCACGGAGTTCAATGCCAGCCTGACGGACCTCGCGTTCAATTTGGTCGGTGTCGCGAGCCCCGAAAAACGGTTGGTCGTGTCGACCGAACTGCTCGACTTCACCGAGCTGACGAGCCAGACCTTCACCGTCGCGCTCGGTGCGGAGCCCTGCGACGACGTGACCGTTGCGGTCAGCTCCAGCGTCCCCGGCGTGCTCTCGGTGATGCCGACGGAACTCGAGTTCACGGCCGCGAATTGGGACGTACCGCAGGACGTCACAGTAACGTTTAACGCGGCTGCCAAGGAACTGGTTCCGCTCGGTGACATCACCCTGACCGCCACCTCGACAGACGCCGGCTTCGACGGGGACATGACGGTGATTCCGGCTCAGCTCACGGAGACCCTGACGACGAATGTCGGCGTGCGCCTGCCGGACGAGGTCGGGGAGGCCGAAGGCACCTCGAATCAGCGCATCATTGTTGCGCGAGACAGTAACGAGGACGCGTTCGTCATCACGATTTCCGAAATCGGCGGCACGGCGGTTCCGGGCGAGGACTTCGTGAGCGTCGACGGCACCCGTGTGTCGTTCGCCGCCGGCGGTGAGTTCGTCAAGAGCGTCCGCTTCGCGACCATCAACGACGATCTGATCGAGGACGACGAGTCGCACACCTTCGCGTTTTCGACCGATTCGCCGGACGTGACCTTCACCCGTGAGACCCAGCTGGTCACGATCATCGATGACGACATGGAAACGCCACCGATGCCCGACCTCGCCCAGGTCATCCTGCGCCGGACGGACACGTTCGCCTGGGATCTCTACCTGCTCGATGGCTTTACGCCGATCGATAACGAACTTCGCCCGTTCACCAACGACCCGGCTTGGACCACGCGCGCGGTAACGGACCTGAACGGTGACGGCGTGCGCGATCTCCTGCTCCGCAACGACGCGACCGGCGCCTGGCAGGTGTACTACCTCGATGGGCCGACCGGCGAGATCCTGTTTCGCCAGGACCTCGAACTTAGCAGCGATCTGGCGGATGTCTTCCAGGCAGCCGGTGACATGGACGGCGACGGTCTGGGCGACGTGCTGACCCGGCACGCCGTTACGGGAGAGTGGACCGCCTGGTATCTCCTCGACGGCGGGGCGGTCGTCCTGAGCCTCCCTTTGGCCATCGACGTCGCGGCCACGACGGAAACGCGGGCGCTGGGGGATCTGGACGGTGACGGCGCAGACGAACTGCTGCTGCGAGACGCCACCGACAATCGCTGGACCCGCGTCGACTTCGCCGCCGGCACCGGCGAGGTGGCCGGCAAGGAGGCGCTCGCGATGACGCCCCAGGCGGCCTGGCGTTTCCAGGGCGTCGGTGATCTCGATGGAGACGGCGCGGCCGACGTCCTGCTCCGCCGCACGGACAATCAGAAGTGGCTGAGCTACGCGTTCGATGCCACCGGCGCCGTGAGTGACTTTGGTCGCATCCGCATGACGCCGCGTGAGGCCTGGACGCTACAGCAGCTCGACGATTTCGACCGGGATGGCAGTACCGATGCCTTGCTTCGCCGGAGCGACAACGGCCGCTGGTTCCTTTACCGGCTTGATGGTCGGACAATCCTGGAATCCGGCGGCGTGCGGCTGACGACGGATCTCGTCTGGGAGACCCAATAGGTTTTCGGGCCCGGCCGAAAGGTCGGTCCCGCCCCGGGCCTAGCCGTCCAGGAAGTGTTCTTCCAGGAATTTCGACCGGAAGTTCTGGGGCGGCGTCATCCGGTCGGGACGACCCTCCGGTGTCAGGTCCATGAGGTTCCAGTAGGGCCAGACCGTATCCACGTGGTTGGGTTGCAGCTCGGTGCCCCAGAAGTGGTGGATCTCATCGTCGACCTTGCGGAAGACGTGAAGGATCGGCCACTGCATGTCGTCGTTGTCGCCCTGGCAGCGATAGTCCGCCTGGTAGGTCGTGCCGAAGCCCGAGACCAGGTTGATCTGCACCCAGCTACGGGTCCTGGCCCAGGCGTTGATCTTCTCCGCTGGGGCCTTGGCGATGCCGCAGAAGGCGGCGTCCTGTGACACCTGGTAGGCGGTCCGGTCGAACCCGTCCATCAGCGAAGTACAGGACAGGCACGGCTTGTCCCAGCCGGGTCCGTACATGAAGTTGTAGAGCAGCAGCGTGGGTTTGTCCCCAAACAGCGCGGACAGGCGAACCTTCTCTCCAACCCGGCCGTCGTTCGCCCACGCGAACTCGTAGTCCTCCTTGAGCTTCCCGCCCAGCGGCAGTTGCCGACGTTTCTCGGCAACCGACCGCGTCATCTCGACCAGGGCCTTCTCCGCCTCGAGCAGCTGGTTCCGGGCGCTGCGGTATTCGTCGGATTCGTTGGGGTATCTCGTTTCACTCATGAGCAAGGCTCCTGACCGTCCGCGGACGGCTTGGTGGGTGAACGCCGCGGCTAGGCTTGCGCCTCCGGCGCCGTCAGTTCGATCAGCAGCGGCAGGTCCCAGTTGTTCCAGGCCTCCTGGATCTTGCCGTCGCGCAGGTGGCTGAAGCTCATGCCGGTAACCCGAAGCGTTCGGCCGGTCGGCGGATTCCCCATGAACTCACCGGTATGCGTGAAGACCGCTGTCCACCGGACCGCCGTCTTGGGTCCGCAGACGACCTCGTCTTCGATGGTGAAATGCCGGGTGCCAAAGCTTGCCACCATCATGTCGTGGAAGGCCGCGAAGGCCGCGAAGGCCTCGGGGCCCGCCTGGGTGGACTCACCCTGTTCATCCACACCATGGGCGATGCCGTCAACATGGTAGAGTTCGAAGATCGCGCCCCGGTCCCCCTGGTTCCAGACGCGCTCGAACCAGTTGTGCATGAATCGCTCACACTCGCTCACTTCTCCCCCCTCGATCGCTCGCGTGTCGTAGGCAAAGTATAGGACGCTGGCGACGCGCGGCTGCACGGCGATAAGCTCGCAGCCATGGATCTCGTGGAAGCCTGCCGTCCCCTGAATCGCTCCAGGCTCAGTGCCGCGCCGTGCGCGTGGATCCCCGCGATCTCGATCTTCGTCGACGAGCGCTATGACCGGAGCGACGTCGACGTGCTGGGCCCGCAGCAGCGCCAGCACATTGCGCGTGTGCTGGGCCGGCATGGCTGGCGGCAGCTTACCGGAGGCGTATTCGCGGGACCCCATGGGCGCCTGGTCCTGCCTCGGTTGACGCCGAACCTGAGCGAGGATCCCGGGCACGCCTTCGCGGCACTACGGGGTGGCGGCCGTCAGGCGGCGCTCGCCACGCCAACGCAGGTCATCTTTCTGACGCTCACCGCGGCGGTAGGTGGGCTCGACGCGGAGCGTGAGAACGACCTGCTCGATCTGGTGCATGAGCAGCCCGCGAATCTGGACAAGGTCGCTGAATGGCTGCGGCGATCCTCGGGCGAGGGCGAATTCGACCGCATTCGCGTGCGGCTGGCCGCACGCCAGGAGGAGGGGCGCCTGCTACGGGAGCAGCATGCGTTCCGGTCACGTCTTCCGGCCTGACTACCGGAGCCGACCTGGCCAAGGAGCCGCTGCCCGGTGGTGAGCCCGAGCGATCGACGCGATAGCATCCCCCGGCCGGCACTCCGCCTGCGACGGAGCCTTGATGCTTGAGAGCGTGATCAGGCGCTAGTCCTTCGCGGACGGCGCACCAGCACATGCATAGGAAGCTTGCCGAATCATTGCGCAAGCGACGGGCACCTTTGCCCGGGCTCCGATCGCCCTTCCGCGTCCTGCGGGGGCGCTCGGCTCCATGAACCGAAACGTCCTCGACACGGGGGCGCAAAGGAGTCAAGACATTGATCAGATCAGCAGTGGCAGACGATCTCGCGGACATCGTGCGGATCGCAGCAGAGACTCACATGTTCCTCGGCGACGAGTTGCAGAGCTTCGCGGCAGAGTTGCAGAGCAACCTCCACGGCGATCGGGGCGATGAGCCGCATGAGGCCACGCTCCGGGTCGCAACGACGAATGAGGCGGGGGATAGTCCGGTGGTCGGGGTGATCTACTTCGCGCCGGAGGTCATGGCGCAGGGCGTCATGAATCTCCTGTTCATCGCCGTCGATCCGAATCATCGGAAGCGCGGCGTGGGCCGCGCGTTGCTCGCTCACTTCGAATCCTCGGTAGTCGAACTTGGTGCCCGACTCGCCATCATCGAAACGGCGAGCGATCCGATGTTTGCACCGGCCTGGTCCCTCTATCGACGGGCCGGCTACGAGGAGGAGGCGCGAATCCGCGATTACTACGACCGCGGACTGGACAAGCTCATCTTCCGGAGGGCCTTCGAGGCCGCGTGAGTGTCTGGTGGCGCCACGCTGGCGCCGCCGTTTCGGTCCGGGATCATCCACCGAGCGGCTCTGCTATCCTCCGCCGTGCAGGCAACGCAGCACAGCGCAGGGACGCATGGTGACGACGCAGGGGGCTCGAGATGTGAGGGTGGGCGGCCGACCCGTGAACGCGGCTTCGAGTCTTCGGATTCTGGCGGTGCTCGCGGTGACCGTGCTGCTCCGGCCGGGCGATGCCCAGGCCGTCATCCCACCCGATCAACTCGTCGTCACGAGCCCCCCGAACACCAACAACTCTGCGGGCGCAGGCACCGAAACATGCACGCTGGGCGGCGGGGCAAGCTGTACCGGAACGCTTTCGACGGGTGCGGTTACCGATGACCTTCAGCTCGACACCATCATCTTCGGCGCGGTCACCTTCGACGGGGCTGCGGGCGAGATCATCCCGGGACTGGCCTCGGTCTTCGTGGAGGGCGGGGGAGGCACCAACGTCAACGCGGAGTGGGGCGACGACGACGACAACGACGACGGCGACGACACCCCGTTCGAGAAGGCCGGCTATCCGATTCCCCCAGCCACGCAAGAGACGTCCGATATCGACATCATCGATGCGACCCTCAGGACCGTCTTCCGTACCCTCAACCTGGCCGAGGGCATCGACGGGGAGGACCAGGACTTCCGGATCAACCTCGAATTCGAACGCGGTGTCGTCGACAACGACGGTTCGATGCCGGACCCGGTCCCCGAGATCATCGTGTTCGAACGGGGGCTGAATTCGGACGTCTCGCTGATCCTGCTGCTCGCCGACGGCGGTGAGTCCGACGAACTCGAGATCGACCGCGGGGACTTCGTGTCGACAGGTTTCAGGCTCAACACCATCGAGATCGGCGGCGATCAGATTCTCGGCGTCGTGGGCGTCGATCTGAATGAATTCTCGGGCGCCGGCTTCGATCCGGCATCGGATGTGGTCATCGGCGTTCGATTCGGTTCGGCGGGCGGTGGCGCAGACATCTTTGGCGTTTACGGGACTTCCGAGGCACCGGTCCTCCTGGAGGATTTCGGCGATGCGCCTTCGACCTATGCAACAGAGATCGCGGACAACGGACCACGCCATGCCCTGAGCAACGCGTTGTACATCGGCCGCACGCCGCAGTTTGGTCTGGACGGGCTGCCCAGCGCCCTGGCGGACGCGGCGCCGGACGAAGTGGCCGCGGAATCGATCACGTTGCCGACAATCGGGACGCCGATCGGCCCGGGTGATACCTACTCGATCGATGTCCTGGTCACGAATCTGACCGGCGGCCCCGCGCTACTGTGCGGCTGGGTCGACTTCGACGACGATGGCGTCTTTGCGAATACCGATAGCGGCGTCGGGCTGGTCGACGCGGAACGAGCCTGCGTCGCGGTTTCCGACGGCTCCCTCTCGACGGGATTCACGCCCACCGAGGTGACCCTCGACTTCATCCTGCCCTTCAATACCGCATCGCCGCCGGACGACAACTTCATCTCCCGTTTCCGCATCACGGACGATTGGACCGTCGCCGCCGACGCGAGCCCGCTGGGTCAGGTCGGGGCCGGCGAGATCGAGGACCACCGGATCTCCAGCGCGGGTACGCTGCCCGTCAGCATCGTGTCCTTCGAGAGCCAGGCGGTGCCCGGCGGCGTGGAAGTGCGCTGGAGCACGGCCTCGGAGACGCACAATGTCGGATTCAAGCTCTGGGCCGATCGGGGCGAGGGGCTCGAGCTCCTGACGACGAACCTCATTCCGTCCTTCCACGGAGACGCGGCGATGCCGCAGGCCTATCGTCACGTGCTGGAGGGCGAGCGCCTCGGGGAACTCGGCCTCCTGGCGCTCAGCGCGATCGACTACCGGGGTGTCGAGGAATTCTACGGCTGGTTCGAACCCCGGCGATCCTTCGGAGCCGGCAAGGCGGTGAGCCCGATCAACTGGGCCCGGTCGCGGGATGACGCTGCCGAGGTCCGCGCCCGGCGGATAGCGAGGGCGGCGGAATCGGTCAGCGCGGCTGACGTGACTCCTGCGGAAAGCGGTCTGGTCGAGGTGAGCTACGGGGATCTGTTGGCCGGCGGGTTGGATCTGCGCGAGGTCGCCGTCGACCGGATCGCCGTGACGTTGAAGGGCGAACCGGTTCCCCGGGACGTCTTCGGTGGAACGGTCGGAGCTGACGGGCGCACGGTCTTCGGGCCCGGGGCCGGCATCCGCTTCTGGGCGGACCGGCCGACCTTTCCTGACGCGGTCTACCTCGAACAGTATCGCTATCGCATCGCAGACGATCCCGCGGGGGTGATGCCCGCGGAACTGCAGAGCCCCGGAGAAGCGCTGTTCGCCAGCGGCTTCGAACGCCCGCTCGAGAAATCGGAGGGCGCGGGCAGCTATCAGGCGATCGCCCGCCATGAGCAGGACAGCAGCTACAACTTCGCGACGCCCCGGGATGATCCGTGGTCGGCCGCACTGCTTCGCGCCGACCGGAACAGCGAGTATGCCGCGGTCTTCGAATTGAGCGGTGTCGTTCCGACCGGGTCGGCCGAGCTGACCGTTGCGCTGTCGGGACTGACCGATTTCCCCGAAGTGCCGGACCACCACGTTCATGTCCGATTCAACGGCGTGGACCTGGGTGAGTCCTTCTTCGACGGGACGGCGCCGCATGACCTGACCCTTGCCGTGCCACCAGGCGTGCTCGCCTCCGGCACGAATACGGTCGCGGTGCTCGCTCCCGGGGGCACGGTGGCGAGCTTTGATCTTTTCCTGCTCGACACCATCGCGCTGCGCTACGAGCGCGAGCTCGAAGCGGCCGACGGGCGACTTCACGTCCCGGCCCAGGAGACGGCCTCCGTTCTGAGGATCCCGAACCTGGCGGGCACCGTCGTTGCCTACGCGCGCTCTGACCACGGCCTCGTCCGGCTCGAACACCGGGCGGCGCGGGGAGGCGGTGTCGAGGTCGCCGGGCTCGCCGGAGAGGCCGAATACTGGTTCTCGTCGACCGACCGCGTGGTTCGACCTGCCGCCGTTGATGGCGTCGCCGATGTCGATCTGCTGGCCGGGGCCGAACACGATTTCATCGTTATCGCCCATCCCGCGTTCCTGCCATCCGGCGCGGATGCCGGCGGGCATCCGCTCGAGGACTACCTCGCCCTGCGGCGCGCCGAAGGCTGGCGCGTCGGTGTCTACGCGATCGACGCGATCCAGCGCCAGTTCGGTTGGGGTATGGCCTTGCCCGACGCGGTCACGCGCTTCCTGGCAGCGGCCGATCGGCGGATGGCCTATGAACACGTCCTGCTCATCGGCGGGGACAGCTACGACTATCGCGATCGGCTCGGACTCGGCAGCATCAGCCATATCCCGACCCGCTACGCGCCGACCACGTTCGTTCGACACACGCCCGGCGATGCCCTGCTTGCGGACCTCGACGGCGATGGCCTGGCGGACAAGGCAGTCGGACGCTGGCCCGTCCGGAGTCTCGGGGATCTGCAGTCGATCGTGGCGAAGACCCTGGCCTGGGAGTCCGTCCGAGCCCTTCGTAGCAGCGTCTGGCTGACCGATGCGGAGGACCCCTTCCAGAGCTCGTTCGAGGCGCAGGCCGACCGCATGCTCGTGCCGCTCCTCGGCGCTCGCTGGCAGGGGCCGGATCTCGACCGCATCCATTTCGACCAGGTACTCCCGGATCCGGGCCTGAGCGTCGCGGACACGGCGCGTCGACAGCTCTTCGATCGCATCGAAGCGGGCCGAACGCTGACCGGTTTCGTCGGTCATGGGTCGCCATCGGTCTGGACCTTCCAGGGGCTGCTGTCGCCGAACGACCTGGCCGAGCTCGACAACGAGGGCTCGCCGACCCTGATCACGACGATGACCTGCTACACCAGCTACTTCGTCTCACCGCGAAGCGATACGGTGGCGCATCGGTGGATGAACGGCTACGGCGAGGACGCGTCCGGGGCTCCATTGATCGGTCGTGCCAACGGGGCCGTGGCGGTGAATGGCGCTGCGACGCTCTCGAGCTACCTCGGCAACGAACGCTTCGCGCGCGAGGTCCTCAAGCAGCAGCTGGACGGGCGGACTCTGGGGCAGGCCATGGAGCAGGCCAGGGGGCTCGCCCGGGCCCGCGGGGCGGTCGATCAGGTCATCAACTGGACGCTACTCGGCGATCCGACGCTCCGTCTCGAGTAGCCGAGGGGGAATGACGGACTGCCGCGGCGTGAGAAACGCGTCACGGTTTCGGAACGGAATCCGTCTTGCACCATGTGCGCGTGGCGGAATCGACCATTCGCGGCGCGCGGGACCGACCGTAGAGTGACGACTCCCCACAAGCCGGACGCGTCGCCATGCACAGCCTGACTCGCCACGAACTCGTGTATCTCACGGGCTGCTACACGCAACAGCAGCAGCGACAGTTCCTCGACCGGCTGGGCGTCCGCTATCTCGACAACGGGGGCGGCACCGTTCTGGTCGATCTCGAGACGATCGGTGAACTGGCGACGCGCACATCGGCGGCGCAGCTTCACCTGGCGCTCCTCGACGGCGACTCGGCGTGAGCTGCACGATCTCCGCCGACGGCACCGGTCCGCTCCCGGTTCTTGCGGCCGCCGGTCCTCGCAGGCCCGCCCAACCGACCCATACCTGTGCGTGGTGCAACGCCGTACGGGGGGCGGATGGACGTTGGATGCCTGGTGACTCGAGCGAGCCCTGTAGTCCGCGCCTGGCAAGCCACGGCATCTGCCCGAGCTGCGCCACCGGCCTCGACGGCTGAGCGCAGCGGGGGCGGCTGGCCCCGGGCCGCCGCGTCTGGCATCTTCCGATTCCTGGTCAGCTGGAGAGACGCGCATGGGAATCGCATTAATGGGGAAACGGGCGGTGGTGACGGGTGCGGCCGGCGGCATCGGCGAGGGCATCGCCCGGGCGTTCCTCGATGCCGGCGCCGCTGTACTGGGTGTGGACCTTCCGGGAAGGGACTTCAGCGGTATCGACGGCGCGACGGTGCTGGCGCAGGACGTGACGACCACGGATGCGCCGGCACGCATCGTCGCTGCCGCTGGCGAAGCACTCGGCGGCATCGACATCCTCGTGAACAACGCCGGCATGGCGGCACCTGCCGACCTCGCGTCCACCACCGACGCGCTCTGGGAGCAGGTGATGGGCCTCAATGTCACGGCTATGTTCCGGTTGACGCGCGAGGCGCTGCCGCTGCTCCGCGAGAGTCCGGCGGGCCGGATCATCAACCTTGGCTCGATCATGTCTGACATGGCCGGCCCCGGCCTGTTCGTCTACGGCACGTCCAAGCACGCCGTGGCGGGCATGACGAAGGCAATGGCGGTGGACCTTGGCGCGGACGGCATCACGGCGAACTACCTGCAGCCGGGGGCAATCGTCACGCAGATGTCGGCCCCGTTCTTCGAGGACGAGACTTTCCGGCAGTACTGGGTGGACAAGGCGCCGGTAGGCAGGCTCGGCGCGCCCGAGGACGTCGCGGGCGCGGCGCTCTTTCTCGCAAGCGACGGGGCCCAGTTTATCTCCGGCGTCGGGTTCAACGTGGACGGCGGCGCGATCGTCCAGTTCTGACGCCCATCGCGTTGTCCCAATCCACCGGGCCCCATTAGTGGCATCCACCATGGTGCGTAGCGCGCCTGATGCTTAACGTTGGTGTCAGAGGTCGCGGATGCTTCCGAGGCCGCCCACGACACCGACATGAGGTCACGATGCACGACGTCACGCTGACGACCCGGGAAACTCTTTGCGAACTCCTCAAGCGGGCTACTGACGCCGATCACGGATCGGCCGAGAAGGTCAGTCCCATGACCCGGTTGATGTCCGAGGACGTCGAGCTGACCGACTTTGCCGACGTGCTCAAGCGGCTGGCGCTCTTCCATGGCGCCCTGGAGCCGCAGATCTGCATGACGACGCCGCAGACCCGCCTCGTCCAGCGCGTGGCGCGGGTCCCGCTGCTGCGGGCCGACCTTCGGGCCCTGGGCATCCGCAATGAGGGGGACCCGGCGGGCGCGGGCGGTCGTCTCGACCTGTCGAATCCGTCGTTCCGGGCCGGCGCGCTGTATGTCGTGGAAGGATCTGCGCTGGGCGGGAAGGTGATCGGAGCGCATCTCCGGCGCCGCTTCGGAACGCCGGTCGCAGGATCGCTGAGCTACTACGGCCTCTATGGTTCCGACGTCGCCCGCACCTGGCGGGACGTCAAGAACGAGATCAACGCTTCCGGCGCTGATCCCGATCGCGCAGTCGAGGGTGCAAAGCGAGCCTTCCGACTCTTTGAGCGGGCGATGCAGTGCCGGATGCCGGTGGCGTCACGTCGCCGCAACCGGAGCGACCGATCGGCAAGGCGGATTGACCGGCAGCAGCTCCGACCGGCCTGAAGTTCACCGGCAACGCCGGTCCGCCTGCGTTCCCGCGAAGCGCGATCCATGCCCGGTCGGCAACGATGCGGACGTCGCCCCGTATCGCCTGCCATTGCACCATCCGCGAGACCGGGCGATGACAGGTTGGTCATCATCCTGACTATTGTGGCGTCGGGCCTGGCGTCGAGGCAGTAAACGCCAGCGGCACGATCGCCGTGCCCCAGCCGGCACCACCGGGCCTCGCGGCGCGGCGATGGCCGCGCCGCCCCATCGCTCCAGTCAGCCGACGGCGGCAAGGCCCGGTGAGATCGTGCCGATCATCTCCTTGGCGGCCTCGATGTCCGGCTTGCCGTTGAAGAAGAGCACGCCGACGATACGACCGTCGCGATCCAGGTAGTAGGACAGGCCGTCATCGCCGTCCATGGATACGCGGGTGTCGAGGCGTGCATCGGTGCTGCCGACGGCCTCGATGTTGATGTCGCCGATGGTCGAGTAGTAATAAGGCACCGGCGCGTAGGCCAGCGATTTGCCAGCCATGACCTGACCCGCCGTGATGCCACCGACGCAGGCGTTCTCCTCGTGATTCGAGAGCATCCAGCTCCCGAGACGGGCGACCTCGTACTCCACGACGTCACCCGCCGCGTAGATGTCCGGCTGGCTCGTCTGCATGTGGGCGTCGATGAGAATACCGTTCCGTACGCTGATGCCGCCCGTCCTGGCAACGTCGACCCGTGGGGTCACCCCGATACAGGCCACGGTGCAGTGACTGCGGACCGACTCGCCGTTCTCGAAGTGGATCGTGCTGGAGCTGCCAGCGGGATCGATCCGCGCAGCGGTGCGGTTTGTCTGCACCTCCACACCTCGGGCGCGTAGGTGCGCGAGGAGGTGCTGTCCGAGCTGCTGCGGCAGCAGGCCGTCGCACGGGTAGCTGCCGCGGCAGTGCAGCGTGACATCCGCCCCCTGGGCGCGCACGCCGACGGCAAGCTCTGCGGCCAGCAGGCCGCTACCGACGATGTGGGTTGTACCGAGTCCCAGGTCGACACGGCGGCGCATGGCCTGGTAGTCGGCCAGAGACTGGAAGTAGATCGTGCTCCCGTCGCCGCCCGGCAGGCGCCGCGGCTCCGCCCCAGTCGCGATCAGGAGCTTGCGGTAGCCGATGGGTCCCTGGCTCGTCGACACGATCCGGCCGGCTGGATCGATTGCCTGGACCGTCGTCTGCAGCAGCGGGCGAACCTGTTCGCTCGGGTTCTTCTCCATGATCGAGGGAATGGTGGCGCCGTGCCAAAGCGCCTTCGAGAGCGCGGGACGGTTGTACGGCGTGGTGGCCTCGGCGGAGATCAGCGCGATTGCGTTGGCGCGGTCGACCGAGCGGATGCCCTTGATGGCTGACGCAGCGGCCATGCCGCCACCGATGATGACGTATTCGAAGGTTTCCATAATGTTCAGGGTCCGAAAAATCCGTTGGCGAGAAAGTCGTCGGTCCAGTCCTGACCGAAGCTCTTGTGGAGCAGCGGCAGGCCGGGTGAGTTGGCGCGGTGATGGGCCTTGTAGTCGGCCACGAACGCAGCGCGTTCTGCAGCCAGGCCAGCAGCGGCCGGTGTTCCCCCGGCGATCGCGTCGAGCAGGTCGGTCCACAGCGCAGCGTGGATACCGTCGGCTGCAGCGAACGCGGCCAGTCCCTCTCCCGCGGGACGAAGAAAGAAGTCATTCCCGCTGCGGCAGTCCTCGAACCAGGAGGGCGCGTCGGGATGGTTGAGTTGTTCTGGATGTCGTGAGTGGGCGGTCTGCAGGATCCGCGCAGCGGTGATCCGGGCGTCGGCGTCGGCGCGCGGCGCGACGAGGTCCATGACCGCCACGATCGGGCGCTTGCCGAGGAGCACGAACTCCATGGCGTAGAGCGGAAGCGACCGATGGGCGTGCGGATAGAAGAACACGCTCACGATGTCGATCTTGGGCGACCGCAGCCGCACCCAGCGCATGTCCCCATGGGCGCTGGCGGTCCAATGAGCGGTCCGCAGCGCGAGCTCGCCGCCTCCGGGGAGCGTGCGGGTGGCGCGGGCGTGGGCTGCCGGAATGGCGACCGGGTGGCCATCGAGCCGCGCGGCAAAGGTCTGCTCGGCGTGTTCGACGATGGCACCGAAGCCGGCCGGCGCAGCCGCTACCGGTCCCGGAGCGCCCTGGGACGCCCGGAGCGTGGCGACAGACCTCATCCGGCACTTGCCTCCGCGCAGCGCTCGCCGGCGAACTGCATTGCGGCGAAGGTGAGCATCGACAGGTGGCAGGGGGGTCTCAGCGCGCGCAAGCGGGCGTACACCTCCGCGGCATTGCTGCCGTCGAGGAGGTGGAGCGCCGCGCCGGCCACGGCGGGCGATCGCCCCTTGCCGTGATTGCAGCAGACCAGCACCTTGCGACCGCCGGTCAGGAAGTCTCGCGTTGCGGTGACCGCTTCGAGAAAACGGTCGCGCTCGGCCGCGTCGATGGCCTCGACGTAATCGATCGAAGCGGCCGCCTCGGGACCCGCGTCGAGGGCCGGTGCGGTGCTGAAGACGTCGGTCAACGGGCGTTCGACGACCGCCAGCCCGGCAAGCTCCACCGGCTCATAGAGGCTTGCGAAGGGCGCGCTGGAGACGTTCACCACGGCGCGGATGCCGGACGCGCGAATCGTCGCCAGCTCGGCGCAGGTCGGGAGCGACCAGATTCTCAGCGAGCCGGGGGGTCTGGCAGCGTGCTCGCTCACGGATGCGCGTCCTCGGGCTCGGTCCCGGCCGGCGCCTCCAGCATGATCTGGGTGCCGGCGGTCAGCTCACGTAACGCCTGCAGACGCTCCCGGTGGCCGGGTGCGCGACGACGCGGGTGCGAGTACCAGTAGAGGCCGCCCCAGGTCGAGGCATTCAGCAGACCCTCGCCCGTGAGCTGCTCGGCCAGGTCGGTGAACCGCCGGGACGGCGGGTCGGCCAGGTCGAACACGAACGAGAACCGATCGCAGTGGGCGAGGGAGTCGATCATCCGAGCGCCGTCCACGAGGTTTGCCAGGAGCACGTAGTGGCTGTAGCGCGAGCGCACGTAGGGGAGCACCCCGATCGCTGACGCCAGGGTGGGCAGCGGCACGGCCGGCTGGGATGCGAGCACGAGCGGCGCGGGGACGCCCTCGTAGACCTCGCCGAGCAGGTCGATCCGGTCGGGATCGGCAAGCAGGCCCGTGACGCCCTGGCGCGGCCGACCCTGCTGGTCGAAGAGGGACGACAGCGTAGACGATTCGGCGAGCTCGATGAGCAGCGCGTCGTCTGAGCTGCCGAGCCGCTCGTTCCCAATGCGGAAGAGCGCCCAGGGGTGCGTGTAGAAGATGCAGTGCACCGGCTTGCTGACTCCGTCGATCATGCTTGAACTCCGGTATTGCTGTAGATGTGGACCGTCTGATCCTCGAGTGCTGCGAGCAGCGAGTGATCGGTGGCGACGGCGAGCAGATTGGCTGGCGCCGGCAGACGCAGAAGTTCGCGACAGACGAGACCGATCACGATCTGCTGCACGACGCATTCCTCATCGCCGACAAAGACATGGCCCGCGGTTGTTGCGAAGGACGTGGGTCGGGACGTCAACTCCGCCTGCTTCGGTGGCGCGTACTCCGAGACTTCCCACACGTGGTAGAGCTCGGACTCAGCGCCCATGTTCATCGTCACGGCCAGGGCGACCGAGCGTCCGCCGGTGATGCCCGCGATCGGGCCGTCGAAGGGCGCGGTCTTGCAGGGGACGCCCGCGAGATCGCGAATGACGAGGTGATCGTTCATGCCACCCTCGGACACGCAGATCCGGCCGTTGCCGAGGAAGGCGGAGTGCGGCGAAAGCAGATAGTGCGGCGCGACGAACGAGGCCTCCTCCTGGGAGGCACGGGTGTAGATGTGGCCGGACCGTGCGGTCCGCCAGAAATAGGAATTCAGGTCGCTCGAGATGTCGAGGACGTTGGGGCCGCATTCGACGATCTGGCGCCGGCTGCGATTCCCCATGCTGAGCTCCACGAGCTTGCCGTCGACGACATAGATCAGCGAATCGTGGCTCAGCGTCCGCACCGGACCGCTCCGGGGAAACTCCCGGCGCTTGCCGGTCTGGGCCGATACGAGCTGCAGGCGCCCCGGGTATTCGCACACGATGATCGGGCTCGACGTGCTCAGCAGGTGCATGGCGTCCGGTTTCTCGTCGAGCTCTAGCGTGTGCAGGGGTTCGATGCGCCCGGGCCGCCAGGTGCCCTGATGTCGCTGCGGCTCCGCGGTCACGACCTCGATGTCATCGAGCACCCGCCGGGTCTGCGTCGTGAGGAAGCGGCTGAGCTTCGCCGCCGATGCGATCCGGTCGGCGGGGTTCTTCGCCGTGAGCGTGTGGATCAGATCCTTCTGGAAGCCGCTTTTGAGCTCGCCGATCGGCATCGGCTGGTTGATGTGCGCCCGCGCGATCTCGTTCGGGGTGCCGAGGAAGGGCAGGTTGCCCGTGAGGAGCTCGACAGCCATGACGCCGAGGCTGTAGAGGTCGCTGTTGGGCCCGAAGCGATCGGAGAACCGCTCGGGCGCGGTGTACGCCGGGCTGCCGACGCGGTGGTTGCCCTCGCGTGCCTCGCGCGTCGTGCACGTCGCTCCGAGATCGCCGATCACGAACTGGTAGCGCTCCCCGGCCTGACGGAGAAAGACGTTCTCCGGCTTCAGATCGCAATGAATCAGCTCCTGCCCATGGAGATAGGCAAGACCGTCAGCGAGATCGAGGATGATTCGAATCACCTCGTCTTCGGGCAGCTTGCCGCGGGCAAGGATGTGGTCCCGGAGCGTGCCGGCGGAGAAATACTCGAAGACCAGGCAGGCCTGGCCGTCCCCGAGATAGAGCGCGTCCTGGGGCGAGGCCACGAGCGAGTGCTCCAGGCTCAGCGACGCCGATGCCTCCCGGAGGAAGCTGCTGCGCTCCACGCCGTTGTGCACCTTCATCACGACCTCGCGGCCGCTGGCGGCGTCTACCGCGAGCAGGATCGAACTCGCGGCGCTCTCCGTCAGCGTCTCGACGGCCGAGTAGCGCCCGGCAAGGACGCCTTCAGCCGGTGACGTGGATGTTGCCGATGCGCTGGACAAGCTCGTCTACCTCGGTGCAACCCTCCTCGAGCCAGTCGTCGACGTCGTCGAGGCGGCCTTGGGCGGCGATCAGGAATTCGCTATGGCCCACGCCAGAGCGGGGCGACGACACCTCGACGCAGTCGAGGTC
>JBCCZC010000076.1:0-16808 GCA_039188505.1 Pseudomonadota bacterium | reverse complement strand
TCGGCCTGCACGGTGCCGCGAACGGTCTTGAGCGTGTCTGCCTTGATGCGCGCGTAGGTCTCGGCGTCGACGAGCTGGTCGCCGGTGATACCGAGCGTCCCCAGACCAAGCCCGTCGTTGCCCTCCGGAAGCTCACCGGAGTACGACGGCCGCTCGCGCCCTTCATACAGGGCCGCAATCTTCGCCTCGGCTGCCTCCCAGAGGCCCTCGGCGCGCAGGTGCTTCTCCACCTGCTGGTCGATGGCGGTGTTCATGAAGAAGGACAGGATCATCGGCGCGGGACCGTTGATGGTCATCGAGACGCTGGTCGTCGGGGCGCAGAGGTCGAAGCCCGAGTAGAGCTTCTTCATGTCGTCGAGGGTCGCGATCGAAACGCCCGAGTTGCCGATCTTGCCGTAGATGTCCGGCCGCTCGTGCGGGTCCTCGCCGTAGAGGGTGACCGAGTCGAAGGCCGTCGACAGACGTGCCGCCGGCTGCCCGAGGGACAGGTAGTGGAAGCGGCGGTTCGTCCGCTCCGGCGTCCCCTCGCCCGCGAACATGCGGGTCGGATCCTCGCCCTCGCGGCGGTACGGGAACACGCCGGCCGTGTAGGGATAGGCGCCCGGCAGGTTTTCCTTCATCAGGAACTTGAGCAGCTCACCCCAGTCGCGGTACTCGGGCGGCGCGATCTTCGGAATGCGATTGCGGCTGAGCGTCTCGCGGTAGTTGTCACCACGGATCTCGCGGCCACGAACCTCGTAGACGAACTCGTCGCTCTTCACGCCCGCATAGCGCTCGGGCCAGGCCTGCAGCAGCTGGACGGCGTCCGGCGACAGGGAGCGGATCGCTTCGGCGTAGCGCTGGCGCAGGTGGACCAGGGAGCGGTCATCGCCCTCGCCTGCCGTCAGCGCGTCGGCCGGGTAATTCCCGAGCGGCTCGGGCAGCAGCGGGTCCTCGATGGCCTTGAGCGACTCGTGGAAGTGCTGGGCCATGGCCGCAGCCTCGGCCTGCTGGTCCACGCTGGCGTTGATCGCGCGACCGCCTCTCGCGATCTCGGCGAGGTAGCGGACCCGGTCGGAAGGAATCAACGCCTTCGCCTTCGGCTCCCGATCGCCCGTATCGGCCGCCGGCTCCCAGGTGACGCCCGTCTTCTGGCTCACCAGGCGGCAGAGGTTCGAGAACATCCAGGTGACGCCCGGATCGTTGAACTGGCTAGCGATCGTCGGGTAGACCGGCACCTGCTCGTCCGCCAGCTCGAACGCGAGCCGGTTGCGCTTCCACTGCTTGCGGACGTCGCGCAGGGCGTCCTCGCCGCCGCGGCGGTCGTACTTGTTGAGCACCACGAGCTCGGCGAAGTCGAGCATGTCGATCTTCTCGAGCTGGCTCGCGGCGCCAAAGTCCGAGGTCATGACGTACATTGGGAAGTCGACGAGGTCGACGATCTCGCTGTCCGACTGACCGATGCCCGCGGTCTCGACGATGATCAGGTCGAAGCCCAGGGACTTCAGGTAGGCGATCGAATCGACCAGCATCGCGCTCGTGGCGAGGTGCTGGCGGCGCGTGGCCATGGAGCGCATGAAGACCTGCTCGCTGCGCAGGGAATTCATGCGGATACGGTCACCGAGGAGTGCTCCGCCCGTGCGCCGGCGCGTCGGGTCCACGGCCAGGACCGCGATCTTCAGCTCTGGCAGGTATTGGAGAAAACGGTTGAGAAGTTCGTCGACCACGCTGGACTTGCCCGCGCCGCCGGTTCCCGTGATGCCCACGATCGGGGTGTTGCCGGCCGCCGCCTGCCACTCCTTGCGCAGGAGCGCCAGGCGGGAATCCTCGATCCTTCCGTCCTCGAGCGCAGACAGCATGCGGGCGACGGTGAGCGGATTCTCGAGCGTGGCTTCGGCCTGTTCGTCGGCGAACTGGCGATGCTGCTGGGTGCGCTGGACGAGGTCCTGGATCATCTCGACCAGGCCCATGCGGATGCCGTCGTTCGGGTGATAGATCCGCTCGACCCCGTAGGCCTGCAGCTCGGCGATCTCGTCCGGCGTGATGGTGCCACCGCCGCCGCCGAAGACGCGGATATGGTCGGCGCCCGCCTCGCGCAGGCGGTCCACCATGTACTTGAAGTATTCGACGTGCCCGCCCTGGTAGCTCGAGATCGCGATGCCGTCCGCGTCTTCCTGGAGCGCCGCGCGCACCACGTCGTCGACGCTCCGGTTGTGGCCGAGGTGAACCACCTCCACGCCCTGCGCCTGGATCAGCCGGCGCATGATGTTGATGGCCGCGTCATGACCGTCGAACAGCGAGGCGGCCGTGACGAAACGCAGCGGCAGTTCCGGGGCGTCGGTCTGCGACTGGGGCAGGTTCTCGGCAGGGGTGCTCATGGCGGATCCGGTTGCTTGAATGACAGCCCACCATTATAGCAGATCGGCGTCAGAAAAAAGTCAGCTTGTCCGGTTTTTGCAGCTGACTGGCCCCGAGAGCGATTGCTGTATATAATCACAGTAACCTCCAATCGACACGCCCATGAGCCAGTCACTCACCCGCCGCCAGCAGGAAATCCTGGACTTCATCCGCGACACCATCCGGCGTCACGGCTACCCGCCGACGCGTAACGAGATCGCTGTGCGCTTCGGTTTCCGGTCACCCAACGCGGCCGAGGACCACCTGAAGGCGCTCAATCGGAAGGGCGCCATTCGCCTCGAGAGCGGCGTCTCCCGCGGCATCCGGGTCATCGAGACGAACCCCCAGCCGGAGCAGAGCGCGGGCCTCGACGAGCTCCCGCTGGTCGGTCGCGTCGCGGCCGGTCAGCCGATCCTGGCCGCCGAGCACATCGAAGAGCACTGTGCGGTGGATCCGTCCCTCTTCCGGCCGCGCCCCCACTATCTGCTGCGGGTCCACGGCAGCAGCATGCGCGACGCCGGCATCCTCGACGGGGACCTGCTGGCCGTGCACCGCACGCCCGAGGCCCGCGAAGGCCAGATCGTGGTGGCACGCCTCGAGGACGAGGTCACGGTCAAGCGCTTCCATCGCGAGGGCGATCGCGTCCAGCTCCTGGCCGAGAATCCCGACTTCGCCCCGATCGAGGTCGACCTTCGGGAAACCAGCCTCAGCATCGAAGGCCTGGGTGTCGGAGTCATCCGCAGCCAGCTATGAACGTCCGGCAGCTTCTCCAGCAGCCCGGAATCTGGCGGGGACGGGCAGGAACCCCCCGCAGGAACAGCCAGGCGCTGTCCACCGGCTGCGACGCGCTCGACCGGGAGCTACCCCAGGGCGGCTGGCCACCCGGTGCCCTCACCGAGGTCCTGGTCGCCCAGGAGGGGGCCGGTGAGCTGACCCTCGTGCTGCCCGCGCTGCGGGAACTCGTCCGGCAGAAGCGGCGGATCCTGCTGGTCGCGCCACCCCACGTTCCCTACGCCCCGGCCCTCGAGCAGCAGGGCATCGACGCCGCCTCGATCCTCGTCGTGGATGCCGGCGGCGACGGGCTCTGGGCCGCCGAGCAGGCGCTGCGTTCCGGCGTCTGCGGTGCGGTTCTGTGCTGGCCACGCCGGGCCGACGACCGCGCCCTGCGCCGGCTACAGCTGGCCGCCGAACAGGGGCGTAGCCATGGCTTCGTCTTCCGCCCCGTAGCGGCGTCCCGGAGCGCCTCACCGGCCGCCATGCGCATCGGCGTGCGGCCCTGGGGCGAACTCGAGCTGCTGAAGTGTCGCGGCGCCATCGTCCGGCAGACCCGGCTCACGCTCCCACCACGGGGCAGCGTCCACAGGCCCTGATGGATTGGCTGTGCGTCCACCTGCCGCGCCTGTCGCTCGATGCTCTCCGGCGACGTGATCCGGACGCCCGCTGCCTCGCGACCATCGAGAGCCAGGGCTCCCGACGTCTCATCCACGACCGTGACCCTGAAGCCGAAGCACTGGGCGTCCAACCCGGCATGAGCCTCGGCACGGCCTACGCCCTTGCCCCCCACCTGCGTGCCCTGCCCCGTGACCCCGTCGCGGAGGCGCGCGGCCTCGACGAGGTGGCCTTGCAGGCCTATCGCCTCAGCAGCCGGGTCTGCATCGAGACGCCGGACCGGGTGCTGGTCGAAATTGCCCGCAGCCGTCGCCTCCTCGCCGACCAGCCGCTGGCGGGGTTCTTCGATGTTCCCGACTACGACCTGCGCATGGCCATCGCGCCGACGCCGCGGGCTGCGGCGCTGCTCGCGCGGGCCGGCCGCTACCGCTCGATCGGTAATCTCCTGCGTCTCGACCGGATTCCCCTCGAGTGCAGCGAGCTGCCACCCGACGTCGTGCGGGCCCTGGGCAACGTGGGCATTCGCTGCGTACGGGATCTGCGCGCGCTCCCGCGGGACGGCGTGCGTCGCCGCTTCGGTCGGGACACGCTCGACTATCTCGACGCGCTAACGGGTCGACGCAGTGAACCCCTCCCCTGGTTCGAACCACCGGTCGAGTTCAGCTCGTCGCTCGAACTGATGGAGGAAACGGACCGCGCCGACGCCCTGCTCTTCGGTTCCTCCCGCCTGGTCCGGGAGCTGTGCCGCTTCCTCGAGGCCCGGGACCTCGCGGTACAGGCGATGCACCTGCAGCTGGACCATGCCCATGGGGAACGGACGACGCTGAAGATCGGTCTCGTCGAGCCGGACCGCCGTTCCGAACGGCTCATCGAGCTGCTGCGCGAGCGCATCGACCAGCTCGCCCTGCCCGCACCGGTTCGCGCGCTGCATCTCGAAGCCTCGCAACCCATCGCCTTCGGCACCCGTAACGGCGACCTCTTCGACACGGCCCCCGAAGTGGATGACCACGCCTGGGGACGCCTGCTCGAACGGCTCCGGGCAAGGCTCGGGGAAACCTCGGTACACACGCTGAGTGTCGTGGCCGATCACAGCCCGGAGGCGGCCTGGACCGCCCGCGCTCCGGGTACTCCCGCGCCGAACGAAGCATCACCGCTGCCTGCGGCAACGCGCCCCCTGTGGCTGCTGCACGAGCCGCGACCCATCGCACCCGCAGCGCTCGCGATCGAGCAGGGACCGGAACGTATCGAGACGGGCTGGTGGCGCGACCAGGACATCGCCCGCGACTACTACGTCGCCCGCGACGACGCAGGCTGTCGCCTTTGGGTCTTCCGGGAATGTCGTGGCGAACGCGGCTGGTTCGTGCACGGCCTGTTCAGTTAGTGCGCACCGGAGAGCAGTGAGGAGCAAGGCGGTCCAGGGACGTGCCGGATCCTGAACGGCCAGGGATGCCACTGCAGGACGAGGACTGGATGGTGCCCATCCGGAAACGTCGGGCGCTGGCGCGGCACAGGGACGTGCCGCCGTTTTCTGCGGCTGCAAGCCGCTGAAAACGTGAGGAATTCGAAAACCACGCTTTTCGAATTCCGGGTCTGGAACGGCCAGGGATGGCCGTTTCCGGACGAAGACTAGTTCTCGTCCTCGATGACCTCGAGTTCGCCGACCTCGACCTCACCGACGAAGGGCTCGAGCTCGGCGACATAGGTATCGAGCACCTCGAAGAACTCGTTGCCCGCGAGCTCCCACTGGTAGCCGGTCGCGTCCGCGACCTGCACCCGTAGCGCGCCAATGGTGCCCAGGCGGGAACCGGTTACCTCTCGCTTCTGGCGCCGGACCCAGCGTTCGCGACGCTCGAGCGCGGCGGCGTCGCCGTATTCCTCGCGGAGTTCCTGATAGTAGGCCTCGGCCATCTCCTTCTCGTCATCGCGCAACGCGCCCCAGACCTCGTCCTTGGCGGCACGGTACTGGGCGTCACCCCGGCTCGCGGCCATCCGCAGCCACGCGTGGGCCCGCGGCCAGCTCTTCTCCACGCCCATCCCCTTGATGTACATCAGGCCGAGGTTCTTCTGGGCCTCCTTGTTGCCGAGCCGGGCGGCCCGCTTGAACTTGTCGAAGGCATCCTTCTCGAACCCGTCCTGGAGCGAGCGCGAGGCCCGGATCATGTCCGCCTGGTCCGGCGTCGCAAAGACGGGCGGCGCCGCCTGCGCGGAGAGAGCGAGGAGGAGCAGCAGGCTGGCTGGCAGGAGTCGGATCATGAGCGCCACGGCATCCGGAGAGGCCGCTGATTGTCTCAAGACGCCACGTGGCAGGCAAAAGAACGTCGCGCCTTAGGCATTTGTCGCAACCGCGGACGGCTACGATGTCGGATCCAAGAGCGCGCCCGGCAGCTCCCGCATCAGCTGCGCGAGTTCCTCCAGGAAGGCGCCCACGGCAGACGATCGGCGCCAGACCATGGCGATGTCCCGGGCCGGCATGGGATCGGAGAAATTCCTGATCGCAACGGCGTCCAGCTGCGCGACGGGAGGCTTGGTCGAAAGCGTCGGCAGCAGCGTGATGCCGACCTCGGCCGCCACCATCTGCCGCAGCGTCTCGAGGCTCGTTGCCCGGAAACCCGGCCGCTCGTTGGCGCTCGCCGTCTGGCAGATCTCGAGGGCCTGATCCCGGAGGCAGTGTCCGTCTTCGAGGAGCAGCAGGGTATGCCCGTTGAGGTCATCGAGCGTGAGCTGGGCGCTGGCGGCCAGCTCGTGCGCCTCCGGCATGGCGACGACGAAGGGCTCCCGGAATAGCGGTTCGACGACGAAGCCGTCGTCAGGCACCGGCAGCGCCAGCAGGGCGGCATCAAGCCGGCCCTCGCGGAGCTGGGTGAGAAGATCCTCGGTCTTGTCTTCCACCAGCAGCAGCTCGAGACGCGGATAGCGCGAATGCACGAGCGGCACCACGTGGGGCAGCAGGTATGGGCCCAGCGTCGGGAACAGGCCGATCCGGATCGCACCGGCCTCGGGGTCGTGGGTCCGGCGAGCCACTTCCCGGATCTGCTCGATATCACGCAGCACCACACGAGCCCGCTCGACGATCTCGGCGCCGACCTCCGTCAACATCACCTTGCGCGGCATGCGCTCGACGAGCTGCACCCGGAGTTCCTCTTCGAGCTTCTTCAGCTGGGTGCTCAGGGTGGGCTGGCTGACGAAGCAGGCGTCCGCCGCCCGGCCGAAATGCCGGATGTCCGCCAGGGTCACGAGGTATTGCAGTGCGCGGATGTTCACGTGGTGATTTCGATTTTCTTGGGCTATTGAAAATTTGATTCCAATATTCTACAGGAATTAGAACGCGACGCTTGTGCTGCGTTCGTCAAGGCCGCGACGACGATGCAGGCTGCCCGCTATACTCCGCCGATGGTCACCCCCAGCGCATCGGTACGACGCCCGGACGTCGCCGCGGGATCGTGCCGATGACCGATTTCATCGCCACCTGCCCCCGCGGCCTCGAGTACCCACTCCAGGAGGAGCTCCGAAGCCTCGGCCTCACGGGTCTCCACGAGACCCGCGGTGGGATCACCTTTACCGGCGCCATCGAGGATGCTTGGCGCGCCTGCCTGTGGAGCCGGACCGCATCTCGGGTGCTCATGCCTCTCGCGACTGCGCCGGTGGCAGATGCCGACGGTCTCTACGAGGTCGCTTCGTCGATCGACTGGGCGCAGTGGCTGAAGCCGGGGTGTCGCTTCGCGGTCGGAGCTGCGAGTCGCCACAAGGAGATCCGCAACACCCACTTCGCCGCGCTCCGGGTCAAGGATGCGATTGTCGATCAGCGAGACCGGGCGGTCGTCATCGATACGGAGCGACCCGAACTCCGGATCTACGCCTTCGCCGATGCGGAGACGGCGACGGTCGGCCTGGACCTCGCCACGCGTCCGCTGCATCAGCGCGGCTACCGGCAGCGGTCGGTGGTCGCCCCGCTGCGCGAGAACCTCGCGGCGGCGCTGCTCTGGCGGGCCAACTGGCCCGACGCCGCGGCGTTGCTGGACCCGGTGTGCGGGTCGGGCACGCTGCTGATCGAAGCGGCGTGGATGGCCGCCGACGTCGCACCCGGGCTGCTGAATCCGAACTTCGGTTTCCTGGCGCTGCCCGACTTCGACGAGGCCGCCTGGCGGGCGCTGCTGGGCGAGGCCCGCGAACGTCGCAAGGCCGGGCTGGCGGCGATGATGCTACCGATCACGGGCTACGACGCCGACGAAGGCGCGGTCCGCGCCGCACGCGACAATGCGAGCCGAGCGGGAGTCGGCCACCTCGTAGCGGTGGAACGCCGCGCCATCCGTGATTTCCTGACCCCGACCGCATGGCCGGACGACGGTGGCCTGATCGTGGCCAATCCGCCCTATGGTGAGCGCCTCGATCCGGGCGAACGAGGTCTCTTCGAGCTCTACCGACTGCTGGGGGAAGGCTGCGCGGACGGTTGCCCCGGGTCACGCATGGCCGTGCTCACCGCCCATGACGAGCTGGCCCGGCAGATCGACTGGCCCCTGGCCGATCGCTATCGCGTTTTCAACGGTCCCCTACCGTGCCGCTGGTTCGTTTTCGATCCACCAGCGCGTGCGGACATCACCGACGGCGCCCGGATGGTGTCGAACCGCATCGCCAAGAACCGCAAGCGACTGGGTCGCTACTTCGCCGACGGCAGCATCTCCTGCTATCGCGCCTACGACGCCGACATTCCCGAGTATGCGGTTGCCGTCGACGTCTACGGGGATCGCCTCCACGTGCAGGAATACCAGGCGCCGGCGTCGATTCCCGAGGCGACGACGCGGCGGCGCCTGGAGGAAGCGATCGCGGGCGCTCGGCACGCGTTCGACGTCGGGCCCGGCGCGGTGTTCGTGAAGGCTCGCGCGCGACAACGCGGCAGCCGACAGTACGAGCGGCTGTCGGACGAGGGGGCCGTGAGCTGGGTCGAGGAGGACGGCCTACGCCTGCGCGTCAACCTCAGCGATTACCTCGACACGGGACTGTTCCTGGACCATCGGGAAACCCGGCGCCGGGTCCGCGGCATGGCCGCCGGAAAATCCTTCCTCAACCTCTTCTGCTATACCGGCAGCGTCTCGGTTCACGCGGCAGCGGGCGGTGCGAGTCGCACGCTCAGCGTCGACCTGTCGAAGACCTACCTGGACTGGGCGGAGGAGAACCTGCGGCGCAACGGCTTCCATGACGCCAACCATCGGCTCCTGCGAGCGGACTGCCTGCAGTGGCTCGAGACCGCCGAACAGCGCTTCGACGTCATCTTCCTCGACCCGCCGACGTTCTCGAACTCAAAGGCCATGCGCCGGACCTTCGACGTCCAGGACGATCACGTGTGGTTACTGGAAAAGGCCGTGGGCCTGCTCGAACCTGGCGGTGTCCTGATCTTCTCGAATAATGCGCGACGATTTGCACTGGACGAGAGCATCACCGAGCGGATGGACGTGGAGGACATCACCGCCGCCACGACGCCACCGGACTTCTCGAGGAAGCGACCCCATCGCTGCTGGGAGATCCGGGCCGGCGACTTCGAGCCGCGCAAGACCCTGGCCCTTGGCAAGGGCGAAAAACGCCGAAACCCCTACCGTAAGGGTCGCACCCGTCGCTGATTCAGGGGTGGTTCAGGGCGGACCGGGACACTGGAATCGTGTCCAACGGGAGTAAACCCCATGCAACGCCCCATCCTGCTGCTCGTTCTTTTCCTCGGCCTGGCGCTGGCGGGTGCTGCCGCGGCCCACGGACCCGGAGGCCACCACGACGGTCACCATCGCCACGATAACTACCGACATGGCCAGGCCTACGACCCTTACCGCAGCGCCCATCGCAACGCCTATCGCCAGCCGTCGCACAAGCCCTTCTACGGCTACGACTACGGCTATCGCCACCGCCCGTCCCACCGGCATTTCTACCGGCCGCATCCGCACTACCGCAACGCGATGGCCTGGATCGATCCGCGCTACCGCGCCGGCTGGCGCTGGTGTGAGCGCCGCAGCGCCTACTTCCGCGTCGGCGATTTCTACGTGGAATACCGCGACTGGTAGCCGGGCGGGAAACCCCCTGTAACGATCAACGGCTTCTGCACCATCACACACTCCGCGCGGTACCGGCCTACCGGGCCGGGCCGCGATCCGCAGAGCCCTGAGCCGCCGGCCGACGCCGGCGGCTTTCTTTTTCGGTCTCGCGCCCCGGGAGACGTGCGCCACGCCGTTCGCATGCCGGACGGGGACCGGCCCGGGGAGCAATTCCGGGACCTAGGGCTGCTCGCCGATAGCCAGGAACCGCAGGAATTCCCGCCGGTTGCGCGGACCGTAGGTGAGGTAGTGAGGATCCGGCGCCTCGCTGTAGGCCACGCGATGCTGCGAGACAACGTCGTTGCCCGCACGCTGCTCGGCCTCCTCGCGGCTGATGCCATAGGGCTTGAGCGCATTGAGGCCGAAGATCCTCGCGCGCAGCTCATCCGTGATCGCCCCGTAGCCGTGCTCTTCCTGGAGCGCCTCGGCGATCTGGAACGATCGAAACGCCTGGATCTGGTCCTGCGGTGAGCCGTACCAGATGGAGTCGGTGCCCCAGAGGACGTTCTCCGGACCGAGGTGTTTTACCAGCTTGCCGATGCCGTGCGCGGCGGAGTCGACGTCGCGCAGAAGCCCTCGCCAGGTGCTGCCGAGTTCTGCATAGACGTTGCTGCCATGCCCCAGCCCCGCGGCTTCGACGGATCGGATCAGCTCGTCGATCCCCTCACCTCGCTCGGGATCATAGGGGCCTTCGGACCGTCCGGGAATCCAGCCGGAGTGGTAGATCAGGAAGTTGACGTCCGGGAACTGGCGGGCGATCGGCCCGATATCCGTGCAGAGCGAGTGCTCGTAGGAACGGCGGCCGAAGGGAATCCCCTTGTGGATGCAGATATTCTTCACCCCGACCTCGCGGGCGCGCTCGACGAAGCGCACGCCGATGTCGTCGGTCATCCAGAAGCCATCGCCTTCCGGTCCCCACTGGGTGTAGGTCTTCCAGGCGCTGATGCTGAAGGTCTCGGCCAGGCGCGCCATGTCCTCGATGTCGCCTTCCTGGTTCGGATTGACCCGTCCGTGCAGCATGAGCCGGTGGGCACCCTCCATCTTGTCGACGATCTCGCGGGTCGCATTGGCCTCCTCGATCGTGAGGGGCTCGGCATCGCGTAGCGACGGGACGAAGGACAGCACCATCATGTCCGTGTCGCTGTCGAGGAAGACATCCTTGATGAACGCGTCGGCGCCGAGGCAGCGCATGTACTCGCGATCCACGTACTCATGAGCGCTCGAGCACTCCTGCTTGCGCGACACGGCAACGTTCGGCGGTACGTAGTGCCCCTGCACGTCGAAGATGAACTCCTGCTTGCCGAGCGTCGCCTGCGCGAGCTGGTCATCGAGGGCGCTGTCGCTCGAAAGGTCGAAGTAGCCGCCCTGCCGCCCCGCAGCCGCGTTGGCCTCGTTGATCGCTAGCAACGTGCTGGCGGCCCCGCAGGCGCCGACCATGAAATCACGCCGCGTCAGCGACAGGCGACGGGCGTTGGTCGTCGCAGCGTCGTGGGCAAGCACGTTGGCGCACTGGTTGTGGGGCTCGAGCGGAATGGGCTCGTATTCGGCGTTGGATGTACTGTCGAGCTTGATCGGAAGGCGCGAGCCGTCCGGGTCGTGCTGATGGGTCATGGTGGTTCTCTCGCCGGTAGTCTCACCAGTGTAGCCGCCCGTCGCCGCACCCGCCCTGCCCCGGGCGTCATGCTTCGCGAATGATCAGCGCAGCCCCGCAGCGGCGCCGCCCAGCGCGTAGGCGTCCATGGCGAGTACGGCATGACTGTAGCCGCGGTGCATCGTATGGCTGGCGGGGGACGGGCCCGCAGCGCCGAGCGCGAAGAACAGCGGATAGAGGTGCTCCGGCGTCGGGTGGTTCCAGAGCGCGTGTGGCGCCTCGCGCTCCCAGGCGAGGACGTCATCGCGCGCGGCGAGGCGGTCGCCGATCCAGTCCGCGAAGACCCGGGTACGCGGATGAGCGGGCGCATCCGGTTCGCCCCAGGCCACCGCCTGAAGACGATGGGTCAAGGCGCCGCTTCCCAGGACCAGGATGTCGTCCGGCAGATCGGCCAGGGCCGCGCCGAGTCGGTGGTGGTCGGCGGTCGACGCCCCCGGCATGACGCCGAGCGGCACGATCGGCAGAACGGCCGCCGGATCGAGCCGCGAGAGGACCGTCCAGGCACCGTGGTCGAGTCCGGGGCGATGATCGACACTTGCGGAAATCCCGTCTGCCATGAGGCGGTCGCCGATCGACGCCGCCAGCCTCCGATCGCCCCGGGCCGGGTACCGGAGGTCGCGGAGACGGCGGTCGAAAATCGCGCCGAAGTCGTCGATGGTCTCGAAGGAGTCAGCCCAGCCGACGCTGACCTGGTGGTGCTCGTCGTGAGCCGACATCACGACGATCGCGCGGTAGGTGTCGCGGATCGATGGACCGAGGCGGTCCCACGCCCGCCGGGCTGGCGAATCGCGCAGTACTTCTTCGGGGGAACCGTGCGAGATGAACATTGCGTGGGCCATGACAGATCTCCTTGAGCGGAAGCGGCCGGCCACGGGGCCGGCCGGGGGAACGGTGTGGGTCAGGCCGCGGCGAGGGTCGCCTCTGGAACCGGACGGCGCCCATCGAGGGCCAGCGCACCGCTCCCGAGCAGCGCCTGGGCGATCGTTGCGACCGCGAGGAATGCCGGGTACTCCCAACCCCCGCCCTGCGCGGAGAACAGCCAGCCAGAGCCCAGATGCGCCCAGGTCGCGCCGAGGGCGACGGGCACGAGGGCGATCGAGGCCCAGCGCGTCTTCAGACCGAGGATGAGCGCGGTGCCCCCGATGGCCTCGACGGCGAAGACGGCGTACGCGGCGAACGCCGGTAGTCCGAGACTCTCGAAGAACTGCGCCGTGCCCGGCAGGGTGAAGACGAATAGCTTCAGATAGACGCTATGCGCCAGGTAGATGATGCCCAGGGAAACGCGAAGAAGGGTGATGCCGTAGTTCTGCTGCGAGTTGTCCATGATTTGCGTGCTCCGGTGGATGAGTGGGTTTCGAATCAGCAAGAACAGGTTATCTATTGCGATTAAGCAATAGAATCCGCAAAATAGGCAAAACAAAATTGCACACTTGCAATGAACTGGAACGACATTCCCGTCTTCCTGGCGATCGCCGATGCGCAGAGCCTCGCCGGTGCCGCACGACAGATCGGCGTGAATCACTCCACCGTGTTCCGCCGCCTCAAGGCCCTCGAGGCGTCCCTCGGCGCCAGGCTCTTCGATCGCCTCGCCGAGGGCTATCGCCTCACGGCGCTGGGGGAGTCCATGCTGGAGCCCGCCCGAGCCGCGCAGGCCGCGCTCGACGAGGCCCTGCGACGGGTGTCTGGCCAGGAGGTCGCCCTGCAGGGCCTGGTTCGCATCACCGCGCCGGCCAACCTGGCGGCTTCCTTCCTGCCGGAGCTTCTCGTGCCCTTTCGAGCACGCTATCCCGAGATTCGCATCGAGATCGCGGTGAGCGATGCCGACCTCGACCTCACCCGGCGAGAAGCGGACATCGCCCTGCGGGCGACCCCGAAGCCGCCGGAACACCTCGTGGGTCGGCTGATCACGCGCCTGCGGTGGTACGCCACGGCGAGTTCAGGCTATCTGGAGCGGAACGGCCAGCCCGAGGACGAAGCGGCGCTCGCCCAGCACGCGCTCATCGGCGCCGACGACGAATTCTCGCGGCTGCGCGCCTTCCGCTGGCTGCGTGAGCGTTTTCCCTCGGCCATCACGTGGACCGCCAACCAGCTGAACACCATGGCGGCGCTGGCACGCGCCGGCGCCGGGATTGCCCTGCTACCGGGCGACCAGGATCAGCAGGATCTCAGGCGGCTCTTCCCGGTCTGCCCCGAGGCGACCGGGGAACTTTGGCTGCTGACCCACCCGGACCTCCGGCAAACGGCCCGGGTCCGGGTGCTCGTGGATCATCTCGTGAACGGACTCCGGGATCACCCGCGGCTCCGGGACAGTCACGCATCGTAACGACCGTCAGAACCAGCACTCGATTGCGGTTCCGGCCGACTCGATCGAGCCGCTTGCCCGCTCGGGCACAGCGATGCCGTGGACATCGAGGAAGGCCGCGAGCACCGGCGCCTTGACGGCGAACACGGCCGGCTCGCCGGCATTTCCCGTGAGGCGGAAGGCGGCGCCGGGGGTCATTTTGGCGGCCGTGACGCCCACGACCTTTCCCGAAGCCCGGTCGACCACCGGTCCCCCGCTCGCACCTTGCTCAAGGCGGGCATCGAAGCGGAAGAAGCGCCCGTCTCCGCCGGGCCGCTCCAGGGCGGTCACCGCGCCGCTGACCACTTCCTGTTCATGGCTCAGGACCGTGACGGCGGTACCCCGCGCCGGCTCCGCCGTCGCCAGCCCAAGGCCCGGTCCCGACGCGCTCGCGCCCGCAAGCACTGCGAGGTCGACATGGTCCACGACCGCAAGCGGCCTCAGTACCGTGGCGTCCGGGAGGCGGAGTTCGCCGCAGGATTCGATCACGTGGGCGTTCGTGATCACGAGACCCGAATCGTCGCCGAGCCGAAAGCCCGTTGCCGCGCCGAGCTTCCGGGTTGCGGGGACCACGCGATCGCCCGCAACAGGTGCGAGGATCGGGGGAACGACGTCCCCGCGAACGGCGATCTCCTGCTCCATCAACGCGACGCCGTCCAGCGACCGCTCGAGCGCCGCGCGTCGATCCCGCCCCCGGCTTTCGCCGTCGATCTCTGCCCGGCGCAGCCAATACCACGCCTGCTCCGGCGCCTCGGGCCCGCCCCGGCCGTCGGCCAGGAAGAAGCCGAGCAGCAGCATGGACGTCGGGTCGCCGCGTTCGGCCGCCTGGTGCAGCAGCTGTCGTGACGCCGCTTCGTCAAGCGGCAGGTCGCCGCCCTGGGCCTGGGCGACGGCTAGCGTCCGCAGGGCGTCGGCATGCCCCCCGGCCGCAGCGCTCCGCAGCCAGCGCTCACCGCGAGGCAGCCCGAGTCGCTGCGAGAGCCGGAACTGGGCTTCGAGCGAGCCGCGACGCGCCGCCTGCTCCAGCAGCCGATCCGCTGCCCGGGTGTCGGAGGTGATCCCGTCGCCCCGATCGAGCAGGCCGGCGAGCAGGACCTGCGCGCCGGCATGGCCCTGGCGTGCCGCCTCGGCGAGCCAGAGCGCCGCGCGCTCCGAGTCCTGGCTCAGCCCATCACCGTTGAGGTAGCGCACACCGAGGGTGTATTGCTCCGCCGACCGGAGGGGGCCGGCGGCAAGGGCGAGCCACTTCGCTGAGGCGACGGGGTTCTCGCTGGCGATCGCCGACGCCAGTGCGTGGCGCGCGGCCGGGTCCCCGAGCTCGGCCGCGTGCCGAATCGCGTCCAGGCGGTCGTCGGGATCCTCGAGCGCCAGCGCCGCCTCAAACGGGGTTTGCGCCGCGACGTGCGTCGCCAGCAGCAGAACCACCAGGGCGATCGGGGGTCTCATGCCCATGTAAGATACAGGGCTGGATAGGCGTAGGACACCACATCAGGAGTTGAGCGACCCCCCATGGCACTGCCGACCGTCAGAGTCCTCCAGACCCTCGAACATCGCTGCGGCTACTACGCCGACCGGCAGGCGCGGAATCTCGTCATCGATCCGACGACCGATGGCATGGACGGGATCTACGACGCCGTGGTCCATTCGGGATTCCGCCGCGCCGGAGACCTCGTCTTCCGACCCCACTGCCGCCAATGCAGCGCCTGTCGCGCCACGCGGATCGATGTTTCCCGCTTCCGGCCCAACCGCGCCCAGCGACGCTGCCTGGGGCGCAACGAGGACCTGTCGCTGTCGATCGCGCCGGCCGCTTGGGACGATTTCGTGTTCGATCTCTATCGGCGCTATCTGGGCGCGCGCCATCCCGGCGGTGGCATGGACAATCCCCGACCGGAGGACTTCGAGGGTTTTCTGCTCAGCAAGTGGTCGCGCTCGTTCTTCGTCCAGGCGCATCTCGGGCGACGCCTCATCGCCGTTGCCGTCTGCGACCAGCTCGCGAGCGGGCTTTCCGCCGTCTACACGTTCTTCGACCCGGAGGAGAAGGTGCGCAGCCTCGGCAACTGGTGCATCCTCAAGCAGATCGAGCACGCCGCCTCGCTGGAGCTGCCGTACCTCTACCTCGGCTACTGGCTTCCCGAGCACCCGAAGATGGACTACAAGCGCCGCTTTCGGCCGATCGAGGTCTTCGAGAACGGCGCCTGGCGCACACCGGCCGCATGAGACTCGCGGTCCTGCTATCCCTGCTGCTGGCGAGCCCGGCGATCGTTGCCGATGAATGCCGCGTGCGCGTGGCCTCATTCAACGTCGCGCTGAATTTTCCGGAAAGCGGCGGCTTGGCCGCGGCACTTGCAACCGGCGACCACGGGCCAGCCCGCAAGCTCGCGGCGATCATCCAGACCGTCCGCCCCGACGTGTTGCTGCTCAACGAGGTCGACCATGATCCGGATATGGCGGGGCTCACCCTTCTCCGGGACCGGTTCCTCGCCGTCGGGTCCGACGATCGTGACGGCATGCGCTACGAGCATACGTTCACCGCGCCGGTGAACACCGGGGTCCCGTCGGGCGCCGATCTCGACCGGAACGGATCCATCGGCGGTCCCGGCGACGCGTTCGGCTTCGGCGCCTTTCCGGGGCAGTACGGGATGGCGGTCCTTTCGCGCCTCCCGATCGACGTCGGCGGCGCGCGCACGTTCCAGGAGCTCCCCTGGTCGGCGCTGCCGGCCCCCGCCTGGCCGATCGATCCGGAAACCGGCGAGAGCTGGTATGACGACGATGCGAAGCGGGTGCTGCGCCTATCGAGCAAGAGCCACTGGGACATCCCCGTCGAGCTGCCGGGGGGCGCGACCTTGCACCTGCTGGCTTCCCACCCAACGCCGCCCGTCTTCGACGGTCCGGAGGACCGCAATGGCCTTCGCAACGCGGATGAGATCCGGTTCTGGCGGTACTACATCGATGGGGAGCCGTTTCGGGATGACCAGGA
>JBCCZC010000075.1:0-16878 GCA_039188505.1 Pseudomonadota bacterium | reverse complement strand
CGCCTCTTGACCCATGCAGTGTTGAGGGTGCGGCATACCTTGTCAAGGCGCGAGGGGCGAGCTAGCGGCTCCGAACGAAGACCAGTCCACGATGCCTGAAGTGCTGCTGGGCCTCCGCGTGCGACCGTGCGGTCTCGGTCCTTGCGCGGTCGAGCGAGAAGCCCAGGGCCTCGATCCGCTTGATCCAGTATTCCTCGGGCTGGAGATTCACATGATGCCAACCCGGCTGGCCAGGGCCGGCGTAGGTGAGGATGATCGCCTTCCGCGCGCGCGCGAATGTCTCCAGGAAGTTCGTCGAGAACTGCTGTTCGACGTGCTCGACGAACTCGCAACTCCACACCAGGTCATAGGGCTTGCCCGGTGGCTTGAAGGATCCCGTGGTGAAGTCGTGGGTCGCGTGGCGCCGGGGAATGACACTGGCCTCGCGCGCCTCGACGCTGCCATCGACGCCGAGTACCCGGCAGCCCCGGGACTGGAAGTAGCCGGCGGCGTGCCCTTCGCCGCAGCCGATGTCGAGCATCGATTTCGCCCCGAACTCTTCGATGGCCCAGTCCCAGACTGCCGGGGTCCAGGTCCAGGGGTCGCCGTTGGGGTTCTCCTCGCTCGCGTAGATGTAGCCCCCAAGGTGCGCCTCCGAGACGTTGGTCTCGGGGGACAGGTGCGAGGAATCGTCCTCCGGCTGTACTCCGGCCTCGGGCGTTTGCTCCTTGCCGTCGAGCACCAGTCTCAGTCCCGCGAGGTCCGCCCACTCGTCGATCGAGCGCTCCTGCCCGAGCTGGAAACGCCCCAGGATGGACGCATCGCCTCGACCGAACAGCAGCGCGTGAAGGCGCCGAATCATGTTCTCCGTACGTTCATGCTGCCAACCGTCCGACTTGGCTTCCCACACCCGCGGGCGATAGCCGTCCGGATAGTTGTTGTAGTCGAGGTGCCAGACCTGGAGGGAGTCAGGCAGGTAAAGGTCGTAACCGTGCGTGTAGCTCCGCGCCGACAGGGCCGATTCGTGCGCGGCATTGACCATGCCCGGGTCTTCGGGCACTTCGGTGATCCAGCGCCCGTGGGTAAACACGAAGTTGCAGCAGATCAGCGCGGTGACCTCGTGCGGGCGTCGCTTGCGCTTCCGCGACATCTGGATGTCGATCCAGCCCGCCGGCGGGATGATGCGGCACTTCATGTGGGGGACGCCGTCCATGTCGGTCCCCGCCCAGGGAATGACGACCTCGCCATCCTCGTCAAAGGTGAACGGTGGCGAACTCGTCGTCAGGAGCGGCTTCGCTGATGGCTTCCCTTCGAGCTGCGCGATGAGGTTCTCGTCCCAGCCGTCCGCGAACCAGGTGTGGGAATCGACGAGCAGGTGATACTCCTCACCGGCGTATAGCTTCTGGACCTCGGCGCGCGACCAGCCGTAGCCAAGACTCGCCTGGTAGCGGTACTTGCGGATCCGGAAGCGCGGGTCGTCGAGCCACTCGTCCAGGCTCTCACCCTCGTCCGCCTGCCAGCAGATGCCGAAGGTCAGCCGTTCCGGGTACGTGGCCTTGTCGAGGGCCGCCTTGATCGTGAACGGCAGGTAGCTGTCGCGATACGACGCGATCTACACGAAGATCTTCGGTCGCTGCGCCACCGCCGGGCTCATTCGTGAACGGCCTCGATATCGAGGGCACCGACATGCTTCAGGTCCTTGACGGTGTACTCGACGTCACTCCCGAGAGTCGATCTCGGCACGTCAAAGCGCCGCTCGAGATCATCCACGATCTCCGCCAGCGACCGGTCACCATTGCAAAGCGCCCAGATCTCCCCGGCTGAAGCATTCAGCGTGACCTCGTCCTCCTGCCCCGGCACTTCGAGCAGCATCCGATCGCCGACGCGGGCTTCGCGAACGCCGGGCGACCGGACGGGCCGGAAGCTCGCCAGGTGGCCGGTCGCCTCCCGCAGGGTCACATATTCCTGGAGAAAAGCGAGAAACTGCCGCCCCGGTCCGGGCTCGGCAAGCTCGGGCCAGATCTGGCCCCAGGCGGCATAGACAGCGGGGTCCCAGATGGACTTGCCGTCCGCTGACACGATGGGGATACGGTAGCTGATCAGCGGCGACGACGAGTCCTTGTCGTCCGTCCGCCCGAGCAGATCCCGGGTCTCGTGCGTGACGCCATACTCGGCTGCGGCAATCGCGTACGCCAACCGCTGGGCCGACAGGTGCGCTCTCTTGGAAACCTCGACCTCCGATCGGATCATGCCGGTCAGCTCCAGCCAACGAGCGGCCATGCGCGCGAGGTCCCGGGCATGGATAAGCACGGGGAACCGGACCAGCGGGAGCTTCAGCGAGCGGTGGACACAGTACGCGACGAGGGGCTCGAAGGCCTCCGGCAGACCGAACGGTGCGGGACCGTCGACGGTCGGACCGTCGGTCCACGGGGCACCGATGGCCGTTCCTGGCGTGACCTCCTCATCGATAGGCGCCTGGAATGCCATGTCGCTTTCGAGGAGGAGAATCGTGGCGTCGAGGTTTTCCTCGAGCAGCCACTGCAGCGCCCCCGCGGGGAGCTCGTAGGCATCGCTGACGTCGTCCGTCCACGGATGGGGATTCCAGGAGTCGGTTCGATGGACACGCGTGAGGTGGTGGACGGGGCTATCCTTCTGCGGAACGCCAGGCACGAGCCTGACCAGCTCCCCGGGCTGTCCGAAGCGCAGGAAGGACCATTCCAGCAGCTCGGCTTGCCATTCGGCGGCGCCACCGGCACCCGTGCAATGGACGGTGATGATCATGCCTCGTCCTCCCCGCTCGACAGCCCCGGAGGCGTCCGGTTGCAGCGGAAATGCCCCCACCCGAAGCGCTGGTCGGGGTCGTCGTTCTCGGACCGCCAGATCCAGGTGGTGATCGCGAAGCGGGAATCGGCGAAGCGCCCGCCCGGGCAGCGAACGGGCATCAGCTCGTGAAAGGTGTCGCTCTCGAAGACGATCAGGCGATTGGCCCGGGGCTCGAGTTCGACGCTGGATTCGGCCGGTCCGCGCTGTCCGTTCGGATGCACCAGGGTGTCGAACAACTTCAGCGATCCGCCCAGGAACGGCTTCGGTTCCGCGAAGAAGTAATAGATGCAGCTCAGCGCGCGGCTGGTCTCCTGGGCGCCACCGCGACCCACGTCCTCGTGCTGGCGATAGTAGCCGGCATTGTTGGTGGCCGTGAGCTGCGACTCCATGCGCGCGACGGGAAAGGGATCGCGCCCCAGCCTGCGCAGCATGAACGGCAGCCAGACGAGCAGGCGATTCTGGATCAGGATCGAGTGCGGCTCGGCCTCGAATTTCATGAACACCCGGTTCTGCCGGTGCGCCGATTCCTCTCCGGCTACGGTCCCGACCTCGAAGCGCTCCTCGCGCTGGATGGCATAGGCGAGCATGTCCTGGTGCTCGCCGGGGCTCATGAAGTCGTCGATGATCAGATGGCGCGGCGCTTCGATGCGAGCCGGTGCGGGAGGCTCGGGAGGTGGCGGCGGCTCGGCGACCGCTTCTTCCAGAGCCGGCTCGTCGAGCTGAATGACGACGGGCGGCGTGGTCGTGATGGCCACCACCTGGCTGGCACGGAACGAGAGCGCCCGTCGCCCGCCGTCGAGGGGGATCTGGAAGAAGCGGTCGGCGCCGGCGCTGCCGCGATTGACCACGCAGGTGAACAGGTCGTAGAGCTCTGCTGAACCCTCGGCCATGAGGAATTCCTGCGTATGCCCGCCTTCGAGCATGAGCTTTACCAAGACATCCCGGGCTGCTTGCGCCATGGCTCTCAGGCCTCCGCTTGATCGGATTGGGCCGCGTCCTTCTCGGCGAGGACGCCGATCGTGTTCGGCAGCCGGGACGGGTCGCTGTAGTTGACGGCAAAGACTGGAATGGCCTCGACCAGCGCAATGAGTTTCTTCATGGCCTTGTCCGGATTCACCCGGTAATCGACGCAGACGCCGAGGGCGCGCGCCATACCGACCGCTGGCGAGAGCTGAACCATTTCGTCCACCGAGTGCAGCGCCTCATGGGCGAACACGAGGGCCTTGAGCTTCAGCGTTTCCCGGCGGTGCCGCGCAGATCCGCCGACGGGCCAGTAGTAGCGCGAGAACGGCGCGATCTCCAGGGTCTTCTGGCGCACGGGCACGACGATGTCGCCCAGCAAATCCCAGCCGCCGGTGCAGAGGCTGTCGGCGATGTCGCTGTTCTTGTCGCCGACGACGATGATGGCCTGGCGTCCCTGCTCGAAGGCCATCCCCTGGATCCACGTATGGTTGACCCGGCCGACGCCCAGCTGGTGAACGAGGTGATCCACGATGGCCGTCATGACGTCGTCGACGGTCCCGGCAACGCCGAACGACCGACCGTTGAAGGTGATCGCCAGCTGATCATCGCCCTCGTCCTGGCTCTGGCTGACCTCGTAGCGCGCAACGATATTGCGAACCTGCGGCGAGCCGATGATCCCGAAGGTCTCCGCAAAGCGAGTGAGCATGCCGGGGACGTCCGAGCGGAACTCCACGCCGAGGCCGTCGAAGTCGTACTGCACGAGCTTGCGGTTCGTCGCCACCACGTCCAGAGCGGGCCCGGACGCGTCGGTCGACGAACCAAGCAGTCCGGTCTCGAGAACCTCCGCGGTGAGAATGCTCTCCGGCCACTCGCGCATCCAGCCTGGATTGATCAGCGAACTGTAGCGGTTCCAGGAATACGGTCCCTCGTACTCCGGCACCATGACGCCCTGCTCCATGGGAACGCAGTCGCTCGCCGCGTGGCGGCCACGAACGAGGCGATCACCCGGTTCGGGAAGCTCGTTCCACAGGAATTTGAAGGGCTCCACGCGCCCGCGATTGCCTCGGTAGCGCTGGATGATCGACGTGAACGTGCTGGTCATGGTGCCGATGAAGTCCTGCGAGTAGGACGTGACCAGCTGGGAGAGATAGGCCAGCGCGATGCTGTCATGGGTCGGCAGCTCGGCAAAGGCCTTGCCGTGACGGTCGAGGATGTATTCATCGACGAAGACGTGATCGGTGTAGGCCGCCTTGAGCTCGTCGAAGAAGGGATCGTTGCGCTCATCGGTGCAGATCAACAGCGGCATCGACCGATCGAAATGGTAGTCCAGCGCTTCGATGGCTTCCCACGGATGTCGATCGAGGGTCGTCACGCCGTAGGTGACCTTGAAGTCTCCGCGGCGCATGTGGACGCCGTTGAAACCCCCCAGTTCACCGGCAACCTTGGCAGCCAGTTCCTCGTAGGGCGCCTTGGCCCGCATTTCCGCCAGGGTCCGATAGGCGGCTCGGCGGTTTTCCGGGTCGAGGTAGAAGAAGTAGGAATAGAAGCCGAGGTTGGTGCGGTTACGCGCCTCGTTGAGCACGACCGGGTCTTCCGACATGCGCAGCAGATCGACGTGATGCAACTCATCGGTCTCGCAAAGCCACGTCTCGCGCCCGCGCGCGAACATCCGCGCGTCTTCCGACTCGATATCCACCGTTCCCGGGACATAGAAGGCGGAGCCGAAGACATGCTGATCGGTCAGCTCCTTCGCACGCAGGCCCGACGTGTCCACGTCGTCCGGCTCGGCCCAGGGTACCGGGATATCGATCAGGTCGGTCACGCGGCTCGGTGTCGTGTTGTCGACCCGGCCCTGGTAGTCCACGATGTTGGCGGGCGGCGTGCGGTTGCCATCGAGCAGCAGCATGCGATTGGTCAGCAACGCCAGCACCACGCCGATCTCGATGGACATGATGGCGTTGCTCAGGCCCGAGCAGCCCGACTGATAGTTGGTGTAATGGAGATACCTCATCGGCGCGCCATCCCGGTCGGGCGATAGTGGACGAACATGCCGGCGTACCAGTCCCCGTTGAGCGGCCACGGTCGACCGTGCACCAGGCTCGCGCCTTCGTAGAACACCGCGTCCCCTGGGGTCATGTCGACCGTGAAGGCATTCCCCTCGATGTCGGCGATGTACAGGGGCCAGGGCTCGTCGACATCGCTGTCGATACACACCGTCGAGCTGATGATGTGGGTTCGGGTCCGGTCCACGTGATTGAACAGGTAGCTCCCGCGCTGGTAGACCCGAAAGCCGTAGCACGCGGATTGCTCCAGCCCCATGCCGCACCAGGCTTCATGCAGGGGCTGAAGCTCCTCGAGCACGGACCGGTTGAACGCATGATCCTCGAAATAGAGGGCCGGAATGACCTGGGGCTGGGTCGTCTTGATCGCATCGATGGCCCCTTCCGGGCGAAAGTCCGCCGTACAGGATCGGAACTGCCTGAGCATCCTGTTGTGAATCTCGGTCGGCAGTCGAAAGGTCTTGAAGCCCAGCCCGTAGTAGTTCGCTTCGGAGACCATCTCGCTGGTCTGCATCTCGATCTGATCCGGTGACGGAATCGGATCGAGCGCCTGCGCCTCGAGAGGAATCGCCTCAACCATGGAGCCGCTCCCTTGCGCGCTTTGCGACCGCCATGAAGCTGCGCTCGACCGCGCCCACCGCATTGGCGTGGTAGCTGTCGATGTCCGCTTCCAGGAAATCCGATTCCCGGTAGAGCTGCTTGTGCCACTGTGACTCGAAGAACGGCCCGTCCGAGCCGTCGTTGATGTCCGTGTAATAGTGATAGAAGGAGCCCTCGGGAAGATCCTTCGCGTGCTGCTCCTGGACAGCAAACTGCTCGATATCGAGCAGCTCGTAGTCGATGCCGCTGGGGTACATCGCCAGCGCATAGCACGCCATCTCGGCCACCCAGGACCCGTGTGGTGGCAGCTCCATGATCTGTCCCATCAGGCGCAGGATCTGGAGAAAGCGGAAGGCATCGCGGACGACCTTGCGATCGTTTGCCTGGAGGGTCGCGCCGGTGAGAAACACCATGACGCCGCCGGGCTTGAAGGTCTCCTCGATGCCCATCGCATCGAGCAGCTTCGGCAGCGACAGGCCCGTCTCGTCCTTCGTCGCGAACTGGAAATAGCGCTCCTGACCGATGATCCAGTTCGCGGCCATCGCGTCGCCATCGGGAAACAGATCGGGCTGGAGGTCGCCGTAGAGAAAGATGTCGGTGTCCATGAGGACCACCAGTTCGTCGGGCTGGACGTGGCCGGCGATGACGTTGAGGGCCTCGACCCGGTTCATCGGCACGTAGTGATCGCCGCCACCGGCGAAATCGATGTGGTGATTGTCCGCGTGTGCCTCGCCGGTGTAGCAGGCGACGTCGTAGGTCTCGAGGATGTGCGCGAGCTCCGAGGAGATTGGCTGATGGTTGTTGCACACGACGATGCTGATGGACCAACCGGCGGGCAGCTGACCGACCAGCGACTCGAACATGATGGCCAGCTGCCAGCGGAAATAGGTGTTGTCCTCGATACCGTGGACGATGCGCACGCGCCGCTTCGGTGCGCTACCGGGCACCCCGGCGCTGACGACCTGATCCGGGCTCAGCAGCGAGTTCTCGTCGAGAAGGCCGAGCGAACGTAGCTGAAAGAGGGCCGCGGTCATGTCGGCGAGGATGTCGACGTCGTCGCCTTCGAACTTCTCCTTCAACGTGTCGAGGATGTCGCGCAGCGAGCGGGTACCGTCGCACAGCTCCCAGATAGCGCGCCCGGTTGCATTCAGGGCGAAGACGTCGGCGTCACCACCGGGTACGAGAACGAGTTCGTCGCCAACCGCGTGCGCGTCCGGGTTCGCGCCCCGCACGGGCCGGATCGTGTCGAGGGCGCTGGTGGCCGGATCGCCCTTGGCGTTGCCTGCTGTTCTAGCCATCGATCAGGTCTCGTGGGCCGTGGGGAATAACGCAGCGGTCGGCGCGTTCGCCGGTGCCGCTGCCGTCGTCGGGAAGGGCTGCGTGGGCGGCGGCTTCTGGGCCTGCGTCGGGTAAACCGGCGTCGCCGGCTTGTCCGCTTGAGCCTCCCGCGCGGCCGTCAGACCGATCGTGCCAAGGGAAATCGAGAGGACGACGGGACTGGACCAGGCGCATCGAAGAAGATCTCGTCGCGTGAGTTTGCGATCGGGTCCGCTCATTCGAGTGTCGCAGCCAGTCAGCCCGGGAGGGATGTGAGAGTCGCATTGCGTGTCGAAAACTGTCAAGAAGCCTCGCGGGGCCGGGCTGATCAGGACGGGCAGAGCCCGCGTTGCTGGGCTTCGGCAAAGGTGATGCACGCGTCCCAGTCACCCGGTGACCGGATCGTCGTCGGATCCGGATTCGTGCCGGTGAAGACGTCGGGGTGAGCCCGTTTTCCGCGGAAGTCGAAGCCAGCAAACGCCTCGTATTCGGCGAGCGTGCGGCGCTTGCCCAGGCCGTACGGTCCCAACGCCCGATCGTTGCCGTTCATGAGCTTGCGCAGGCGATCGAAGGCGGTCGCGCACCGTCGACGTACGACCTCGTCGCCGTGCTCCCAGTGCCGGCGCGGCGGACCGTCGATGTGATTCAGGTGCCAGGCCACGACCTCCGTCGGCAGGAAGAAATCGTAGCCCCAGGTGAACGAGCGCAGCGTGACGTTGAACTCCTCGCCCCAGTAGTAGTGATCGGGATCCTGAGGCACCTCGACGTTCCACTGGCCCCGGGAAAAGGCGAAGTTGCCGTTGATGAAGCGCGTCCGCCCCGGGTTCTGCGTATTCGGCGGGCCGAAATCGAACCAGGGCGCCAGCGCCTGGTCTTCGATCCACTGGCTGACCTTCGTGGTCGGCACGCCCATCTCGAATTTTCGATGCAGCGTGCCGTCATCGTCGTACCAGAACAGCGGTGCGTTCATCGATAGCACCGGCTTTTCCGCCGGCATCGCTTCCAGCATCTCGATGAGCCTTGCGTCCCAGTCGGGCTCGAACTTCATGTGGGAGTCGACCTGGAGCGTGTACGGCTCCCCCCGCCACAGCCGCTGCGCATGGTTGCGCGCCCAGGGGCCGCCGCGGCTTTCCGCCACCGTGGCGTCGTAGAACCGGAAGCGTGGATCGGCTCGAAACTCGCTGACGTCGATCGGTTTCTCGTCGTCTCGCTGCCAGCAGATGCCGAAGCGCAGATCATCCGGGTTGCGGGCCATCGCGCTGCAGTCGCGCAGGGTCCTCGGGAGCTCGGGATCCGCGTAGGCGGCGATTGCGACGAAGATGCGCGCCGTCACGGTTACTCCTCGACGTAGAGGCGGAACAGCAGGTCGTCCGCCAGCTCCAGGTCACGGAGGGTCTCGAGGTTGTTGCGTGCGGCAGGCAGCATGGACTGGTAAAGCTCCTCCGTCAGCGTCGCGGGATCGAAGTCGTCGTCGAGGCGCAGGATACCGTCGGTATCGAAGAGTTCGCCGATCGTGTCCGCGCCCCAGTAGACGGGAATCGTACCGCAGGCAAAACAGTCGGTGAGCTTTTCCGTGTAGTAGAGATCCACCTGACAGTTCTCCATCGCGACGTTGAAGCGGTAATCGAGGAGTCCGCCCCCCTTGTCCGGGTGAGCACCGCCGCCGCCGATCCGCTCGCTGCCGCATGCGCCGCCGAAGAGATCGAGTCGATCCTGCAACCGCTCGGCGTAACGGTGCCGAAGCTCGTGGCCGGCGACCATCTGCTTCGGGGACGCAAACATGGAGCACATCTTCCGCTTCTCGTAGATCGCGTACTCGTGCTCCTCGATCCAGGGCCAAGGCAGATTGGCTCCGGCCGGATGGTAGGTGAGTCCCGGGTAGCGCTCGCAGAGCGATCGATCGGCGCTCAGGACCACGTCGAAGAGCTCCGTGACGCGATCGATGTTCTGCAGGATCCAAGGCTGCACGCGCATCCACTCGGCGATCGCCGGCGATTCGCGGATCCAGCCGATCCGGCGTCCCGGCCAGAGCGGCTCCTCACCGGCCACCTGACGCATGATCTTCTCGTTGAACATGACTGCCGCATCGCAGGTCGCCTGCGACGAGTCCTGGGTCCAGGTGAAGCGCTTGGCCTGTCGGTAGCCCGGCGTGCCGAAAAGCCGCACGACGGGCTTGCGCCGGGCAGGTGCGCGCCGGCGGGTCGGCGCGACGAGGTGATCGGTGATCGCCGCAATTTCTGCGGTAGGCACCACCATGTCCTTGTCAAGGTAGGCGAAGTTCTCGGCGGATGTCGTCCAGTAGTCGAGGCCGGCGGCCTGGGCGAGGCCCCAGTACGACGGCCGGATCTCCGTCTCCGCCCGGTAGTAGTCGTAGAGCGGGTTGAACTCGATGACGTGCGTGCCCGGTTGTGCAAACACCATGTTCGCGAGCGCGCCGCCGTGCGGCCCGATCAGCAGGCGGGCGCGCTTGACCCGCTCGCGGTCCGCGGCGAGATCGCCGGAATGGGCGAAGACCTCGAGCGTCAGGCCGGTGCCCCGGAGCACCTGCTTGAGCCGCGCCAGGAGCTCGAGCTCGTTGGCAACGCAGCGATGACTACCGCGCCGCCGCGCGAGATAGAGCACGAGATCCTGATGAGTGCCGTCGGTCACGCCGAGCCGGTCCTGAACGGGGCGAAGCGAGTTGCGTGGGTGGAGACCGTAGTGGCCAAGGTTGGGCGCGTAGTTGCCATAGAAGGCTTCATCGGCATGGACGACGAAGACCTCGCCGGCGTTGATCGGCTTCTGGATGACCCGATCAGCGAGTCCGAGGGCGTCCCAGAACCACTGGGCGACCTTGCTTCTCCGGAGGTGGCTGACGATCTTGAGGTCGCCGTAGCCCGGCCGCTGCATCAGGTCCAGCGCGAAACCGAGGCGGGGTAGTGCCTCCAGGATGAAGAGCTGGAAAGCCTCGCCACCCCAGGCGGAAATGGATATCGCCCGCTCGACATGTCTCACCTCGCGGACGTTTCGATACAGCTCCCAGGAATGGTCGTGGGCACCCAGCCACCACTTGCCGAAGCTGAAATACCGGTCCGCGTCGAAGACGACGTTGTCGCCGATGAACGCGTTCTCGAGCCGCAGCAGGTAGGCGTCTGTAAACGGCTCGTACCACGGTCCGGCAGACCGTTCTGGCGGCCATGTCCGGGGGCGGACGAACGGCATCGCCACGGGCGTTGTCTCCAGGCAGTCCGCCGGAACGTCCGCGAGACGGCGAATGTTGACCTTCGGACGCTCGGTAACGATCGAGAGCAGGTCGGGGGCGATTTCGTCGCCCGACACGCGTGCCACCCTGGGTCGATTCCACCGGGCGTTCGTGGCGGGCTGCTTCGACATGGCGGCATGGTAGCGCACGGGCCCTAGCGCGCCCGAACCAGGAATGATCCTCGAACAAGACTCCGCGGTTCCAGACCCCGACCGCATGGCCGTCCTCGTGCCGTTCCGTGACCGCCGGGATGACCTGGACCCGCTGGTCGTGCACCTCGGTCGCCAGCTCCACCGCGAGCGGATCGCCTACGACCTGCTGGTGCTCGAGCAGGCCGGCGACGCGGCCTTCAACAAGGGCAAGCTGCTCAATGCGGGATCGACCCTGGCCCCTGATCATGGGTGGCTGTGTTTCCACGACGTCGACATGCTGCCGCTCGCGAATAGCCACTATGGCCGGCCGCAGGGCCCGACGCGGCTTTGCTACGCCCATTCCGGCAATGGCCCCTATTCGGCCATCACCGACGAGATCCTGGGCGGCGTATTTCTGATTCCGACCGGGGACTTCAAGCGGATCAACGGATTCGGCAACGAGTTCTGGGGCTGGGGCTTCGAGGACAACGACCTCTCGCGACGATGCCGGGACGCCGGACTGATCATCGACTTTCGACCGATGTTCTTCCGGCACCTCGAGCACGAGCGCCAGGGCTCGCCCCACCGCGCGGAAAGCGACGCGATCTTCCGCCGGGGAAACACGGCCACGGACGGCCTCAACAGCCTGAGCTTCGAAATGATCGAGGAAATCCCTGCAGCGGGTTATCGCCACGTGCTCCTCGATCTCGGCCGACCCCACGGCACTTGAGGCCCAACGGCCAGGCCGTCAACTCTGCTGCGGAACGTGGATCGACTGCCACCCGGGTGGAAAGAAATCGGACAGGTCCCGCTTCTGCTTCTCGCCGAGGAACCAGGGCAAGGGGTGGATGACCCGAGGCTCGGGCGCCCGGTTCAGGTACGCTCCCCACCAGCTGTATGTTGAATTGGCGATGATGTGGTGGTCACAGCGGGCCATCAGGAACAGGTCGACCCAGTCCGCATTGCCGTCCACGAAGGTGATGTTCCCGCCGCGGAAGTGCGCCCGGCACCACGGGAGATCGTCCGAGAAGACCGCGAAATCGGCCCCGCCGAAGCGGTCCATGGCCCCCTCGTAGTACCCCATGTTCATGACGGCCAGGGTCCGGTTCTTGAGCGAGTCTCCGCGGCGCACGTGCACCGAGACGAGGGGCCGGCTCGAGTACCCCAGGGCAGCCCGCAGCCGACGCCAGGCCTCGTCGACGATCGCTCGGGTCGGCGGATAGTCCAACAGCAGCGACAGCAGGTCTTCCCGGTAGTCGTCGAAGTACCGGTAGGACAGGAAGTGCCCCCAGAGCGCCTGGTGCGTGTGTTCGGCCGGGATCTCCGTCCACGTGAAGGACGGGTCGCCGTAGGCGCGCGTGGTCAGCGGGCAGGCCCGGTAGCCTTCGCCCAGGGCCACGAGCTGGGGAAAGACCGTATCCCAGTAGGTCGGTCGCGGCGCAATCATCGAGGGCGACCGGGCTTTCCAGAGCTGGCAGACGGGAATGCGTCCGGTGCGGCGATGAAAGCCATACATGGCGCCCGCTTCGAACAGCTGGTTGGCAAGCCCGCCGATGGGCACGAAAGAGATCGACTCCTCCGGAACGACCTGCTCCCGGACCCACGCCAGCAGCGACGCATTGGTCACGTGGAAGGTCTCCGGAATCCCGCGCCGGGGAGCATCTTGCCATTGGCCCTTCGTCACCTCCCGCGACACGATCGACTCGCGCGGCGGGTCGTTGGCCAGGAGTGCCGCTTCGACCCGAAGGCGCGGCAAGGGGCCGGAACGATCGATGTCGTCGGACTTCAGCAACTGGCGGTAGACAAGGCGATTGTCGTCAGCGCGCAGTTCGAGCCTGCCGCGCTGGTCTTGGGCGGGCAGATCCTCTTCGGACACGGTGAGCCAGAGCGGTTCCTGCCAGCGGTGCGCAAGGGGCGGCGGCGCCTGTTCCGCTAGAGCCTTGTGCCGCACGCGCCGACGACCCGCCAGCAGCTCTGGGGTCTGCCAGGTCGAACGGCTCAAGGCGATCGGGGGGAATCAGTCACGATGGGTGGAGTGTACACTTCAGCTCGACTTCCCGAAGGCTGATCCATGCGCCATCGCGTACTCGCCATCGGGCGCCGTCGCCCGGACGGTTCTGCCCTGCGTTTCGACTGGACCGAGGAACCGGCCGAAGCGACCGTGGGCGCTACCGTCGTTCTCGATGAAGCGATCGAGGCCGAGGCCGATGGGATCGGTCACCGCATTGCGTGGCTCACCGAGCGAGGCAGCGCGGCCGAGTCGGAACGCCTGCGCGCTATCGTCGCCGACAACCTCGACGCGCTGGTGACGAGCTATGACTGGATCCTGACGGCCGACGAGACCCTGGCAGACCGCCACCCTCGAGTCCGCTGGCACCCCCCCGCGCACGCCATGCCGACGATTGCCCGAAGTCGCTATGCGATGTACCGGAAGGAGCGACCCTGCAGCGCGTGGCACGGCGTCGAGGTCGAGGGCATCCCGACGGTCGAACACGGGGACGAAGCGGCCCTGGCAACCTCGTGCTTCCACCTCATCGAGGCGGAACGCGACTTCCGTGGCTGGTACGACCGATCGCTGACGGCCTGCTTCGCCACGGGCACGATTCCCGTCTACCGGGGCCCACCGCTGCCGGACCGGACGTTCTACCCTCGCGGCATCCTCCTGGTCGACGACGAGCTGGATCCGGACACGCTCGACCAGGAGCGCTACTGGACGCTGGTGCGCTTCGCCCGGCGAAACCTGGGGCAGCTGCGCAGCATGCCGCAGCCCGCGGACCTGCTCTTCGAGCGCTATCTGAAGCCGGCAGGATTCGTGTCCGGCGCGACGCTGCCGCCGAAGCGCAAACCTCCGCAAGCGCCCGACGCCGCGCTGCTCGACTGGCTGTCGGCGGCCTTCGACGCCAGGACCGTTCGTGTGCTGGGAGAGACGGGGCACGGGTGGTCGGCGGACACGGAGGTCATTCGCGCCGTCGACCACGACCTGGCCAACGCGCCGTTCGTGGGGAGCGGCGCCCGGGACGCGATCGTCTGCATCGACCCTGCGGCATCGATTCGGAGCGAACGATCGCACAATCTGTGGGGCAGCGTGGCGCAGGCGCGCAAGGTGGTAGCCCTTGGCGGTCGGCCCGAGGGACGCGCGGCTCGCCTGGACGCGATGACGCGCCTGGGGTTTCGTCATGATGGCGAGCGGTCCCGGGAGGCAGGCGCCCTCGGGACACGTGCAGGTCTGCCCGGCCTGGAGATTTTCGTCCGGGAGGCGTTGCCGAGCGCGCCGGCAAGCAAGGGGATCGGCGCCACGGACCCGCTGCCGCCTACAGAGCCGCTTCCCGTCAACGACATGTTTCTGTGCCGACAGCAGGGCCTGGACTTCTATCTCTTCCTCGACATCTTCGTACACCCCGATCGAACGCATGTCGCGGCGGTCGCCCCGTGGTATCACGACGACTGGCAGCCCGCGCTCGAAGGGGTCGATCTCGAGGCCGTGACGCTGATCAGCGGCGACGTCGAGGTGCCAGGAACCTTCGTGCCGCACCGGCTGGACTCCTGGGAACCGTGCGTGCTCTTCGAGTTTCGCGACCCGGCGCTCGAACGCAGGCTCCAGCAGGGGGACCGGATCGACTTCGAGATCCGCGTCGGGCCCCATGCGAAGACCTTCGAGCTGTCGACGCTACCGGCCCCCGCCCACGACGTGGCGATGAGCCTCGTGATCAAGAACGAGAACCGGTGGGTTCGCTCCTTCCTCGAGTACTACCTCGGTGTGCTGGAGGTGGACCACGTCTGGGTCTACGACAACGGCACGGCCGACCAGGAAACGCTCCTTGCCCTCCTCGAACCCTATCGACGGGCCGGTCAGGTCACGTACATTCCCTGGGACGTCCGCTGGCGCAATCGCGAGGCACCGAGAAAGATGATCGGCCAGCCGCCCCAGGAAACCCACAGCCTGGTGCGATTCGCCAACTCCCGATGGATCGGTTTCCTGGATGTGGACGAGTTCCTGCGCATTCCTGGACAGACCTTACCGGCGTTCCTCGAGACCTATGGAGACGTCCCCGTGGACGCGCTTTCCTTCGGTCTGCGCTGGTTCCTTCACCAGGGCGGCGAGTCGCTCGAGACGGTCATCGACCCGCCCCTCACGTTTCTGTCCGCCCGCCGGGATGAGCTGGGCCGGAAACGACAGAAGCTGCTCATCAAGGGCGGCTCCATGCGATTCGCCCGCCTGCACTGGGTGGAGGAAGGGCACTCGGAGCTGCCCGTCAGCGACGAGGAGATCTTCTTCCATCACTATGCGATCCGCGGCTACCGCTTCGAGCCAGGCCGAACAGAAGCCGCGGAACGCGACGAGTACATGCTGGCGTTCCACGATCGCCTCGCGCTCGACGAGCCGCGGGCCCGGCCGAAGACCGTGGATGAATGGAAGGACCACATCGACCGGGCGCTGGCGACGGCCGAGGCGCGGGCGAGCGGCGTTCATCCCGATGTCTTCGGAATCAAGGGCATGAGCGGCGTCTACACGCGCCACTTCTACAACACGCTCTGTCGCTTCGCCGGCTGCCGCTATCTCGAGGTCGGCAGCTGGCTCGGCAGCAGTCTCTGCGCCGCCATGGCAGGCAACGAGATGACCGCTGTCGCAATCGAGAACTGGACGCAGTTTCGCGGCAAGCGCGACATCTTCATGGCCAACCTGGAACGGTGGCGCGGCAAGAACACGGTGCGCTTCATCGAGCGCGACTGCTTCGAGGTCGATCCGAAGGCACTGGGCTCGTTCGACGTCTACATGTACGACGGCGGCCATTCCCGCGAGGACCATCGCCGGGCCCTGACGCACTTCGAACCCTGCCTCGCGGATCCTGCGGTGGTCGTGATCGACGACTGGAACTGGGAGCGCGTTCGCGCAGGCACCGAGGATGCGCTCGCCCAGTGGTCGCTCGAGGTGCTCCATCGTCGCGAGGTGATCGACGGCACGCTGAATGACGCAGATCGCTGGTGGAACGGCATCGCCGTCCTGCTGGTTGGGCGACGCTAACCCTCGATTCGCGGGCTCGCCCAGGCGGATCGTTCCGGGTCACGCCACTTTTCCTTGCGGTCCAAAGCAATGTCGAAGATCTTCAGCGGACTATCGGGATTCAGCATGAGCGCCGTGAGCAGTACGTTGGACGGAATGCCCAGGAGGGCATCGCAGCGCGCCAGTAGCAGGCAGTCGATGAGCACGTCCCGCGACTTCTCGTGGATCGACACCTGGATCTCATTGAAGCGGACACCCGGATCGTCGTTGCGCGCGATGGCGCGGCTGATGCAGCGGTCGCCCAAGCGCTCCCGGCAGCGCTCCAGGTAGGGCTCCACGTGGGTGGCCACGAGCACCTGGCAGTCGGACCAGCCGAACCGTTCCGCATGCGCCTCGATCTCCGGAACCACAACCTCGTCCACGTAGCGCTTCGGACCCACGTCCAGGCCGATGTGATTGGTGGCGCGCAGGTGAGCACCGATGACCGGCCCGTCGCCGATGTGCTCGGCGACGAACCGATCCACCGCGTCGCGGATGGGTACTGCGGGTCGAACATAGGCATCCAGAACCCGATGGATGCGACGGCGTGTCGTCGGATCACCGAGGAAACGCTGGAAGGCCCGCCCCGTTGGCCAGGGGGCGATTCTCTGGGGGACCAGGGACAGATCCGACTCGCTCCGCAGCAACTCCGGGACATCGGTGTTCAGGACCTCGTGGCGCGCCGGCCTGATGACGGTCTCCGCCGCGCCGGGTGCGAGGAGG
>JBCCZC010000074.1:0-17017 GCA_039188505.1 Pseudomonadota bacterium | reverse complement strand
TGGACCTGCGGTTCGGCTATCCGGCCGGCGGCCTGCGCGATGCCTGGGCCACCGAGCTCAAGGCCCTCCTCGAGGCCGACGCCGCGATCGCCCAGGCCGTCGTCGACATTTCCTGGCGCATCCATTCGCACAAGGTGCAGGGCGAGCTGACGCCCATCCCGGGCGTGAAGAACGTGCTCGCCGTCGCCTCCGGCAAGGGTGGCGTCGGCAAGTCGACGACCACCGCGAACGTGGCCCTGGCCCTCGCGGCCGAAGGCGCGAAGGTCGGCATCCTCGACGCGGACATCTACGGACCCAGTATTCCACGCATGATGGGCCTTTCGGGGCGCCCCGATATCGAGGGCGAGGCGATCCTGCCGAAGGTGAGTCACGGCGTCCAGACCATGTCGATCGGCTATCTCATCGAGGAGGACACGCCGATGGTCTGGCGTGGTCCCATGGTCACCCAGGCGCTGCAGCAGCTTCTCAACGAGACCCGCTGGGACGACCTGGACTACCTCGTCATCGACCTGCCTCCGGGCACCGGCGACATCCAGCTGACCTTGTCTCAGCGTGTTCCGGTCAGCGGTGCGCTCATCGTCACGACGCCCCAGGACATTGCCCTGCTCGATGCGCGCAAGGGACTGAAGATGTTCGAGAAGGTGGGCGTGCCCGTGCTGGGCATCGTGGAAAACATGAGCACCCACGTCTGTTCCAACTGCGGGCATGAGGAGCCGATCTTCGGTACGGGAGGCGGTGAGCAGATGGCTGCCGACTATGGCGTCGACCTCCTGGGACAGATCCCTCTCGACATCCAGATCCGCATGCAGGCCGACGGCGGCATACCGACCGTGGCCGCGGCGCCCGAGAGCAACCTCGCCGAAGCCTACCTTAGCGTTGCCCGCCAGGCCGCCGCCCGGCTTTCGCGCCAGGCCCGCAGCAAGAAGCTGCAGTTTCCCAACATCAAGATCCTTGACACATGAGCATCAAAGCAGACCGCTGGATTCGGCGCATGGCCGACGAGCACGGCATGATCGAACCCTTCGAGCCCGGCCAGATCCGCGAGCGGGATGGCGGGCGGGTCATCTCCTACGGCACGTCGAGCTACGGCTACGACATTCGCTGCGCGGATGAATTCAAGATCTTCACGAACATCAACGCTGCGGTCGTTGATCCGAAGGGCTTCGACGAGGGCAGTTTCGTCGACGTCCAGTCGGACGTCTGCATCATCCCGCCAAACTCCTTCTGCCTGGCGCGCACCGTCGAGTACTTCCGGATTCCGCGCAACGTGCTGACGATCTGCCTCGGCAAGTCGACCTACGCCCGCTGCGGCATCATCGTGAACGTCACGCCGCTCGAGCCCGAATGGGAGGGGCACGTGACGCTCGAGTTCTCGAACACCACGCCGCTACCCGCCCGGATCTACGCCAACGAAGGCGTGGCTCAGGTGTTGTTCCTGGAGTCGGACGAGGTGTGCGAGACCTCTTATGCGGACCGCGCCGGCAAGTACATGGGTCAGCGCGGGGTGACGCTCCCGAAAGCCTGAGCTTCCGGAAGGACGCTCAGCCGCCGCTGGCGTCGTTCTGTCGCATGATGAGCTTCTGCAGGTCGCTGTAGTCGTCGAACCCCCGGTCCGTCGGCGAGAACTCGCCGTAGGTGCTCGACAGCCGCATGGCGTCCATGGCGCAGCGCCAGTTGCCCAGCTGGCTGTGGGCCTGGGCGATCTGGTAGTAGGGCAGATAGTTCGTGAACCACATGCCGTACATGCGCTTCCCGCGCTTGGATTCCTCCCGCTTGCTCGCCGCGAGGATCAGTTCGTCGAGCGCGCGCTGGGCGTCCCCGGCCTCGAGAAGTTCCCGACCGAACTCGTAGTGGAAGTACCAGGGCAGAATGTCCTTCTCGTCGTCGCCGCTCAAAGCGCAGCGGCGCAGCACCTGGCGCCTGATGGCTTCGGCGTCGCCCTGCGCGAGGACGAAGTCGGTGCGCTCGAAGTCCCGGAAGGAGACCGGGTCGGCTTCCGCTTCGGCCTGCTCGGGCACGGCTGCGGCGACGATCCGTAGCGCGTAGCTGTCCCAGAGCTGGCGTCCGACATAGCTCTGCCGAGCCACGCCGAAGCTTGCGCTCTGTTCCAGGGCGCCGCGAGCGTCCTCGTATTCGCCGAGCTCGAAGCGGGCGGCGGCGAGGTTCAGGTGCGGTAGGTAGTCGACCTGGCCGTCGATCGCGTTGAGCTGTGGTTCCGGCGCCTCGTTGGCCGCGACGGCCAGCAGCCCCGCGGCGGTGGAGAATTCGCCCTCCGCCAGGGAGTCGAGCGCGCCGATGTAGGCTTCCTGCCAGCGTGACTCGCCTGCCACCGAGGCGGTCGAGGCGATCAGCGCGAGCGCGCAGATGATCGTTCGATTCATGACACGTCCCTCTTCCTGAGGATTTTCAATCATCTACAAAGCTAGCAGGTGCCACGGGCCGCGTCTGTAGGAATTTCCCCCGCTTGGGTGCGCGTCAGTGCGCCAACGAAAAAGCCCGGCGGGTGCCGGGCTCTCTCGAACGCGTTTCGGCTTGAGCTCAGAAGCGATAGATCGCCGAAGCCACGATGTTGTCGGTCCGGTCGGAGAAATCCGCGGCGATGTCGAACTGCAGGTTGAAGTCCAGCAGCGTCACGCCCAGGCCGACGGTGAAATGGGTGTCGTCCGTATCCAGCAGCCGGGTCCCGTCACGATCGGCTTCGGTGAACGCGCCGGCGCGGACGGTGATCAGGTTGAAGAGATCGCCGTCCAGCAGGAACACCTTCTCGGCGCCGAAGTGGAAAGTCCACTCGTCTTCGATGCGCTCGATATCGTCGAGGATGATCGGTGGATCCCCGAAGGCCGTGCCGTCGACCGGGAACTCGAAGCCGAGCGTCGAGTCACGCGGCTGGGTCAGATCGCCGTAGCTGATCTTGTTGATGTCCAGCGACAGGAGCCAGGTCTCGCCCGGGCGCCACGCCGTGCCGAAGGTGATGATGTCCGGTACGCGGATATCGTTCGGCAGATCGTTGATGCTGGTCGTGTTGAACGGGTCCAGGTCGATACCGCGGAAGCCCAGGTCGCAGACGTCGCGCGCCTGCCCCTCGCCGATGCAGCCGAGCTCCTGGATGAAGTAGCCATTGCTCGCGATGTCGAACTCGGCACCAATCCGGTAGGTCGCAGCGAAGGACCACTGGTCGTTCGGCTTCAGCAGGGCACCGAAGGAGTAGCTCATGGCGCTGTCGTCGCCGCGAACCTCGTTACCGATGATGAACCGGTCACGCACCACCGCCGCGAACTCCTCGGGGGAGATGTCGGGCCGCGCATTGTTGAAGATGAATTCGAAGTCGCGGAAATTGTCGACCTGGGTCTCGTCGAAGGACGCGATCTCGAGCTCGTTCCGCTTCACCGTCAGGCCCAGCGAAATCTTGTCGTTGATCCGATAGGCGACCGACAGACCGAAGCCGTCGAGCTCCCCGCCCAGCGCCTGGCGAGAGCTGTAGGTGTCGACGAAGTTCGGGTCGAAGAACGTATCCGGCTCGGCGAGGGCTTCGATATCGGCGTTGTTGGTGTAGAACGCCGAGAAGACGAAGTTGTCGACCGGGTAGACGAAGCTCGCGAACGACACGTTGGTCGCCGAATCCGAATAGTTGTTGATAAAGCGGGCGTCCTGGCCCGTGAACGGGCGCGGATTGCGTCCTTCCGGGTCGTAGAAGTCGAGGTCGTTGTCCGAATTGCGGACGTGGACCGACACCTCGGGCTTGAAGAGCTGCACCATGCCGGCCGGGTTGGCCTCGGCGGCGGTGGCGTCATCCGCTACGGCCGAGAAGGCGCCGGCGAGGCCCAGGGCGCGGGCGCCCGGGGGGAGCTGATCGATCGGAATCGATGAAACGGCATCGGGCGGAACGACCGGTGCGGGCGGAATCTCGACCTGCCCCCAGCTGGTCCCCCAGGCGAGTGCGCAGAACGTCGAGCAGAGCAACGCAAGTTGGCGTTTCTTCATGCCAATCCCCTTATCCGAAAGGCGAGAATGTTAAATAGAAGTCAAACACCGCCCGCTGGTGAAGTCAACGCACCCGCCCGGCGACGTCCCAGCCCGTCTCAGAACTTGTAGATCGCCGATAGAACGATGTTGTCCGTCCGGTCCGAAAAGTCCGCTGCAACGTCGATCTGGAGCTTGTAGTCGAGCAGCACCAGGCCCAGCCCGGCGGTGATGTGGGTATCGTCGGTGTCGAGCAGCGTGGTGCCGTCCCGATCCTCGTCCGTGAATGCTCCGGCGCGGACGGTAAACAGATTGAACAGGTCGCTATCGAGGAAGAAGACCTTCTCGGCGCCGAAGTTGATCGTCCACTCGTCCTCGATGGGTTCGACATCGAGGATCGTGGTGGGCGGGTCGCCGAACGGCGTGCCGTCCACGGGAAACTCGAAGCCCAGGGTCCGACTCCGCGGCTGCGCGAGGTCGCCGTAGCTCGTCTTGTTGATGTCGAGGGAGAAGAGCAGGGTGTCGGAGGGGCGCCAGGCGGCGCCGAAAGTGAGCACGTCGGGGACGCGCACATTCGCCGGAAGCGACGTGATCTGGGTGCTATTGAACGGGTCCAGGTCGATGCCGCGGAAGCCGAGATCGCAGACGTCCCTGGCCTGCCCTGAGCCGACGCACCCGATGGACTGGGTGAAGACCGCATCACTGACGATGTCGAACTCCGCGCCGATGCGATAGGTCAACGCCAGGGACCATTTGTCGGTGGGCTTCATGAGCAGTCCCATCGAGTAGCTCATGGCCGAGTCGTCGTCCTCGATCTGACTGTCGATGAGGAAGCTGTCGTTGATGACGCTTGCGAATTCCTCGGCCGAGATATCGGGTCTTGCCTGATTGAAGATGAATTCGAAGTCGCGGAAATTGTCGATCTGCGTCTGGTCGAAGGACGACAGCGAAATCTCGTTGCGTTTGGCGGTGAAGCCGATCGACAGTCGATCGTTGATCCGGTAGGCAACGGACAGGCCATAACCGTCCAGCTCTCCGCCGAGCTGCTGGCGCGAGGTGTAGGTGTCGACGAAGATCTCGTCCGCGAAGGTGGTCGGCGCCGCCAGCGCGCTCAGATCTGCGTTGTTCGTATAGAAGGCCGAAACGACGAAATTGTCGATCGGGTAGACGAAGCTGGCAAAGGACACGTTCGTCGATGAATCGGAGAAGTTGTTGATGGGATTCGGCGCCTGCCCCGTGAAGGGCAACGGATTGCGCTGCTCCGCGTCGTAGAAATCGAGGTCGTTGTCGGAGTGGCGCAGGTGCAGCGAGAACTCGGGCTCCAGCAGCTGGACCTGGCCGGCCGGGTTCGCCTCGGCCGCCGTGGCGTCGTCGGCGACTGCCGAGAAAGCGCCGCCGAGGCCCAGGGCCCGCGCCCCGGGGGGCAGCTGATCGATGGGAATACCCGAGACGCTGGTTGGCGCCGTCGGATTCACGTTATCGGGTCTCACAGGACTCGGTGGTAGCTCGACCTGGGCCAGGGCCGGCACGGCCATGGCAAGCGCGATCAGCGCCAGAGCAACACGATTCAGGCAGGTCATCCCCATATCCCCTTGCGTCAGCCGGAGGACGCTAGTGTGCCACTACTTGTCGACGGGCGACAGGGATCGGGCGCTTAGCCCCCCGCTGTCGAAGCGGTGCGACCGGAAGCGTTGAAGAGCTCGGTGAACTTCGGCGGGAAGGCCGAAACGAAGGGTGTGAACTGGCGGTCCAGCTGCTTGATCGAGCTGATGTCGGCCTGCACCTGGGACATCAGCTGCGTCGACTCGGCGCCGCCGAGCGTGTACTGCTTGAAGCGCGAAGCGGCCCGGAACAGCAGCGCCTGGATGCGCGCGCGCTCGTCGCTGAAGGCCGCCGGGTTCGCGAGCTGCACGGCGCTGTCGTACTGGCCGGCGAAGTAGGCCTCGGCAATGCGCTTGAGCTCGGCGGGCGGCGTGCGGGCCGCAATGGCGCGCTCGCGATTCTCGTGGGTCTGGACGGCGGTCCGGAACTCACGCACCTTGCCGGTGAGCTCCCGGCTCAGCTGATTGATCGCCGCCGTAGAAGCGTTGGACCCCAGCTGCTGGAACCGGGCAATCAGTGCGTTCAGCTCGTTCTGCGCCTGGCGCGACGCGGCGTCCGGTGGGCTCTGCGAGGCGGCCGAGCGGGCCGACTGCACCGCGCTGGCCAGCTGGGTCCGCGCGCGTTCGGCGGCCTGTGCCACCCGGCGCTGCTCCTCGGCGCGGAGGCCGGCCACACGCTGGCTGGCCGCGCCGCTCGTCTGCTGCACGCGATCGCTCAGGGCCATCGCCTGGGCGTCGATATTCTCGATCGTCTCTGCGTCCCGGGCCTCGACCGCAGCGTCGAGCTGCGAGCGCAGGCTACCGAGGGCGGCCTCAGCTTCGGCGAGGGTGCCGCTCCAGGCGGCCTGGGAATCCCACTCCGAAGCCAGGATCGGCTCGTCCTTGAGGGCGTTGAGGTCGCGGACCGCGACCTCGAGCGCGTCGATGGCGCTCGAAGCGTTGTCGGCAATGGCCGATACGTCCACCACGGAAGCCTGGCAGGCATCCCGGTTCTGCTGCAGGGCAGGAAACTCGTCCAGGCCCTGAATGATGCCCTGCGACATCGCCTCGTCGTAGGCCGCCACCGCGCCGGCGCAGTCGCCGAGGTTGTAGAGGGCCTCGCCGAGGTAGAAATGCGGCACGTAGGGGATAAACCGCATCCCGTAGGAGCGCATCTTGTCCTTGGCGCCGGGCTCGTCCGCGATTGCCGCCTCGAGGCTCTCTCGGGCGGTCCCATAGTCGCCGTCCTCGATGGCCTCGAGCGCTTCCTGGTAGTCGCGCTTGAAGTCGGCGGAGGCGAGCGGCGCGGCGGTGAGCAGCGCGAGGGCGAGCAGCGTCGACAGGCGGCGTTTCATGACGCTCACCAGCCTGAAGTCTCGAAGTAGTCGTCGGCGGACATGCCGGTGAATTCGGCCCGGGCGGTGACCACCCGCTGCCGCTGGACGTTGACCTCGATGCGCTGGGGCGCGCCGCCGTTGGCGCCGCGCACGGTGACCGAGTAGTCGCCCTCGATCAGCGGAATGACGAGCGGCGTGGTCGCGTCTGGCGGCAGATCGGCCGGGTTGCCGGACGCATCCACAATCTCGACCACCTCGCCCCAGGGCATGGCGTCGATGGCCAGTCGCCCGGTCATCGCGAGGATACGCTGACGCTCGGCCTCGAGCTGAGCCGCGCGGCGGTCGGCCACGCCCGTGCGGCCCGTCAGCAGCGTCTCGTTGCCGTCGAACTGGGTCAGGCCGGCCTCGATCAGCCGGAGCGCCGCGTCATGGTTGCCCTGCTGCGCGCTGATCCGATCGGCTTCCTGGGCCAGGCTGCCGGTCAGGGCGCTGAGCTGGGAACGCACGCGGACGTTGTTCGGATACTCGGTCAGTACTTCCTTGAGGCGGCTCGCGGCGGCATCGAAGCTGGCCTGCGTGACGGGCCGGACCTCGACGAGACGGGTCACTTCCGCGAGGAGCTGGTCGAGGCGCAGGCGACGCTGCTGATCGGCCAGCTGCGATTCGACGCCGCCCAGAAGATCCCCATAGCGCGCTTCGGTCGGATAGGCAGAGACCGCTTCGGTTAGCAGCGCGCTCGCAGCCTGCAGGTAGCCGTCCCGCTGGAGCTGGACGGCCGCCGTGTAGACCTGCTCGGGGAGCTGGCCGAGGGCGGCGGTGGCCCGGAAGTTGGTCGGGCTCAGCTCCAGTACCCGCTCGTAGGCCGCCTTGGCGCCCCCTTCGTCGCCGGAGAGGAACTGGCCCTCGGCGGCCAGACGCTCGGCGATCTGCAGGTTCTGCTCGATCTGCCGGGCGCGATCGTCCAGCCGCCCCGTTGCTTCGCTCTGGATGGCGAGCAGGGGCTCGTTGTCCGGTACCGCGCGCAGCCCGAGGCTGGCGAAGTCGGCGCTGCCCAGGAAGTCGCCGGCGTCGAAGGCCGTGCGCGCCTCGGTCTCGAAATGGCTCGCGATGGTCTCGAGGCCCGCGATCGCCGCGGGTTCACCGGCGCTGAGGCCAAGCACGGCCTGGAAGGTCTCGAGGGCGTTGTTGCTGACGCCGGCCGGCTGCACGTAGCTGCCCTCCGCCAGCAGCTGCTGACCGTCCTGGAGTAGCTGGGCGACCTGTTCCTCAGCGAGGCGGCTGTTGTTGATCTCGTTGACCTGCCGCAGGATCGAGGCGACGCTGCTGTCGTTGCCGAAGCGCTCCCGCGCCTGCACCGCCAGCCCCGCCGCGCCCTCCGTATCGCCCGCGGCCAGGGCCGCCCGCGCATCGCCGATCAGCTTGTCCTGCATGCGGCCGAGCCCGGCGATGGCCATCTGGTTCGCGGCGTCGAGCTTCAGGACTTCCTGGTAGAGGGTGTAGGCATCCTCGCCAACGGGCTCGAACAGCTGGCCGGCCTGCTCGGCCGCCTCGCCGCGGGCCGCCAGGTCGTCGATGCGGGCCCGGCGCTCGACATCGGCCACCTGCGCGGCGACCGCTTCACGGAGGGCCGCAATGGGCTCGTAGCTCGGCGCCAGCGCCACGCCCTTCTCGATATTGGCGTTGGCGAGGTCCAGGTCTCCTGTGGCCAGCGCTGCGGTTGCTTCGGCTTCGTAGTATTTCGCGACTTCCTCGGCGATCTCCACCGCCTCGGGATAGCCCGGTGCGATCGCGAAGATCTGCTGAAGCTCCTCGACTGCGTTGTTGCCGGGGGGCGCGTCGTAGAATTTGACGGTGACGAAGCTCCGGGCGCGCTCGAGGTTGGTGTTGATCTGTGCGAGCTGCTCCTCCGTCAGCTCGCCCTCGAACCTCTCTCCGCCCATGAACTGGGTGTAGACGATTCCGCCGCCGATGCCGATGGCAAGCACCGCCGCGATCGCCGGGATCTTCCAGCCCATGCCCGCCTTCGCGGCCTTGCCCTGACCGGTGCGCAGCACGGCCGTCGCGCCGCCAGCGGCCGGCTTGCGCTGCTTGGTGTTCTTGGTCTTGAGCTTGCCGGACGTCCTGCTGACCCGCCCCGTGCGGCTGGTGAACCGGGGGTCGGAAAACTGCTCGGAATCGAAGAGCTTGGTCTCGCCGGACAGCTTGGCGGCGAAGACCTCGTCGGTCATGACGAGTTCTTTCACGGCCGCCACGAAGTCCAGCATCGACTGGAAGCGGTCGTCGGCGCTCTTCGCGAGCAGCATGTCCATGATGGGTTGCAGCTCTTCGAAGTCGTCCGGCAGCTGCGGCGGCGGCTCCTGGACGTGCTGCATGGCCAGCGCCAGCGGCTCTTCGGCTCGGAAGGGCAGCTCGCCGACCAGCAGCTCGTAGAACATGATGCCCAGGCTGTAGATGTCGGAGCGCCCGTCGATGTCCCGGCCGGTGATCTGCTCCGGGCTCATGTAATACGGCGTACCGACGACCATGCCGGTCTTCGTGAGGCTGTGCTCGGTGTCCGTCTTCTTGGCGATACCGAAGTCGGTCAGCACCGGGGTCAGCTCGTCGCGGAACATGATGTTCGACGGCTTCAGATCCCGGTGGACGATGTGGTTGCGGTGCGCGAGGTCCAGGGCGTGAGCGACCTGGGTGGTGATCCGGATCACCTCGGCAACGGACAGGCCCTCCCGGACACGCTGGTTGAGCGTGCCTCCCTGGAGGAACTCCATCGCCATGTACGAGTAGTCCTCGTTCTCGCCGATGTCGTAGATGGCGACGATGTTCGGGTGAACGAGCGTCGCGAGCATGCGACCTTCGTGGAGGAAGCGCGCCTTGAAATCCTGGCCTTCGACGTCGAGCTCCGGTCGGAGCACCTTGATCGCGACTTCCCGGCTGAGGCTGAGCTGGGTGCCGAGAAAGACGCGCGCCATCCCGCCCTCACCGATTTCTCGGTGCATGTCATAGCCTGGGATTGGAATGAGGTCGTCTTCCGCCACGTCTCGTCCGATCAGCTCGCTCGCAGCCGCACCGTGCACGGCCGCATCCGCGCTTGCGGCCTGTCTGACCTGGAGAACCAGGCCGAACCAGCTGCTGTGGCGCGTGTCATCAGCGAGATTCTAAAACACTTGCACGCGGAATGGCGACCGCGTTTTCGGCTTACCCGTCAATCCGGCGCGCGGCGGCCAGGATGCCGGCAACCGAGACGCCATCGGTGATGCGCCCGTTGGCCACCGCGTCGACCGCCTCGCCGAAGGGAATCCGGGCGAGCTGAAGGCGCTCGCAGCCTTCGGGCAGGGCCTCCCCCGGCGTGAGATCCCGGGCGAGGAAGATCACGGCCCGTTCGGCCGTGAAGCAGTTGGACGTGTGGATGTCGATCAGGTGCTCCCAGCGGCTCGCCGTCAGGCCCGTTTCCTCCCGGAGTTCGCGCGCGGCCTCCTGGCGGAGGTCGGCCGCCGGATCGCCACCGCCTTCGGGAATCTCCCAACTGTAGCGGCCAAGGGGGTACCGATGCTGTCCGACCAGCCAGATGTGGCCGCTGGCTTCGATGGGAACCACGCCGAGGGCGACGTGGCTGGGATAGACGACGCCGTAGATGCCCGGCTCACCGTCCGGGCGGATGACCTGGTTTTCCTCCACCCGGATCCAGGGATTCTCGTAGACCACGCGTGTCGAGCGCGTGGTCCACGGATTTTCCTCGTCGGGCGGGAACGACCCGGGCGGGGGTGCGCTCATGGCGCCGCCCCGCTCAGCCGCCGAGCTTGCCGGTGATCTCCGGGACAACCTGGAAGAGGTCGGCGACCAGGCCGATGTCCGACACCTCGAAGATCGGGGCGTCGGCGTCCTTGTTGATCGCGACGATCGTGCCGGCATCCTTGATACCGGTCAGGTGCTGGATCGCACCGGAGATGCCGATCGCGACGTACAGCTCCGGCGCAATGATCTTTCCGGTCTGCCCGACCTGCAGCTCGTTCGGCACGTAGCCCGCGTCGACGGCGGCGCGAGAGGCGCCGACTCCGGCGTTCATGGTGTCGGCCATCTTGTAGATCAGGTCGAAGTTCTCGGCGCTGCCGAGGGCGCGGCCGCCGGAGACGACGCGTGGCGCGGATGCTAGGTCCGGGCGGTCGCCGCCGGAGGCCTCGAGCTTCACGTAGCGAGTGTGTTCTGGAATGTCGGCGCTGACGGTCGTCGCTTCGACCGGGGCGGCGTCCCCCGTGGTGGCGGCCTTGAACGACGCGGCGCGGATCGTCCCGACGACGGGGCCGTCACCGTCCACCTCGACGGAGACGATGGCGTTGCCGGCGTAGATCGGGCGCTTGAATGCGCGCGGCCCATCGACGGCCATGATGTCGCTGACCTGCGGCACGCCCAGGAGGGCTGCGGCCCTCGGCAGGACGTCCTTGCCGTAGGTGGTGCTGCCGGCAAGAAGGTGCGTGTAGCCATTGGCCATCAGGGCAGCCAGCTGCGGCGCGGCAACGGCGGCAAGCGGGGCAGCGTTGTGCGGCGCGTCCACGTGAAGTGCACGGGTCACGCCCTCGAGCGTTGCGGCTTCCGCGGCGATCGCGGCGCCGGACTCGGCGAGGACGACGACGTCGATGTCGCCACCGATGGCCGCGGCCCCGGCAACGGTCTTCGCGGTGGCCGGTCCGAGCGTGCTGCCGTCGTGGTCGGCGAGAATCAGGATCTTGTTCATCAGAGCAGCCCCTTGTCCTTCAGCGCACCCAGCAGCTGGTCGACGTCCTCGACCATGATGCCCTTCTCCCGCTTTGCGGGGGGTGCGAAATGTGTTTCGCGGATGACACCCGCGGGTTCGACGCCCAGGTCAGCGATTGCGATCTCCTCGAGCGGCTTGCGTTTGGCCTTCATGATCTCGGGGAGTTTGACGAAGCGCGGTTCGTTCAGGCGCAGGTCGGTCGTCAGCACCGCGGGAAGGTCAACCTCGATGGTCTCGAGGCCGGCATCGACTTCTCGAACCACCGTAGCCGCGCCGCCGGCGAGATCGACCTCGGAGGCGAAGGTGGCCTGCGGGCGGCCCCAGAGCGCCGCCAGCATCTGGCCGGTCTGGTTGCAGTCGTCGTCGATGGCCTGCTTGCCCAGAATCACCAGCCCCGGCTCCTCGCGTTCGACCAGCTTGAGCAGGGTGCGCGCCGCATCCAGCGGCACGAGCGGGCCGTCGGCGGTCACCAGGATGGCGCGGTCGGCGCCCATCGCCAGGCCGGTCCGCAGCTGCTGCTGGGCCTCGCTGGCGCCGATAGAGACGACGATCACCTCTTCGGCGCCGCCGGCTTCGCGGATGCGCAGGGCCTCCTCGAGCGCGATCTCGTCGAAGGGGTTGATGCTCATCTTGACCCCATCGATGGCAACGCCCGTGCCGTCGGGTTTGACCTGCACGCGGACGTTGTAGTCGACCACGCGCTTGAGTGCCACAAGAATCTTCATGCAAGAATGCTCCGTTGTGCTCCGCGGGTGGGACCCCGCGAGGGGCTTCGCGACGGGCCGTCGGAAGGCCGTCGGATCATCGCGAGCCGGGAATCTCGCCGGACGGAAGTCGTCCGACCTGGGCGCGAGGGCAGCGTCTAAACGGTGCCTGGCCGCGTCCGGCTCGTGATTTTAACGAGGCATGGCTCGTTTTTCACCGTTGACCGGTGGGCGAGTGACCTTCAGCCGTCGGCGCTGAGTGCGAAGGCGAGGGCGAGGGGCCGCGAGGCGCGCGCGCGGCGCTCGCGGATCTGTTCGTGAGCATAGGTTGCAACGGTCACGAGAGCGGGAACGATCAGAAACTCGGCACGACCAGCGGCCGCTGCGAAGCAGCCGAAACCCCAATGGGCAAGCGTGCAGCGGAGCGGCGCAAGCAACCGGTCGCCGCGGGTGATCTCTCCGTGGGACTGCAGCAGGATTCCCGCGGCCCAGAAGCCCAGTCCGACCCAGTGCAGGGGCGAGAGTGACGGATCCCAGCCCGCGCCCAGGGCCGCCACGATCGGCGCGGTCAGCACCCACGCAAGGAGCGCCTGGGGGAGGTGTACGCGCAGGAGTGCGACTGCCGGCCAGCGACTGCCGGCCGCGGCGCGCAGGCCGTCGATGCGAGTTGATTCGGTGCCGCTCAGCCAGCTGATTGCCGCGGTCTTGAGCGCCCAGGCGGTCGCCAGACTGCAGATGAGCAGGTTCGCTGGGCTAGCGCCGCCTTCGCCAAGCCAGAGCCCGAGCCACGCGCCGGCGGCGATCGTGGGTCCCCACAGCACGCTGCTGACGCGCGTATCATCCACGACCAATCCGTAGAGCCACAGGATGACGTAGACGCCGGCGAGCCAGGCGAGCAGCGGGAGCTGGAGCGGTTGCAGGGCCGTGAAGCCGCCCAGGAGGGCGAGCGCGAGGCCGAAGACGAAGGGCATGCAGAGGTTCGTTTTGATCTTGAGCCCAATTACACCGGTACGGGCGTCAACGCCCCGTGCCCTGCATGTGCCCGTCGCGTCGACGAACCGCCGCGGCGAAGATGTCCGCAACGGTCGCGCTGAACCCGACGAAGGTCACCGCGAGTTCACGGGGATGCGCTGCCAGCCAGCCATGCACGGTGGCCACGGCAACGGCTGCCGCTGCTGGCACCGGATAGCCGTAGACGCCACAGCTGATCGCCGGAAAGGCAATTGTTCTTGCGTCAGCCTCTGCCGCCAGCCCTAGTGCTTCACGATGGCAGCTTGCGAGGGCTTCCGGTTCGCCTGCACCGCCACCCTTCCAGACAGGCCCAACCGTGTGGATGACATGGCGGCATGGCAGCTTGAACGCCGGGGTGATCCGCGCCTCACCGGTCGGGCAGCCGCCGAGCGTTCGACAGTGAGCGAGGAGGTCGGGGCCGGCGGCACGGTGGATCGCACCGTCGACGCCGCCGCCGCCGAGCAGGGTCGAATTCGCGGCGTTCACGATCGCGTCCACGGTCAGGCGCGTGATATCGCCCTCGACGACGCGGATCGGTTTGGGGATCACCGGGGTGCGGCGCGCTGGCCCGTGCCGCCACCCGTGTTGCGGGCGAGCGCCCGCTGATAGCGACGCTCGAGGATCTCGACTCGCGCCACGAAGTTCCGCGTTTCCTCGTACGGCGGAATGCCGCCGAAGCGATCCACGGCGCCTTCGCCGGCGTTGTAGGCCGCTGCGGCCAGCTTCAGCTGTCCGTCGTAGCGATCCATGAGAAAAACGAGGTAGGCGGCGCCGCCGCGAATGTTCTCGGCCGGATCGAACGGGCTCGCCACGCCGTAGCGACGGGCCGTGGCCGGCATCAGCTGCATGAGCCCCTGGGCCCCCATGTCCGACTCGGCGCGTGGGCGGAAGGACGATTCCGCGTGGATGATTGCGCGGAGAACGGCTTCCGAGAGCCCGTTGCTGCGGGCGGCGGCAAGGATTTCCGGCGTGAAGGCGTCGAGGTTGAGCGGCACGTTCGCCCAGTTGACCTGCCGCTGCCAGCCGCAGTTGCGACACTTCAAGTTCACTACGGCGTAGTTCCGGTGCGTCGGGCGGATGTTGGTATAGGTCACCACGCCGTTGGCGTCGACGTACTTATATATATTTCCCGCATCCGCCGGGACGGCGGCGAGGGCGAGCAGTAGGGTGAACATCCAGCGCATGGCGCACGCTCTTGCCAGCATCGTTGCGGCGCAGTATACCCGAGCGCTCCCCGGGGGCATGGACAAGGAGTCGACATGGCGGCAGCGGCAAGGGTCACGGCGACGGGCGGTTGCCACTGCGGTCGCGTGCGCTTCGAGGTCGACGTCGCCCCCGCAGTGACGGTCCAGCGGTGCAACTGTTCCCTCTGCTCGAAGGTGGGATTCCTGCATCTGATCGTGCCGGCGGCGCGGTTTCGACTGCTTGAGGGCCAGGGCGAACTGTCCTGCTACACCTTCAACACCGGCGTGGCGAAGCACTGGTTCTGCAGCCACTGCGGGGTCAAGTCGTTCTATCGGCCCCGGTCGAATCCGGACGGGATCAGCGTCAACCTGCGTTGCATCGACGAGCCCGTCCCGTTCCGCGTCACAATCGAGGACTTCGACGGGCAGAACTGGGAGGACAGCGCGGCCGACCTTGCGCACCTGTCCGCGCCGCCGATCGACGACTGATCATCCGAGCACGGACGTCGCCGCGTGGAGGATGAGGCCGATGAACCCGCCGACCAGGGTGCCGTTGATCCGGATGTACTGGAGATCCTTGCCGACCTGGAGCTCGATGCGGTGGGCGGTCTCGACGCCGTCCCACTGCTGCACGGTGCGCGTGATCACCCCGGTGAGCGGCGCGCCCTGGGTCGTGATGGCGTAGAGGATCCCCCGCTTGAAGGACTGATCGAAGCGTTCGCGGAGCGCGTCGTCGCGAAGGGCGCCGATCGCCATGCGCCCGACGGCCGCGCGAATGGCCCGGTGCACCGTGCCCCGGGGAACATCGAGCTCGCGGCGGAAGATCTCGCCGATCGATTCCAGCAGTTCGGCAAGGTAGGCCTGGACGGTGGCATCGTCGCGGAGCTTCGCCCCGGCTTCGGCAAAGCGCTGCCGCAGCGTTGGATCGTGCTGCAGTCGCTGGGCGAGCTCTCCGAGGGACGCGTCGAGCCGCTGGCGCAGGTCGTGGCGCGGGTCGAGCACCATGGCCAGGAGCTGGGTCTGGATGCGTTCGACCATCTGATCGTAGATCTTGTCGTCGATGAAGCCCGGTAGCCACCAGGGGCTGTCACTCTGGATCTGGTCGCGGATCTGGTCGCGATTGGCGTCGAGCGATGCACTGGTCGTCCGGAGCAGCTCGGTCAGCAGGGCCTGATGCTGACGGTTGGCAATCATCAGCTCGAGCAGGCGGCCCGTGACCGGCGCCAGGTCGCCTCCATCGAACTTGCCGAGCAGCTTTTCGTGCAGATACCGCCGATAGTCGGAATCGCGCAGCGAATCGACGGCCCAGCGCGCCAGGCGCACGCCCGCGTCGGCGAGATCGTCGCGGTGGCGGAGGCTCCAGCGCGCGAGGGCGCCGGCGACGTCGGTGTCTTCCAGGTGGGCGCCGAGGGTGGCGGCGGTCAGGAAGTGGGAATCGACGAACTCCGCGAGGCTCTCGGCCAGCTGATCCTTCCGGCGAGGAATGATTGCCGTGTGCGGTACCGGGATCCCGAGCGGGTGTCGGAACAGCGCGGTGACGGCGAACCAGTCGGCCAGGCCGCCGACGATCGCCGCCTCTGCAAAGGCAACGACGTAGCCGCGTAGGGCGGCATCGGGGAGCCACTGGGCCGCGATCACGAGCAGGACCATGAGGCCCAGCAGCAGGAGCGGAATGGTCTTCATCCGGGCAAGCCCGGCTTCACGAAGTGCGGCGTCGACCGCGGGGGTGGTGCTGGAAGGCGTTGTCATCGCTGTCCCTGCGGGAAAGGATGCGGTCGAGTGTAGCCGGACCCGGGTGGTCGCGGCCCGGGGCAATCGCTGGGTTGTTTGCCGTGATGCAGGTACGGTTGCGGCTGCCAGAGTCGCGAGCTACAATTCGCGGCTCGTTGTTGCTCGACCAATAATCTTGACGTCGTCACCGGAACTGCCCACAATAGCGGGCTGTTTTGCCGGAGGGGTACCCAAGCGGTCAACGGGGGCAGACTGTAAATCTGCTGGCTATGCCTTCGTAGGTTCGAATCCTACCCCCTCCACCAAGACGACGCTCGCGAAAGCGGGCAGGAGCGAGACAGCACGGGCGGGTGTAGTTCAATGGTAGAACCTCAGCCTTCCAAGCTGATGATGTCGGTTCGATTCCGATCACCCGCTCCAGCTTCGCCGGTTGAGCGGAGAAAGCAGCCGTGAAGCGAGCGAGCTCGTATCACGGCTGAGTTTTCCAAGGCCCATATAGCTCAGGCGGTAGAGCACTCCCTTGGTAAGGGAGAGGTCAGTGGTTCGAGTCCACTTATGGGCACCAGCTTCATGCCGGGACGAGCGGTAACGCGCGACCCCGGACGAATTCGTTTCAAAATAGACGTTCATCTGAGAGTAGACCGATGGCCAAAGAGAAATTTGAGCGTACAAAGCCGCACGTCAACGTAGGCACGATTGGACACGTTGACCACGGCAAGACGACGCTGACGGCAGCCCTGACGAAGGTGTGCGCGGAAGCGCG
>JBCCZC010000073.1:0-17020 GCA_039188505.1 Pseudomonadota bacterium | reverse complement strand
TCGGCCAGGGTGGGACCGCCCTTCGCCAGCGCCACGGCGCGGGTGGCCGCGCCCGCCGTCAGGGCGTTCCGCAGGGGCGTGCCGGGATTGACGAAGCTCGTTCCGGGGAGATGCAGGCCCATGAACTCCATGAGGAGCTGGTTGGTGTTCGCCGTGCCGTAGAACGTGCAGGTCCCGGGCGAGTGGTAGGACTTCGACTCGGCCTCAAGGAGCTCGTCGCGTCCGATCTTGCCCGTGGCGAAGAGCTGGCGAATGCGCGCCTTCTCCGAGTTCGGCAGGCCCGAGGTCATCGGCCCCGCGGGGACCATCACGCACGGCAGGTGGCCAAAGGACAGGGCGCCGATGAGCATGCCGGGGACGATCTTTTCGCAGACGCCGAGGCACAGGACCGCATCGAACATCGCGTGCGATAGCGAGACTGCCGTGCTCATGGCGATCACGTCGCGGCTGAACAGCGACAGCTCCATGCCGGTCTGACCCTGGGTCACGCCGTCGCACATCGCGGGAACACCGCCGGCAAACTGGCACACGCCGCCGGCGACCCAGGCGGCCTGCTTGATGATCTCCGGGTAATCGGCCAGCGGCTGGTGGGCCGACAGCATGTCGTTGTAGGCCGAGACGATACCGATGTTCGGGCGCCGGTTGGTCGCCAGGGCGGCCTTCTGTTCCGCGGCCTCGGCAGCGAAGCCGTGCGCGAGATTGCCGCACGAGAGTCGCGTGCGATGGCGATCGCGATCGCGGGCGGCGCGCATGCGTTCCAGATAGTCCGCGCGGGGTTCGCGGCTGCGTTCGATGATGCGGTTCGTGACCGCCTTGAGCGTCGCGTGTGTCATGGGCACCAGTGGATCGTTGTCGGGACCTCGCTGCGGGCAAGCAGCCGGCCGATGGGGTGAAGGTCGGGTTGTTGCAGCGCTTCTTCGATAACGCGCCGCTTCTCGGCACCGGAGATGGCCAGCACCAGCTCACGCGCCTTGAGGAGCGCGCGGGGCGTGAGCGTCACGCGTGCCGTCGGCTGGCTCGGCGGGCGGGCGATGGCCGCCAGGGCCTCGCTGGCCTCGTTCTCGGCGATTGCCGGGTCATCGGGGAACAGGGACGCCGTGTGGCCGTCGTCGCCCATGCCGAGGAGCACGACGTCGAAGGGGCTCGGCAGCGCTCCGACCGCCGTATCCACGTCGCGCAGGGCATCCTCGATGGGCGTTGGTGCACTCGACAGCGGCACCACGGTCAGGCCCGCTGCCAGCGCGCTCGGGAAGCAGCTCCGGAGCATCGCATCGTTGCTCAGCTCATGGTCGACGGGGACCCAGCGCTCGTCCGAGGGGAGCATGGTGACCCTGGCGAACGCGAGCGATGACGCATCCAGGGCCCGGTAGGCCGGGGCCGGCGTGCTGCCGCCGGCGACGACGAGCGTCGCCGCGCCGCTGCGCCCGACGGCGGCTTCGATCGCGTCGCCGAGCTGCGCTGCGAGCGCAGCTGCCAGGCCGTCCCGATCGGCGTGGACGAGCAGCGCCTCAGACATGCCAGGCACGCCCGTCGCGGTCGAGCAGCATCTCCGCGCGCGTCGGCCCGGAGCTACCCGCCTGGTAGGGCAGGGCCGGCTGGTACGTCTGCTGCCAGGCGGAAACGATGCGATCGATCCAGCGCCACGCGGCCTCGACCTCGTCGCCGCGCATGAAGAGCGCGGGATTGCCGCGCAGCACTTCCATGAGCAGACGCTCGTAGGCGTCCGGATAGCGGACCTCGTCGTGCTCCTCGAAGCTCAGGTCTAGCGGTAGCGAGCGGAGGTGGAAGCCGCCCGGGCCGGGCGCCTTGGTCATCAGCGACAGGGTGATGGCCTCGTTCGGCTGGAGTCGGATGACCAGCCGGTTTGGCGTCATGCGGCCGGCGTCGGAATCGAAGATCGAGTGGGCCACCGGGCGGAACTCGATGACGACCTCGGACGCCTTCTGCGGCAGCGACTTGCCCGTCCGGAGGTAGAAGGGCACCCCGGACCAGCGCCAGTTGTCGATATGCGCCTTGATGGCGACGAAGGTCTCCGTGTTGCTCTCCGTACCGAGCACGTCGGCGTAGGCGGGGACCGTCTCGCCGCCGACCGTGCCGGCCGTGTACTGGCCGCGCACCGTGCGTTCGGCGACGTCATCGACGCCGATCGGGCGGAGCGCCTTCAGCACCTTGATCTTCTCGTCGCGCATCTGCTCCTCGTTGAGGCTCGTCGGTGGTTCCATGGCGACGAGGCAGAGCAGCTGGATCAGGTGGTTCTGGACCATGTCCCGGAGCGCGCCGGACCGATCGTAGTAGTCGCCCCGGCTGCCGACGCCGAGGCTCTCGGCCACGGTGATCTGCACGTGGTCGATGTGGCCGCGCTGCCACAGGGGCTCGAACAGGGAGTTGCCGAAGCGCAGCGCGGACAGGTTCTGGACCGACTCCTTCCCGAGGTAGTGGTCGATCCGGAAGATCTGGCTTTCCTCGAAGTGGGCGCTCACCCGCCGGTTGATCTCCTGGGCGGTCTCGAGGTTCGTACCGACCGGCTTCTCGAGCACGATGCGCGTGCCGCCGTCGACGATGCCGCTGCGCGCGGCACCCTCCGCGGCCGGTCCGTAGAGCGACGGACTCAGCGCGAGTTACAGGACGCGGACGCGGTCGACGGTCAACAGTGCCGACAGGTCGGTCCAGGGTGCGGTGTCCATGAGGTCCACTCGCGCGTAATGGAGCCGCCGGAGGAAGCGCTCGAATACCGCTTCGTCGATCTCGTCGGCCGACAGCGCCGCGCGTAGCTGGCCTGCGACCTCGGTTCGCCAGGCCTCGCTGGTCAGCTCCTGACGGGACGCGCCGATGATCTGGCTACCGTCGGGAAGCTGGTTGTCCGCGTCCCGATGGTAGAGAGCGGGCAGCAGCTTGCGCCGGGCGAGATCACCGGTGCCGCCGAAGATCACAAGGTCGAAGGGATCGACCGGAATGAAGCGTCCCATGGGCAGATTCCGTAGTTGAATTACACTTGAGGCGGATTATCGCCCTGTTTGCTGCCATTATCCAGCGAAATGATGTAGTTTTATTACATGCTGCATCGTGTCGAACAAGCACTGGACTCGCTGGCCGCAGGCGAAGGCAAGGTGGCGCGCCTGCTGCTCGCTGACCCGGAGCGCCTGCTCCACGAGCCCATCGCCCGGGTGGCGGAGCGGGCGGGGACCAGCGAACCGACCGTGGTCCGCTTCTGCCGGTCCGTTGGCTGCGACGGTTTTCGCCAGCTCAAGCTGGAGCTGGCCCGGTCGCTCGAACGCGACGCCCGATCCTTGATCCACGCCGACATCGACGGCAGTGAGGATGCCGCCGGGCTGATCGAGAAGGTCACCCTGCGGGCGATCGGCGAGCTGACGACCTTGCGAGAGGAGCTGGAACCGGCCGCCTTTGCGGAGGCTGCGGACCTGCTGGCCGGCGCCGACGCGATCGAGTTCTGGGGCATGGGGGTGTCAGGCCTGGTGGCCAATGACGCGCAGAATCGCTTCTTCCGCCTCGGTCTCCGCTGCGTGGCCTACAGCGATGCGCCGACGCTGCGGCAGACCGGCGCGATCCGGCGGTCCGGCGACGTGATCGTGGCGATTTCCCATTCCGGCGCGAGCCAGCCGGTGCTCGCCGCCTGCGACGATGCCCGCGGCCGCGGGGCGCAGATCGTCGCCGTGACCTCGCCCGGTACGGCGCTCGCCGACCGCGCCGACTGTCTGCTCGGGGTCCGGGTCGACGAGGATCCGGGCCGCTACACGCCGAGCAGTTCCCGGCTCGCCCATCTCCTGGTGCTCGACATCCTGCAGGTCCAGGCCGCGATCCGCCTCGGGGACGCCGCGCTGGAGAATCTCCGCCAGACCAAGGAAGCCATCCGACAGTCCTGAGCATCCATCCTGCGCGCGAACGACCGTGAATTCGTTTGCAGCCGGTAGCTCCGCTGTGGCATTTCCCCCACAATCCAGCGATTGTCCTGCGGAGGGGAGTCCATGCGACAAAAGCCAGCGCTCAATTTCTGGCAGATCTGGAACATGTGTTTCGGATTCCTGGGGATCCAGTTCGGTTTCGCGCTCCAGAATGCGAACGTCAGCCGGATCTTCCAGACCCTCGGCGCCGAGATCGACGAGCTGCCCATCCTGTGGATCGCCGCCCCGGTCACCGGTCTGATCGTCCAGCCGATCATCGGCTTCATGAGCGATCGCACCTGGAATTCGCTCGGGCGCCGGCGACCTTACTTCCTCTACGGCGCCCTCGCTGCAACGGCCGCCCTGTTCTTCATGCCCAACTCTCCGACGCTCTGGGTCGCCGCGGGCATGCTCTGGATCCTCGATGCCTCCATCAACGTGTCCATGGAGCCGTTCCGGGCTTTCGTCGGCGACATGCTGCCGCATCGGCAGCGGACGCTCGGCTTCGCCATGCAGAGCTTCTTCATCGGCATCGGCGCGATCGTGGCCTCCGCGCTCCCCTGGATGCTCGCGAACTGGTTCGACGTGGCCAACACGGCGCCCGACGGCATCGTGCCCGACTCGGTCAAGATCTCTTTCTACGCCGGCGGCGTCGTTCTGTTCCTCGCCGTCGGCTGGACGGTGCTGCGAACGCGGGAGTATCCACCCGAGGAGCTCGCCGCGTTCGCCGACGCGGAACCGCCCATGGTCTCCGAGGAGGTGACCGAAGAGCTCGCCACGCCGGCGAAGTTCAACGCAAGGGCGCTGATCTGGCTGGCCGCTGGCGCCGCGATCACCGCGCTGGTCTTCTTCGCGGGTCTCGACAAGCAGATCTACATCCTCGGGATCGGGTCCGTCGTGTTCGGGCTCCTGCTTCTGCTGACGGCCAGGCAAGGCCGGCAGGGCCGAATCGACGCCCCGCTCTACGAGATCATGAGCGATCTGTTCCAGATGCCGCGGGTGATGAAGCAGCTCGCGGTCGTCCAGTTCTTCTCCTGGTTCGCGCTGTTCTCGATGTGGATCTACACCACCGCTGCGGTGACGTCGTTCCACTACGGGACGTCGGACACGACGAGCGCGGCCTATAACGACGGTGCGGACTGGGTGGGCGTGCTGTTCGCGGCCTACAACGGTTTCGCCGCGCTCGCCGCGTTCTTCATTCCCTGGCTCGCCCGGGTGACCAACCGCCGGGTAGCCCACCTGATCAATCTCTGGATCGGCGGGGCGGCGCTGGCCTCCTTCGTTTTCATCAAGGACCCGCAGTGGCTGCTGCTGTCGATGGTCGGCGTGGGGATCGCCTGGGCGTCGATCCTGTCGCTGCCCTACGCGATGCTCTCGGGGGCGTTGCCGTCGAACAAGATGGGCGTCTACATGGGGATCTTCAATTTCTTCATCGTGATCCCGCAGCTGCTTGCGGCCACCGTGATCGGCAGCGTCGTCTCAGGCGTGTTCCAGGACCAGGCGATCTACGCCCTGGTGCTGGGTGGCGTGTTCTTCTTCGTCGGGGGCATCGCGACCCTGTTCGTGTCCGACCACGATCCGCATGAGGTTGCGGAATCGGGGAGCGAGCCGGTCTGACCGAGGGGTCGGTCCGCGGATCCCTTCGATCCCGGTCCGACTTCGGGAGGCGGTGCTCCGCGTCGTTGGGTTGCGGTGAAGGCGTGGATCCGAGAAAAGCCGCGCCGGCAGCCTGCCGCCGGCATCGATCAGCGTCGCTGGCTAGCCGTCGGCGCCGCCGCAGGACTCGCGGACGACCAGCCTGGGGGCCAGCAGCCCGGACTCGACCGATTCCCCCTCGATCAGCTTGATCAGGTTTCGCACCAGCAGCTTGCCGGCGAGGTTCGTGTCCTGCTGCACGGTCGTCAGCGAGGGATAGACGACGCTCGCTGTCGGGATGTCGTCGAAGCCCACCACCGCCACGTCGCCCGGCACATCGAGGCCCCGCTGTCGCAGCGCGCGGATGGCCCCGAGGGCGATCATGTCGCTGGCGGCGAAGATCGCGTCGAAGGGCGCACCGTTCTCCAGTAGCCGCGTCGCACCGGTGAAGCCTGTCGCCTGGTCGAGCGCTTCGCTGGCCAGCGCCGGGTCGGGCTCCAGGCCCGCCTCCGCCAGCGCCCTGACGAAGCCGCGGTGGCGCAGCTCGAACTCCGGACAGTGGTGTGAGGCCTCGCCGAGGAAAGCGATCCGCTGCTTGCCGATCGCCAGCAGGTGGCGGGTGGCAAGCCAGCCGCCGAGGGCGTTGTCGCAGCCGAGGGAGTGCCCCAATGTGTCCTCGACCATTGGACCCCAGATCATGAAATGGGCTTCGGAGTCCGCGAGCTGCTCGAGCTTGGGCCGATAGTCGAGGTAGTCGCCGTAGCCCAGCAGGATCATGCCGTCTGCCCGGCTGGAGAGCTCGTACTCCGTGTGCCAGTCCTCGTCGAGGCGCTGGAAGCTGACGAGCAGGTCATAGCCGGCGTTCGCGGCCGCGCGCGTGATCTGCCCGATCATGAGGAGGAAGAACGGGTTGATGTGCGAATCGTCCGCGGTCTCCTCCTCGAACAGCAGCAGCGCGAGCGTGCGCGACTTGCGGGTTCGGAGGTTGGCGGCGTTCCGGTCCGGCTTGTAGTTCAGCTGCCGCGCGATCTCATGGACGCGATCGCGGGTTTCCTTGTTGACCAGGGGGCTGTTGTTCAGGGCCCGCGAGACCGTCGACTGGGATAGCCCTGCGAGGTGGGCAATGTCGAGCGACGTCGTCTTGCCGGTTCGAGTCGTCATCGTTTCGTCGTTGGGCCCCTGACGTTCCGAGCCACAAGCGTAGCCCAAATCCTGACCGAATGCATACGTATGCAGAAGGCCCAGGGGCCCCTGCGGAGCCCGGATGAACGCTTTGAAGAGGTCAAAGCGATGTGAATACGTTTGCACAGCGGTCTGGGGCAATGCGCTTTGTGCTAGCTTGACGACCGATCGAGCGTGCTGCCGGCAGGGGAGCCGATGCAGCCTCGATGGTCGCGACGCCCCCCGGGGGAAAGCGTCGTGGAATCAGCCGTTCCGAGGGAGCGGCGGGCACGGGCCAGGCGCCTGGTGCCATTGGCATCGCGGGAAGCATTACGGGACATGGCACAGGGTACGCAGCCACTGGCGGCGATCAACGCGAGCGAGCCGGCGTGGTGGCACGGCGCGGTCATCTACCAGGTCTATCCCCGCAGCCTGCTGGACAGCAAGGGCGACGGGATCGGCGATCTTCCGGGCATCACCCGGAAGCTCGACTACATCCGCGACCTCGGGGTCGACGCCATCTGGGTGTCCCCGTTCTTCCGCTCGCCGATGAAGGACTTCGGCTACGACGTCAGCGACTATCGAGCGGTCGACCCGATGTTCGGGACGCTCGCCGACTTCGACGCGCTCATCGAGCGCGCCCATCGGCTCGGCCTGCGGGTCATCATCGATCAGGTGCTCAGCCACACGTCCGATCAGCATCCCTGGTTCGAGGAAAGTCGACGATCCCGCGACAACGACCAGGCGGACTGGTACGTCTGGGCCGATCCCAAGCCCGACGGCACTCCGCCGAACAACTGGCTGTCGATCTTCGGCGGCTCGGCCTGGGAGTGGGAGTCGCGCCGGCAGCAGTACTACCTGCACAACTTCCTCGCGAGCCAGCCCGACCTCAATTTCCACTGCCGTGACGTCGTCGACGTGATGCTCGACAACGTCCGCTTCTGGCTCGATCGCGGTGTCGACGGCATGCGTCTCGACGCGGTCGGCTACTGCTTCCACGACGCCCAGCTCCGCGACAATCCGGCGAAACCGGAAGCGGAGCGGGTCGGCCAGGGTTTTCGCATCGACAACCCCTATGCTTTCCAGCGCCATGTCCACGACATCACGCAGCCCGAGAATCTCGGTTTTCTCGCCGAACTGCGGGCGCTGCTCGATCGCTACGGCGCCGTCTCGCTCGGTGAGATCACGGCCGAAGACACCCGTGCAACGATCGCCCAGTACACGCGCGGCGAGGAGCGGCTGCATACCGCCTACAGCTTCGAGCTGCTCTCCGACGATTTCGATGCCGCCACGATCCGGGAGGCCGTCGAGGGCCTCGATAGCCAGCTCGACAACGGGTGGGCCTGCTGGGCGGTGGGCAATCATGATGTCGCGCGCGTCGCGACCCGCTGGGGCGGAGCGCGGGCCAACGACGCGCTGGCCAAGGTCATTGCCGCGGCGCTGCTGTCCCTCCGAGGCTGCGCCTGCATCTACCAGGGCGACGAGCTGGGCCTGACGGAGGCGGAGATCCCGCGGGAGGCCGTGCGCGATCCCTACGGCATCGCCTTCTGGCCGACCTTCAAGGGCCGCGATGGCTGCCGGACGCCGATGCCCTGGACTGCTGCGGAGGCAACGGCGGGCTTCACGGACGGCGAGCCCTGGCTCCCGATCGAGGCGGGCCATCGCGCCCGGGCGGTCGACGTGCAGGAGGGCGATGCCAGCTCGGTGCTCTCGTTCTACCGCCAGTTTCTTGCCTGGCGGAAGCACCTCCCCGAGCTCCAGTGGGGAACGATCGACTTCGTGACCGGTGAAGGCGATCGACTGGCCTTCGTCCGCGAGCACGAGGGGCGTCGTCTGTTCTGCTGCTTCAACTTCGGCCCTGAACCCGCACGTTTCACGCTGCCCGGCGGGCGCCATACGCTGATCGATCTGGCGGCCGCTCCGCCGGTGACCGTTCAGCTCGGTGCCGTTGAGTTGCCGGCCTGGGGTATGGCGTTCCTCGCCGCCCCCGGCGACGACGCCAGCGCCTGAGACACCGCTCGCGACTCCCCGGTTTCGGCCGCGTCTCCCGGAAGTCCTGTGATCAATGTGCCGAGGTGAAATCAAGGTGTCTGAGAGAATGACGGGCCTTAGCGCTGCCGGCTTCACGCTCATGCTGACGATGAAGCGCAGCCGATCTCCCGCGTTCCGTGGCGGCTGCCACGACAACCCGCGAGGTGACGCAGCGTTCCGACAGCTGATGAGCGCTCTGCGGACTGAACCGTGAAACCCCTTGTTGTTGCGGATATCGGCGGCACGAACGCCCGTTTTGCCGTCGCCACGGTCGCTGACGACGGCGCCGTGGCGCTCGACTACGCCGCCACGTTTCCGACCCGCGAATACGACAGCTTCGACGCCTGCATTGCACGTTACCTTTCGCGAGCGCGCATCGAGGGGCCCGTGGACGCCTGCCTCGCTGCCGCGGGCCCGGCGGTGGACAACGCGGTCTCCATGACCAATCTCGGCTGGCGGGTCGACGGCGCGGCGCTGACCGGACGGTTCGGTCTCGATCGTGTTCACGTGGTGAACGATTTCGTCGCGATGGCGTGGTCGACGAGCGTCGACACCCAGCTCGATCTGCTGCCGATCCGCCCGGGCGAGGCGCGCCAGGGTGTCCGGCTGGTGCTGGGTCCCGGTACGGGTCTGGGCGTTTGTGCGCTCGTGCCCGTGGGTGATGGCTGGCTCGAGGTGCCGGGGGAGGGCGGCCACGTTCGCTGTCCGGCATGGCGGGCGTTTCCCGAAAGCGTCTGGGAGCAGCTGCGCGCCTGGAATCCGGGCCTCTACGTCGAGCTCGTGCTGTCCGGCCGCGGCATGGAGAACCTTCACGCCGCCATGCTGGCCGTTTCTCGCAGCCGGTCATCCGCGAGCTCCGCGGTGGAGATCACGGCCAGCGCGGTGCGCGAGGCCGATGCCATGAGCGTGCGTACGGCGCGCGTGTTCTGCGATCTACTGGGCTGCGCGGCGCGGGATTTTGCGTTGACCTTCGGGGCCCTTGGGGGCGTTTACCTCGCCGGCGGCATTCTCCCGCGGCTCCGCGAACAGCTCCTGGGCAGCGCCTTCGCGGACCATTTTGTCGATCATCCCACCTACCGCGACTACCTGTCTGCCATGCCGGTATCGCTCATCCAGAACGGCCAGGCCGCCATGCTCGGGGCCGCGCGCTGGTTCCGCCAGCGGGTCGGCTAGGAACCCGCCGCGCTCTCAGGATCAGGAATCCGGGTCCTCGACGAGCTGCACGGGAACGCCGAAGAGCGTGACGGGACAGAGGTCGGCGACGCGCCAATGATCGAGACCGCCGCGGATATCGCCCTGGCGGTGAGCTCCCGCGGCTTCGGCCCTCTCCAGGGCCGCTTCGAGCCCGTCGACGGCGAAGGACACCAGCATGACGCCCTCGCCCTGGGTGGCGAGCATTTCCGCCGGCAGCCCGGTCGAGTCCACCGGTTGTACCAGGACGATCCAGGTGGCGCCGGCGCGCGCCCGACGCAGGACGACACCGCGACTTGGCAGGCTCTCGAGGGCCCCGAAGTCGAGGCCCAGGGCACCCGCGAAGCGCGCCGCGGCCGCCTCGACGTCCCGGACGAGGAAGTTGATATGGTGAACGAAGGTCTCTGCGTGCTCGCCCATGGGGTCTCCCGTCGGCCTCCTCTGGCCCGATTGATATTCGCATGGGGCGAGCCCATCTGGGGAGCGCGGGCCGCCCGGCCCGGCCAGCCAGGGAGGCCGCGATGCATCGCAAGTCGCTTGTCCAGTATCTCATCGAGAGCCAGCGCCGGGGGCTCATCTCCTCGAACCGCCGCCTGCTCATCGAAGTCGTCGCCCGGGCCTGCAAGGTCATCTCGGCGTACGTCCACAAGGGCGCACTGGCCGATGTGGGCGATAGCGTCGGCACCGAGAACATCCAGGGCGAGGTCCAGAAGAAGCTCGACGTCATGTCGAACGAGATTCTGCTCGAGGCCAACGAGTGGGGCGGCCATCTCGCCGCGATCGCATCCGAGGAAATGGAGGATCCGCACCCGATCCCGCATCGCTTCCCGAAGGGTGAATACCTGCTGCTGTTCGATCCCCTCGACGGCTCGTCGAACATCGACGTCAACATTTCCGTCGGGACCATCTTCTCCGTGCTGCGCTGCCCGCCGGGCGTCGAGCCGACCGCCGAGGCTTTCCTCCAGCCGGGCACGGAGCAGGTCGTTGCCGGCTACACGGTCTACGGTCCGAGCACGCTCCTGGTACTGACGCTCGGGGACGGCGTGCACCAGTTCACCTTCGATCGCGAGCTCGGCAGCTTCGCCATGACCGCGCCGAACATGCAGATCCCGGAGGAGACGAAGGAGTTCGCGATCAACATGTCGAACATGCGCCACTGGCACCCGCCGGTGAAGCGCTACATCGACGAGTGCCTGGCCGGAGAGACCGGTCCACGCGGGCGCGACTTCAACATGCGCTGGGTGGCCTCGATGGTCGCCGATGTCCATCGGCTTCTGACCCGTGGCGGCGTCTTCATGTATCCGCGTGACAAGCGTCCGTCCGCCGAGAAGGGCAAGCTGCGCCTGATGTACGAGGCCAACCCGATGGCCTTCATCGTCGAGCAGGCCGGCGGCCTGGCGACCGACGGTGCGCAGCGCATCATGGAGATCGAGCCGACCGAACTGCACCAGCGCTGTGGCGTGGTCATGGGCTCGAAGCGAGAGGTGGAGCGCATCGCCGACTACCACCGCGAGGCGGGCGTCTGACGCGATCTTTCGGTTGCGATGCCGTGAGCGTTGCCCCTACGATGGCTAGCCACCAAGGACCACCAGCCGCAGGGGAATCTCATGGTCGTCATCGCTCGTTGCTTCGCGTTGCTCCTCGTCGCCACTGCCGTTACCGCCAAGCCGCAGACGATCAAGCAGTTCTTCGATGGCGAAAGCCTGGCCTGGACCACCAATATTCCCCATGAGGGCGGCAGCTTGTACATCGTGGGACCCGACGGCTTCCGCGACGGCCGCACCTTTGCGCCAGGCGAAATTCTCGCCGTGGATCTCGCCGAACTCGGCACGCTGCCGGATGGCCGCTTCCGTTTCGAGCTGGCGCTGAAAGCACGTCGCGATGGCGGGGACAATCGCGCCGCAGCGACCGGAATCCCCCGCCAGGTGGGTAGTTTCACAGTTGTTGACAATCGCGCCGTCAATCCGAACCTGACCGAGGCTCAGCCCAAGCAGACCATTACCACCGACACGAGCATTCAGGCCAGCCTGTGCGTCGGCCTCGACTGTGCCAACAATGAATTCTTCGGCGAGGACACGATCCGGCTCAAGGAGAACAATCTCAGGATCCGGGCCGTTGACACGAGCGTATCGCAACAGTTTCCGAGTCAGGACTGGGTTCTCGAGTTCAACGACTCGGACAACGGCGGCGACAACTACTTTGCCGTCGAAACGGCCAACGACGGGCGTCAGGTCTTTCGCGTGAATGCCGGTGCGCCGAGCAACGCTCTGCTCGTCGACGAGGACGGTGATGTCGGTATCGGCGCCTTCGTGCCGATGACCGATCTCCATATTCTGACCGGCGATACGGCCGCCATCCGCCTCGAGCAGGACGTCACCCTCGGTTTCGAAGCCCAGTCGTGGCAGATGACTGCCAACGAGCTGGCCTTCGTCCTCGAGGACCGCACGGCAACGACCGCGCCGTTCAAGGTGTACCCGGGCTCGGACGAGAATCTCCTGCAGCTCGGCGACACAACTGGTATCACGCCCGCCAACAGCAACCGCGTGACCGTGACCGGCCAGCTCTTCATCGGCACGAGCCAGGTCACGCCCGACTATGTGTTCTCCCAGGACTTCGATGTCCCGAGCATCGAGGAGCACGCGACGGCGATGTGGACGAACCGCCACCTGCCCTTCGTGCAGCCGGCGGCGGCGGATGAGGCCGAGAACGGCGCGATGATCGAGGTGGGTGCGCGCTCCCAGAGCGTGCTGAAGGAGCTGGAGATCGCGCATATCTACATCGAGCAGCTGCACAAGCGGCTCGAAGAGCTGGAGTCCCGCCTCGAAGCCATCGAGCGCTGAGCGCCCCGGGAGCTTCGAGATGAAAAACAGTCTGCTCTTGCGGTGGTCGAGCGCCATCGCCCTGCTCCTGGGGAGCATGGGCGCCGTCGCTCAACCCACCTTTGAAGCCCTATTTTCGCCCGAGACGATCGGACCTGGCGCGGATTCGGAACTGATCTTCACGATTACGAACGCCGCGGGTCCGGTGAGGGATCTCGCGTTTACGGCAACGCTTCCGGCTGGTCTCGCGCTGGCAGATCCGGTTCTCCTCGACACCAACTGCGAGCTGGCCGAGATCCTGGCTCCGGCGGGAGGCTCGACCGTCGAGCTGCTCACGGGCCGCCTCGGGGGCGGCTCCTCCTGCGAGGTGCGGGTGGTCGTCCGACCGTCGACCGTCGGCATGTTCACGCTCGTGACCGGAGACCTGAACTCCAGTGCGGGCAATTCCGGCAATGCGACCGATGATCTGACCGTAACGGCCTCACGCCCCGGCTTCAGCAAGACCTATTCACCGACCAGCGTGCCGCTCCTCGGGCGCAGCACCGTCACCTACATCTGGGACAACTCGCTGATCGGCGGCAATACGTTCAACCTGAGCTTCAACGACCGACTGCCGAAGGGCCTGGTCGTCGCAGAACCGCCGAACGCAACGATCGACTGCATTGCCAGCTTCACGCCGGTCGCCGGGGCGAGCGTCGTCGGGGCGTTCAGTGGCTTCCTCAGGGGCGGTGAGACCTGCACGATGACGGTCGACGTGATCGCCGAAGGTGCCGGCCGATTGGCGTCGCGGACGCTGGACGCTTCGTCATCGACGGGTGGCACCATCGGCTTCAGCGCGAACGTGCTCGATGTGACCATCTCGCGCCCCGCGCTCACCCTGCAGATCAACGACGATCCCGCACCCTTTGCCGATGTCGCGACGCTCGAATTCGAAATCATCAACGGCGACCGATCAAGGACGCTGACGAACGGGGCCTTTTCGCTGGACCTGGACGCGGCCCTGAGCGGGCTTGCCACGGCGCTGCTTCCGACCAATCCCTGTGGCGCCGGTTCGTCGCTGACGGGCGGGAGCGCGATCAATCTGAGCGGCGCCACGGTTCCGCCGGGGGGGCGCTGCAGCTTCGAGGTACAGGTCAGCATCCCCGCGGCCGGCCCCTCAGGCAACTTCGACCTCGTGACCGCACCGATCACAGGGGACCTCGGCGGTTCCATGGAGATGGGAAACGCGGCGGCGGAGGTCCTCCAGGTCAGCACCGCTCCCATCTTCGAGAAGCGAATTCTCGGCGGCCCGTACACGCCGGCGGACACGGTTACCATCGAGTACACGCTGACCAACCCGGATCCGGACAACAGCGCGACGAGCATTTCATTCTTTGACCGCTTGACCAACGACAATACCGACTTTGCATTAGCGCCGGCGAACAACCTGTGCAACGGCTCCGGTAATGTCATTTCCAGGGACACCCCGTTCCCGGGGAGCAACTTCAATCGACCCGCTATCTTCTTCGGCGGTGGCACGCTCGCCGCCGGTGCTTCCTGCACGTTCACCGTCGACGTCACCCTGGGGGACGTGATTCCCGCAGGCAGCCATCCCGGCACTTCGTTGCCGATCATGGCCACCGTCAACGGCGTTGCCCAGACCGGTCAGGAAGCCACGGCCGTGCTCGATATCATCACCGTGCCGCGCATCGCGCTCGAACTGCAGCAGGTCGTCGTCGCGCCGGGCGACACGGTGACCGCAGACGTCACGATCGCCTACGACACGTCGGCCGGTGAGGCGGCGACAGGTCCCGATGCACTCGCGCTCGCCGCGAGCATCGACCTTGATGCGGTGTTGCCCGGTCTGGTGGCGATCGGGATCACGCCGGGGATGGATCCCTGCGGAGCGGGATCGGCGACGATGGGAACGATGGCCGTCGATCTGACCGGTGGCACGCTGTCCATCGGTAGCAGCTGCACCTTCTCGATCGATCTGCAGGTGCCGGCAGACGCGACCCCGGGGACCTACCTCATCCGCACCAGCACCGTCACCGGAACGATCAGCGGATCGCCGATCGAAGCCGCGGCGTCATCCGCCGAGCTGAGCGTCTCGGGGCTTTCGGCCCGCATGCGCTTCGTCGAGTCGCCGATCTCCGCCAGCGCCTCGAGGGTGATGCTGGAGTACACGATCGAGAACACATCGCCGACCCAGACGGCATCGAGCATCCAGTTTTCCCATGATCTGGACACCCTGCCTTCGGGGCTCTTTTCATTCTCACCCACGCAGAACGACGTCTGTGGCGCGGGATCCAGCGTCAGCGGCACAACGTTTATCATCTTCGCCGGCGGCACCCTGGGGCCGGGCGAGACCTGTAGCTTCAGTCTCGACCTGAACCTGCCTGCCGGGCAGGTCGGCAGCTACACGAGCCAGACGGGTAGTCTCTTCGGCCTGATCGACGGCAACTTTGCAGTCCTTGGGTCCGCAGTAGCGACGCTCGACATCAATGCCGGCTTGCAGATGACCAAGGCATTCTCCCCCGAATCGATCCCGGTGGGCGGCATGGGCACCCTGAGCTTCACGGTGACCAATCTCGCCGGCACCGCGGCGACGGGCGTCACCTTCACGGACGACCTGGACGCGGCGCTAAGCGGCCTCGTGGCCGTGGCGACTCCCCAAAGTGACATCTGCGGCGCGGGATCCAGCCTGACGGGGAGTGGATCGCTCTCGCTTACCGGCGGATCCCTCGCGCCCGGCGAAACCTGTGAGTTCAGCACGCTGGTCATGGTGCCGGCCGGCGCGATTGCCGGCGCATCGGCGCTCAACACGGTCAGCGACCTCTCGGGCACCATCGACGGCATTGGCGTTGCGCCCGCGGGCATTGACGCAGAGGCGAGCTTCAGCGTCGACGCGATCACCCTCGACGCTCAGCTCGTCGGCATCCCCGCACCCGGCCAGAACGTCGTGCTGAACTTCGATATCGCAAATGCCAATGTGGCCTCGCCACAGCGCGACGTCGCCTTCTCGGTAGATCTGGCAACAATCGCTGACGCGGCGCTGACGTGGCCGGGTCCGGAGCTGACGGGCTTCTGCGGTGCCAATTCGCAGGCTGTGGTCGACCTTACCGGAACGGTGCTGACGGTCCGGGGCCTGGATCTCGTGGCGCCGACGACGATGTGCAGCTTCGGCGTGACCCTGGCCGTCGGTGCGATGCCGGTCCGGGCCGTCTACACGCTGGACACCAGCAGCGTCCTCGGACGCGCAGGTGTTCTCGGTGGGGGCGCTTCGGTGGTGATCGACATCCCGCAGGAAGTCGGCTTTGCGAAGGCATTCGGGCCGACGCCCATCCTCGAGGATGGGGTGTCGACGCTCACCTTCATGATCGACAACACCGCCAACACGATCGCGGCTTCAAGCCTGGATTTCACGGACAACCTGCCGGCAGGACTGGTGGTGGCGGCGCCCTCGAATACCACGACGACCTGCACCGGCGGCACGCTCACGGCCGTCCCGGGCTCCGGTGCGATCGCCTACTCCGGCGGATCCGTGGCGGCGGGCGCCACCTGCGCGCTCTCCGTGGACGTGACGGCATCGGCGCAGGGGACCTACGTCAACGTTTCCGGAAACCTGACCTCCAATCTCGGCACCTCGGGGACCGCCTCGGCGACGCTAGAGGTCTACGCGTTGCCGGTCATCACCAAGGAATACGACGTGCCCTCGGCACAGCTCGGATCCATCGCGCGGCTGCGCTACATCATCGACAGCACGGCGGTGGACGTCGATGCCACGATGATCAACTTCACTGACATGCTGCCGGCGACCATCGTGATCGCCACGCCGGCCAATACGGCAGGCACCTGTGGTGGCACCTTCAACGCGGCCGCTGGCGGCAGCCAGACGGAACTGATCAACGGCAGCGTTCCCGCCGGGACATCCTGCACGCTGGAAGCCGACGTGGAGATCGTCGCCGTGGGCGACAACTCCAGCACCACCAGTGCGATCTCGCTGGTCCTCGGCGGCGACCTGCCGGCCACCATCGACGGTGCCACCGGCGGCTTCGTCGGGATTGCTCCGCCGGAGCTCGAAGCCGACAGCTATGAGGTCCCTGAAGGCGACCTCCTTGGCGCTGGTGCAGCCACCGGTCTGCTCGCCAATGACGACGACCCGGACGATGACGACCTTTCGGTGGTCGCCGTTGACGGTGCGGACGTCGTGGGCTCGGCCTACGAGCCGCCCGCCGGCGGGGAACTGACCGTGGCCACCGACGGCACCTTCAGCTTCGACACGCGGGCCGATTTCGAGGCGCT
>JBCCZC010000072.1:0-17076 GCA_039188505.1 Pseudomonadota bacterium | reverse complement strand
GTTGGCATCGTCGCGATCGTCTGGTTCGACCGCGAATCGATCGGCTTCGTGGCCGCGGCAGCCGTCCTCCTGAATCTTGCTGTGGGCGCGCTTGCCGGCGTGATCGTGCCCGTCGTCCTCAGACGCCTCGACGTCGACCCAGCGAGATTCAAGAGTACGGCTGCCGCGGCCACGAAGCCGATTGATTCGCGGTCGAACCAGACCATCGCGACGATGCCAACGACCGTCGCCCAGAGGAGCCCGTTGAGCGTGCCGATGGCGAGTTCCTTGCGCAGCAGGGCGGCCGTATTGCCCGACCCGACCTGACCGGTCGCGAAGCCGCGGATCATGAGCGTCAGCGTCTGGGTGCCTGCGATGCCGCCCATGGAGGCGACCACGGGCATCAGCACCGCCAGGGCCACGGCCTGCTCCAGGGTCTTGTCGAAGAGGCCAACGAACCAGCCGGCCACGAAGGCGGTGACGAGGTTGAGGCCGAGGTAGAGCGCGCGCCGGCGGCTGGCGATGAGGACCGGCGCGAACATGTCGTCCTCCTCGTCCAGACCCGCCATGCTGAGCACGTCGTGCTCCGCCTGGTCACGGATGACGTCGACGATGTCGTCGATCGTGATGCGGCCGAGGAGCATCCCATGCTGGTCGATGACGGGTGCCGACACGTAATCGTGGTGCTCGAAGCGCATGGCGACCTCACCGGCGGGCAGGTCCACCGGGATCGGCTCCCGGTCGCTCTTGATCAGATCGCTGTCGGTCTGATCCTGGCTCCTCACCAGCAGGTCCACGAAGGCCAGGCGCCCGACATGACGGCCGTCCCGGTCGACGACGTAGAGGCTGTCGATGGGCTCCGGCAACTCCCCCCGCATGCGGAGATAGCGCTGCACGACGTCGAGGGTCACGTCCGCGCGAATCGTCGGGACGTCGGGGTTCATCAGACCGCCGGCGCTGTCCTCGGGGTAGGCCAGGACCTGGGTCAGGCGTTCCCGATCCTGGCTGTCCATGTCCTGAAGGACCTGGCGGATGACCGGATCCGGAAGGTCGTCGAGGATGTCCGCGAGATCGTCGATCTCGAGTTCCGCGGTGGCCTCGACCAGCGCCTCGTCCTCCATCGCGTCGATCAGGCCGGCCCGGACCTCGTCGGCGACCTCCACGAGGATCTCGCCGTCCTGGCCCTGGTCGACCAGTTCCCAGACAAGCGCGCGCGGCTCCGGCGGCAATGACTCGAGCAGGTCGGCGATCTCGCCCGGAGGCAGCGTGTTGATCATGCGCCGCACGGGCTGGAGGCGCCCGGTCTTGATCGCGTCCGACAGCTGCTGAAGCTGCTTTTCCGTCTTCTCGTGTCGCGCGTACTCAGCCATGCGTCGATCCTGCCCCGTCTGCCGGCTCACGATGCGGGAGCGAGCCTCGATGACGCGCGGTCGATCCGCGCGAGGACGGTGTTGCTGCGGTTGCCACGGGCGTGTTCCGCGTTTTCACGATGCGGGCGCCGCCGGCGCGTGCGCCGCGAGGCGCGCGTGCATTATCCCGATCTTGGGTGACGAAAGTAAGGCGGCAGCCCGGCAGCGAGGTCGGCTGCGGAACAGGCCTCAGAGCTCGTTCATTTCCCGCAGGATAGCGCCGATGCGTAATGGATTGCTCGCGCGCATCAGGCGGCGCGTATGGTCCTTCAGCGCATCGATATCCGTCTCGGTGACAGCCTGCTTGACCTCCAGAAGATGGCCCGGATGCATGCTGAAGCTCCGGAGCCCAAGGCCGAGGAGTAGTCGGGTGTATTGCGGATCTCCGGCCATCTCGCCACACATCGTCACTTCCGTTCCCGACCGCAGGCCGGCATCGAAGACGCCCTGGATGAGCTTGAGGATCGCCGGGTGCACGGGATCGTAGAGGTGACTGACCTGGTCGTCGATTCGATCGATGGCGAGCGTGTACTGGATGAGGTCGTTGGTACCGATCGAAAGGAAATCGAGGTACTTCGCAAAGGTGGTAGCCGCGATGGCGGCGGCGGGCACTTCGATCATGCCGCCGAGGGGGACGTGGTCCGGGACAGCGAAGCCGTCGCGCTTCAGATCGCGCAGCGTCGCTTTGAGCAGATTGCGGACCTGGAAAAGCTCCTGGGGCGTCGAGAGCATCGGCACGAGCATGCGGACCGGCCCGACCGCTGCCGCCCGTACGATGGCGCGGAGCTGGGGGCGGAACAGGTTCAGGTCCTGCAGGCAGAGGCGGATCGCGCGGAGCCCCATCGCCGGATTGATCGGAACACCGCTGCGCGGGCCGCGGCCCTGCAGCGGCTTGTCGGCGCCGACGTCGATGGTGCGGATCGTGACCGGCGCCCCGCCCATGGCCGCGATGACTTCCGCGTAGGTCTCGAACTGCTCGTCCTCGCTGGGCGGGTCTGCGCGGTTGAGGAACAGATACTCGGTGCGGTAGAGCCCGATTCCGTCGGCGCCGCCCTGGCGGACATCCTTCAGGTCGTCGACCAGGTCGATGTTGGCGTCGAGACGGATCCGGGTCCCGCAGCGCGTCTGCGCGGGCTTGCTGCGCAGCTTGATGAGATCCCGCTGCTGCGCGCGAAACGCCCGGGCACGCTTGCGATAGTAGGTCTGCACCGTCTTCGGTGCGTCTGCCATCACGATCCCGCGCTCGCCGTCGACGATGACCGCCTCACCCTCTCGGAAAAGCTGGCGGGCGTGACGCACCCCCATCGCGGCGGGAATCTTCAGGCTGCGGGCCAGGATGGCCGTATGCGACAGGGGTCCACCGAACTCGGTAATCAGGCCGGCCAGGCCCTCGTGGTGAAGCAGGGTGAGGTCCGCGGGCGCGATGTCGTCGGCAATCAGGACGATGCCGTCGTAATCGGAGCGTTCGCCGTCGCTGGACGCCGTGGGTGTCGCGAGCTGACGCTGGATCCTGGCCACCACCTGGTCCACGTCGTCCATGCGCGAGGCGATGTAGGGATCGTCCATGTCGTCAAAGACGGCCGCGAGGCGGTTGCGCTGGACCTCCAGGGCCCACTCGGCGTTGCAAGCGAGTTCCCGGATGAGCTGGATCGGCGGCTCCGTGAGCGTGCCGTCCTCGAGCATCAGGACGTGGGCATCGATGAACTCGAGGATCTCCGCCGGTGTGCTCCGCGGAATCCGGTTGCGCGTCTCACGGAGCTCGGTTCGAGCCCCGAATACGGCACCGCGGAACCGCTGGACCTCGTTTTCGATCTGGTCTTCCTGGATCGTCCGCTGGGCAATGTCGAGGTGATGGCGCTGCGCGATGTGGGCGACGCCAAGGGAGACCCCACGCGATACGCCCAGTCCGTGCAGCGCCATCGTCATTCGGGTTCTCCGAAGCGGTTCTCGATGAGTTCACGCAGCGCCGCGTGAGCCTCGTCCTCGTCCGCACCGTCGAATTGCAAGTCCACCGTCGTGCCGCATGCGGCCGCCAGCATCATGACGCCCATGATGCTCTTGGCGTTGGCCGTGCGCCCAGCGCGCGCGATCTGGATCGAGCTCTCGAACCGCGACGCCACGCTGACGAGCTTGGCGGCAGCGCGAGCGTGAAGGCCCAGACGGTTGACGATTTCGATCTCGGTCTCGATCAATCCGGCTCTCCCGGGAAGATGGATTGGCGGCCGCCGTCGACGATCTTTTCGACGAGCTCACCGAGGGGCAGGTGAGCATAGTTGTGCGCACGCATCAACATCGCCAGATTCAGTCCGTGAACGACCTGGCGGTCGCGGGACCCGACGCAGCGATGCGCGATGTTGCTGGGGGTTGCGCCGAAGATGTCCGTCAGCAGGAGGGCGCCATCGCCCGCGTCGACTTCCTGCAGAGCTGCAGCGACCGACTGTTGGGCACTGCCGGGATCGTCGCCGGTTTCGACGCCAAGTACCCGCACCTGGGCCGTAAAGCGACCGAGCAGCCGTTCGGCCTCCGCGAGCAGCACCCGTCCGATCCCATCATGCGTGACCAGGACCAGGCCGACGCTCACAGCAGTTCCCGATGGAAGGTGAGGACGTCGTCCCGGAGGGGCGAGAAATGCGCGGCTACGCGCTCGACGACATAGACGGAGCGGTGCTTGCCACCGGTGCAGCCAACGCCAACGGTGACGTAGTTGCGCGGCGTGGATCGGTATTCCGGGAGCCAGCGATCGATCCAGCGGCAGATGTCCGCAACGTACTCCTGCACGATCTCCTGAGAGCCGAGGTAGTCCTGGACACCCTGCTCGCGGCCCGTGAGCGGACGAAGATCTGGCTCCCAATGCGGATTCGGCAGACAGCGGGCGTCGAAGGCGATGTCGACGTCGGGTGGCACGCCACGTTTGAAGGCGAAGGACTCAAGCAGCAGGATCAGCGGCTGGTCTCCGGCGCCGAGGCCGTCGCAGATCTCGCGCCGCAGCTGGTGAATGCTCAGGCTCGATGTGTCGAAGTGGAAGCCAGCGGCGGCCCGGAGCGGCTCGAGCAGGCGTCGTTCCTCGGCAATTGCGCGGGCGATGCCCAGGTGGCCGGAGTCGAGCGGGTGCCGACGTCGGGTTTCGCTGTAGCGCTTGATCAGCGTTGGATCATCTGCGGTGAGGAAGAAGATCTTGGCCTGCGCCCGCTCACCGGACAGCCGATCCAGCAGCGCTGGGAGCCGGTCGAGGTCGCGAATTCCGCCGCGTACGTCGAGGCCGAGGGCGACCTTGTCGAAGGGCTTTTCGCGCTCCTCGAGATGCTGCAGCGTCGTCTCGACCAGTCCCACGGGGAGGTTGTCAACGCAGAAGTAGCCGAGATCCTCGAGCGTGTTCAAGGCGACCGACTTGCCGGACCCCGAGTGGCCGGTGACGATGACCAGGGATGGCTTGCGTCCGGGTTCCGTCACGACTGCTGGTCCGCCATGTGGGCTTCATGGCGCTTGAGAAACTCCGCAGCGGCGTCGTAGCCCTGGAGCTTCAGGGTGTGATTGCGAACCGCAGCCTCGACGAGGACCGCGATGTTGCGGCCCGGGGCCACGGGAACGGTGATCTGCGGGATGCGCAGGCCGAGGATTTCGCGTTCCGACAGATCGCCGTGGAGACGATCGAGGGTGCGCGCCCGATCGCCCATGATCTCGCCGAGGTCGAGGTGCGCGATCATTCGGAGATACTTGTTGGCCTTGATGGCGTTGTCGCCGAACATCGCGCGGATATTCAGAATGCCGAGCCCGCGGACCTCGAGGCAGTCCTCGAGGACTTCCGGGCAGGTCCCGTCGATCACGTCGGGGGCGATGAGCGTCATGATGGGCGCATCATCCGCGACGAGGCGATGACCGCGCGTGATGAGCTCGAGGGCAAGCTCGCTCTTGCCAGCGCCGCTGTCGCCGGTGATGAGCACGCCGATGCTGAAGATCTCCATGAAGACGCCGTGCACCGTCTCGTGACGGGCCAGCGCCCGCGACAGGAAGTGCTGGATGTGACCCACGACGTCGACACCCTGCCGGTCTGTGGTCCACACGGGCGTGCCGGATTCCTCTGCGCTTTCGAGGAGGTCATCCGGCACCATGAGATCGTCGGCGACGATGACAGCGACGGGTCGGTCGCCGATGATCTCCGCCACCGTCTCCCAGCGCTTGCGCGAGTCGAGCGCGTCGAGGTAGCTGAGTTCCTCGGCACCGAGGACCTGGATGTTGTTGGGGTGGACGAGATTCAGGAAGCCGGCAAGGGACGGCCGGAGTTCGGGGCTGTCGTCGGGTTGCAGCGATCGCTTCTGGCCGGCGGCGCCGGCCGACCAGCGCAGGTGCAGCCGGTCCCGAAGGCGCTTGAACAGGGAGCCTGCGGAGATCGACGTCACGCGATTGCTCCGACGCCGCGGCCCGCCATCAGCTGGTCACGGTCGTTTGCCATCCCTCCAGGAGGCGCATGACGTCGAGCGCGTCTCCGGCGTGGCGGAGCTTCTCGCGCCTGGCCCCGTCGTTGAACAGGCTGGCGAGCTGGCTCAACAGCTCGAGATGGCGTTCTTCGCAGTCGACGGGGACGATCAGCGCGAAGATCAGGTCGACGTCCGACCGGTCCATCGCCTCGAAGTCCACCGGGTCGCGGAGGCGGATGAACGCTCCGGACACCGCGCGTGTGCCCTCGAGACGCCCGTGGGGTAGGGCGACGCCGCGACCGAATCCGGTACTTCCGAGGCGCTCGCGGGCGCAGAGGCTTGCGTAGACGTCGCGTGACTTCAGCTCAGGCTGTTCGCGGCACAGCATCTCGCTGGCCAGCTCGAGGGCCCGCTTCTTGCTGCGGGCCACGGCGTCGACGGCGATGCGTTCAACCGTAAGAAGATCGATAACGTGCATGCCGCGATTCCGTGGCCCGATTGCTGAGGTTTTCGGAGCTTACTCGGCGGCCATCGACCGGCCGAGCGGCTGGTGGTCGTGGGAGCGGAGCTTTTCCTTGTGCTTGAGGACCTGCCGATCAAGCTTGTCGATCATGGCGTCGATCGCCGCATACATATCGAGGTCCTTGGCATCGGCATGGATTGCCTTGCCGGCGGCGGAGACCGTTGCTTCGACGTGCTGGGTCTGCTTCTCGACCTCGAGGACGACATTGACGTCGATGAGGTTGTCGAAGTGGCGCGTGATCCGATCGAACTTCGACTCCACGTAGGAACGGAGGGGAGCGGTCAGGTCGATGTTCTTGCCCGTCACGTTGATATGCATGGTCTATCTCCCGTCGTGAGGGGTGAGGCCGTCGCCAGACAGTCCCGGCTGGCCGACGCACACCCGATGAGCATCCGGCGAGCAGCCGCCCGCCATGATGATTCTGGATTGGGATGCGGAGAGCACGCGGTCTGGTGCTTGCGTGCGTTGGGCGCTGCGATTGATCACGGAGTTCTCTGCTCGCGTTCGCTCGAATTCGATCGTCAGAACAGGCGCTTGCGCTTGGATGAGGAGGCGATGTTCATGCCTTCCCGGTATTTCGCCACGGTACGCCTCGCGACGTCGATTCCCTTGTCGTTAAGTATGGCTGCAATCTTGGCGTCACTCAACGGTTTGCGCGGCGGTTCCTCATCGATGAGCTTGCGGATCATCGCCTGGATCGCGGTCGCCGAACACTCGCCACCATCGGCGGTACCGACGTGGCTCGAGAAGAAATACTTGAACTCGAAGATGCCCCGTGGGGTCGCCATGTACTTGCCTCGCGTCACGCGTGAGACGGTCGACTCGTGCATGTCGATTGAGGCGGCGATCTCGCGGAGGACCAGCGGCTTCATCGCCTCCGGACCCTCGTCGAAGAAGTCCTGCTGATGGGCGACGATGGCGGTGGCCACCTTGAGGATCGTCTCGTTGCGCGTTTCGAGACTCTTGAGCAGCCAGCGGGCTTCCTGGAGCTGGCCACGGAGGTAATCGGCGTCCTGGCGCCCGGCGCTGCCAATCATGCCGGCGTAGAAGCTGTTGATGCCCAGCTGCGGCCGGAGATTGACGTGCAGGCGGACCTGCCAACTGTCGCCGCGGCGCTCGACAGTGACGTCCGGCCGGACGTATTCCGTATCCGCGCCCGCAACCTGCCGGCCCGGCCTTGGATCGAGGGAGCGCACGAGTTCGATGGCCGCCAGCAGCGTATCGCGGTCCGTGCCCACGCGTCGCTGCAGGCCATCCAGATCCTGGCGCGCCAGGACCTCGAGGCCCTCCGCCACGATCCGCAGGGCGACCGCGCGTGCCGGCGTGTCCTCGGGTAGGGCATCGAGCTGCACCCGGAGGCAGTCGGTCAGGTCGAGCGAAGCGACGCCGACGGGATCGAAGCGCTGGATCCGGTGCCGGATTGCCTCCACCTCATCGAGCTCGACCTCGATCTCCGGAGCGAGGCACTGGACGACATCCTCGCTGGTGCCTTCGAGGTAGCCGTGCTCGTCGATCGACTGGATGATCGCGACACCGATGGCCCGGTCCTCGGCTGACAGCGTGCAGAGGTTGAGCTGCCAGAGGAGATGATCAACCAGGTCGTCCGGACCCTCCGCGAGTTCGGGGTACTCGCCACCGTCTCCGCTCGCCGCCGTGCGCGTTCCCCCCGGCTCGTCGTACTGGCTCCACTCCGTCGGTTCGACGGCCAGCGCTTCGGTCTCGGCGGCTGCCGCCATTTCCTCGTCCGTGCGCTGCTCTTCCGGTGGCGCGGTATCCGCCTCGTCGGGCTCCGGCTCGACCTGCTCGAGGAGCGGATTGGTCTCCAGGGCCTCGATGATCTGGGCCTCGAGCTCCTGGGACGAGAGCTGCAGCAGCTTGATCGCCTGCTGGAGCTGCGGCGTCATTGTGAGCTGCTGGGAGAAGCGCAGCTGAAGGCTGGCCTTCATCGTCGCGGTGCTGGCGCTGGCGCGTCGGTTCGCATCCCGAAATGGTATCCATCCAGCAGGATTCGTGCCACCGCCGGGGAGCAGGTTCGAGCGAGTCCGGCGGACTTCCTGTCGCTACAGGCGAAAGTCCTTGCCAAGATAGACCTCGCGGACCTGATCGTTGGCGAGGATATCCATCGGAGAACCCGATGCCAGCACTCGGCCCTCGTTGAGGATGCAGGCACGATCGCAGATCCCGAGCGTTTCACGGACGTTGTGGTCCGTCACGAGGACGCCGATGTTGCGCGCCTTCAGGTGACGGACGATCCGCTGGATCTCGACCACGGAGATGGGGTCCACGCCGGCGAAGGGCTCGTCGAGGAGGATGAAGCGGGGATTGGCCGCCAGCGCGCGGGCAATCTCGACGCGGCGGCGCTCTCCGCCGGACAGCGTGATGCCCGCCTGGTCGGCAAGGTGCGATACCTGGAGGTCCTCGAGTAGGGTCTCGAGTTCGTTCTCGCGCTCCTGGCGTTTGAGATCTCGCCGCAGCTCCAGCACGCCGAGCACGTTCTCGCGAACGGTCAGCCGCCGAAAGATCGACGGCTCCTGCGGGAGGTAACCGATGCCCAGGCCCGCCCGACGATTCATCGGCATCTGGGTGATGTCCTGCCCGTCGACCTTGATGGCGCCGGCGTCGCAGCGAATCAGGCCCACCATCATGTAGAAGCACGTCGTCTTGCCGGCGCCGTTCGGGCCGAGAAGGCCGACGGTCTCGCCCTGCTCGACGCCGAGCGAGACGTCGACGATCACCTTGCGGCCCTTGTAGCTCTTGCCGAGCTCGACCGCCTCCAGGATCGCGTGAGGCTGCGCGGCCGTCACTGGCCGTCGTCGTCCCCGTCGCGGGAAGTTGGCGTGATCCGCATCCGGATGCGCCCGGTTTCCGAGCTGCCCGCGTCGAGGCGGCTGGTCCGCAGGTCATAGCGGATCTGTTCGCCGGTGATCTGGTCGGTGCCGTGATTGATGATCACGTCGCCCGTGAGCACCACCTGCTCCGTCTTGAAGTCGTAGTCGATCTGCTTCGCCTCGGCATCGAGCTGGGCGCCGTCGTCCATCTGCTCCCGCCAGATCGCGGGGGAGCCGGTCAGCTGGACGTCGGTGATCTGGCCTGCGTCGTCGGTGCTGACGACGGCATCCTCCGACCGCACCTCTAGCGTGCCCTGCCGCAGCACGACGCCCTTCGAGAGCTCCGTCAACCCGGCAACGCGCGACATGGCGCCGGCGTCGATGTCGGCCGGGAGATCGCGATCTGCCGTGCGCGCGCTACCGACACCCTGGGCGAGCAGGAGCGCGAGACCGGCAACGCCGGCAATCCAACAGGGTTTCGGGGAGGGGGTTCGTGACATGGTTAATCCGGGCGTTGGTCTGATCATGGATTCGGAGAGGGTAGCAGGGTCGCGCGGACATCGGACAGCAGATCCCAGGCCTGTCGGTCGAGGTCGGCGTGGAAACCGACGCCCTCGATCCGCGCCTGCGGTTCGGTAATGAGGATGTGCCCGTCACCCTCGGCCCGGCTCTCGTCGGGATAGACGGTGACGCTCTGGGTCTGCAGGCGTGTCGGGGCTTCGGCGGTGCTGACGAGGTCGACATCGCCATCGAAGCGCACAACGGTGGCCTCGTCGCCGACCCAGCCCTCCCGAGAGGTCAGGGTCCATTCGTGCCGACCCTCGCTGAAGAAGCGGACCTTGGGCGCCGCGACGACCGCCGACCCGTCGGCCGGATTCCGCTCGAGTCGCGTCGCCGCCATGACGAAGCGGGCCTGGCCATCCGGATTCATCACCGCCAGGTCGAAGTCCTCGAGGATGTAGTCCGATCGCGCCGCGGGGAGAACGTCGAGGTCGCTGTCGTCGGCCTGCTGCTGCAGCAGCCACTGCGTGACCGCGATCACCACGCCCAGGGCGACGATGAGCGCAATCGTTCTCGGATTCACGGGCTCTGGTAGCTGTCGATGAGGCCCGCCAGCACGCCCCGGGCGTCCAGCAGCAGATCACAGACGTCGCGGGCCGCACCGAAGCCGCCGGCGCGCGGCGTGATCCAGTGCACGCGCTCCTTCACTGCCGGGTGGCCGTTCGGGACCGAAACCGCGAGGCCGGCGAGGCCAAGGACCGGCAGGTCGATGAGGTCGTCACCGATGTAAAGCGTCTCCGAGCGTTCGAGATGCAGGGCGTCGACGAGATGGAGATAGGTGTCGAGCTTGTCCTCGCGGGCCTGGTAGACGTGATCGATACCGAGTTCGCCCATGCGGTGCGCGACGATCGGCGATTCACGTCCGGTGATCACGGCGACGGTCACACCGTTGCGCTGGAGATGTTTGATGCCGAGTCCGTCCTGCGCGTTGAAGGCTTTCAGCTCCCGGCCGTCCTCCGAGTAGTAAAGCCGGCCGTCTGTCATCACGCCATCGACGTCGAATACAGCGAGGCGGATTGCCGCGGCGCGCTGGCGGAGCTCGGCTTGGGGCAGGAGGCTCATACGACCCCCGCCCGCAGCAGGTCGTGGATGTTCAGTGCGCCCAGGACCTTTTGCCCCTCGTCGACCACGATCAGGCCCTGGATCTTGTGTTTTTCCATGAGTTCGGCGGCTTCCACCGCGAGGCGATCCGGGGCGATCGTCTTCGGGTTCCGCGTCATGACTTCTGCGACAGGCTTCAACAGATCAACGCCGGACCGGAGCGTTCGACGCAGATCGCCATCGGTCAGGACACCGCGAAGAACGCCCTCGTCACTGACGATGGCCGTCATGCCAAGGCCCTTCTGCGTCATCTCCACGATCGCCTCGTCGAAGGCGGCTGTCTCGCCAACGAGCGGAATTTCAGCCCCGCGGTGCATGATGTCGCCGATATGCAGGAGCAGTCGACGGCCGAGCTGCCCCGCGGGATGGGAGCGAGCGAAATCATCGGCCGTGAAGCCGCGCGCCTCCAGCAGCGCGATCGCGAGTGCATCGCCCATGACCAATGCTGCCGTGGTACTCGATGTCGGCGCGAGACCGAGCGGGCAGGCCTCCTCGGCCACGCTGACGTCGATATGGACCGTCGCATTGCGGGCCAGCGTCGAGTGCGGCCGCCCGGTCAGGGCGATGAGCGGCACGCCGAGACGTTTGATCACCGGCAGGATGGTCAGCAGCTCGTCGGTCTCCCCCGAATTCGACAGGGCCAGAACCACATCTGCCGGGGTGATCATGCCGAGGTCGCCGTGGCTTGCCTCACCGGGGTGGACGAAAAATGCCGGGCTGCCGGTGCTCGCGAGCGTCGCGGCCACCTTCGAGCCGATATGGCCGGATTTGCCCATGCCGAGCACGACGATCCGGCCGTCGCACGCCAGCATGTAGTGGCAGGCCTCGACGAAGTTCGCGTCGATGCGTTCGAGGAGGCCATCGATGGCGCCTCGTTCGGTGCGGATCACGGCCCGGGCGAGCTCTCGCAGCGCGTGATCATCCTGCTGGGGGATTTTCCGGGGTTGGCTCAAGGCGGTCTCACATCCGGGCATATTCAGTGTAGAAGACCATCATCTCGTAGGCCACGTACAGCGCGAGCAGACCGACCCCGGAGCGCCGCGAGATGCGTCCCGGGCCGCGGAAGCCGTAGGAGATGAGGAACATCGCGATCGTGAGCACGAACATCGTCGAGTAATCGCGCATGAGCACGATGGGCTCGACAGCCACCGGCTGGATGACGCTCGCGATACCGAGTACCCCGAGGAGATTGAACATGTTCGAACCGACAACATTGCCGATCACCAGCTCGTGCTCCCGCTTGAGCACGCTGGCGATCGCGGCGGCCAGCTCGGGGAGGGAAGTGCCGACGGCGACGACCGTCAGACCGATCACCAGATCCGAGACGCCCAGGTATTGGGCAATGTTCGTGGCCCCGATGACGAGGATGTGGGAGCTCGCCGGCAGGATGATCATGCCCAGCAGAAGCCAGCCGATCGCGACGGACGTCTTCATGTCCGACGGGATCTCGGAGGCGTACTCGGCGGCCATCGGATCGGGGCCCTCTCGCCGCATGCCAAGCACGGTCATCCAGGTCGTCATGGCCAGCAGGCTGCCGAGCAGGATGTAGCCGTCGGTATTGGTGAGCTGGCCGTCCAGGAGCAGGAGCAGGGCGAGCACGGTCACCGTCAGCAGCACCGGATACTCCCGGCGTAGCGTGTTGGAATGAACCTGAAGCGGATAGATGCAGGCGGCGACGCCGATGATCAGCGCGATGTTCGCGATGTTCGACCCGATGGCGTTACCGACGGCGAGCCCCGGATTGCCGCGCAGCGCAGCCACGCCGGACACCACCATCTCCGGAGCCGAAGTGCCGAAGCCGACGACGGTCAGTCCGATGATCAGCGGCGAGACGCCCAGATTCCGTGCCGTCGCCGAGGCCCCCGCAATGAAGCGGTCTGCGCCCCAGACGAGGAACGCGAAGCCGACGATGACGAGGAAGAGGGACAGCAGCATTTAGCGTAGCCGATTCGGTCCGTCAGTTGCCGTGAAACAGGGCACTTGCCGCGGGTTGCGCATCGCAGCTACCCGACCCGCGCGCGGACCGATCACCTGCGGCAAAGCGGTCGACACGCAGGCCGACCTGCCAAACTGGCATGGGCCGAGGAGGCTGAACAGTGCCAAAAATCATGGTCGTTACGGCCCCTCGTCACCGTGAACAAAGCCGCGCATCGTGCCATCAAGACGCGCGAATTTCCACTGCGAAGGCTGGTCGCGCACCCGGGCAATTTGCTGACGGAGTAAGCGGCAGACGGGCCTGGCCGGGTGCGAGCCGCTATACTCCGTCGCTGGTATTCAGCGATCGAACTGCATGACTCCCCAAACGATCAAAGACCTCATCGAGGCCGGGCTGCCCGGCGCCAATGCCGACGTCCGCGGTGACGATGGCGTCCATTTCGAGGCCCGCGTCGTGGCGCCCCAGTTCGAGGGCAAGCGAACCCTTCAGCGTCACCGGCTCGTCTACGGGACGCTGGGCGATCGCATGGGCGGTGAGATTCACGCGCTGTCCCTGACCACCGTCACTCCGGACGAGGCCTGAGCGTGGCCCAGATCCTCATCGACGGCGGGCGTCCGCTCGAGGGTGAAGTCGCCGTCTCCGGCGCGAAGAACGCCGTGCTCCCCATCCTATGTGCGAGCCTACTTGCGGATACGCCATGCGCGATCGGCAATGTGCCTCACCTTCGCGATGTCACGACCATGATCGAGCTGCTTGGCCGCCTGGGCGTGGAGGTGGTGATCGACGAGCGCATGGACATCGGCATCGACGCGCGGTCTGTCCATTCGCAGCGCGCGCCCTACGATCTGGTGAAGACCATGCGGGCGTCGATCCTTGCCCTGGGGCCGCTGGTGGCGCGCTTCGGCTTCGCGGAGGTGTCGCTGCCCGGGGGCTGCGCCATCGGCACGCGGCCGGTGAATCTTCACATCGACGGCCTGCGCACCCTCGGCGCCGAGGTCGACGTTGTGGAGGGATACATCCGCGCACGCGCCCGGCGCCTCCGCGGGGGTCGCATCGTGCTGGACACGGTGACGGTGACCGGAACCGAGAATCTGCTCATGGCCGCCACGTTGGCCAAGGGCACAACCATCATCGAGAACGCGGCGCAGGAGCCCGAGGTCGTCGACCTCGCCCGCTTCCTGACGGCCATGGGCGCGAAGATCGGAGGTGCGGGAACGCGCATCATCGAGGTCGAGGGCGTCGACGAGCTTCAGGGCGCCCGCCACGACGTCCTCGCCGATCGCATCGAGACCGGTACGTACCTCGTCGCCGCCGCCATGACGGGGGGTGGTGTGAAGCTTCGCCGGGCGAGGCCCGATACGCTCGATGCCGTTCTCGACAAGCTCAGCGAAGCGGGCGCGGACATCACGACAGGACCCGACTGGATCGACCTGCGGATGCATGGTCAGCGGCCGCGCGCGGTCAACGTGACCACGTCGCCCTATCCGGGCTTCCCGACGGACATGCAGGCCCAGATGGTGGCGCTGAACACGATCGCCGAAGGCACCGGCATCGTGACGGAAACCGTGTTCGAGAATCGGTTCATGCACGTGCAGGAGCTGCAGCGTCTCGGCGCTCAGATCGAGCTGCACGGCAATACCGCCGTGATTCAGGGCGTCGAGGCGCTGTCCGGGGCCCCGCTGATGGCGACCGATCTTCGCGCGTCCGCGTCGCTGGTTCTGGCAGGGCTGGTTGCGCGTGGCCAGACGCTGGTCGACCGGGTCTACCACATCGACCGCGGCTACGACTGCATCGAGGAGAAGCTGCGTCAGCTGGGCGCGAAGATCCAGCGGCTTCCCGGCGGCCCGCACGGCGCAGCCGCCTGAGGCCTAGCGTCCTCGTCGATTCAGCCGTCGGGGCAGGGCAGCCACTCGACGGTAACGAGATCGAGCCGCAGCAGCTCGTCGTCATCCTCGTCGTCGTGCTCGATGCGAACCGGGAGGAATGCGAGCGCTTCGGCGTGCCAGGTACTGGTCGTCCGGCTGCCGCTGGTCCGGTCGACGCGGCGGGTCTGCCATCGATTCCCGCCCTCGGTCTCGATCAGCTCAGCTTCGAGGACCGGATCGACGAGCTCACGATAGCGACCTCGATCGAGATAGCGCAGCGCGATCGACTCCGCGTCGGCGGCCAGCAGCCTGGCACTGGCGATCTGGAGCAGGAGGCGGTCCACGTCCCCGGGGGCAACCGCCAGCGTCCAGCTGCGCCCCCTGTGCTTGCCCGAAGCCGCGTCGGCCTGCCAGTCGAAGTCTGCGGTGGAGACCCGTCGGAGCGGCCCGACCTGAAAACGCCGCTCGTAGGCCAATGGCCTTGGCATGTCGCCGTCCCAGGTGAACTGTGTCTGTTCGACCGACGTGCCGCGGAGGATGCCGGCCCGCGCGGTCGAATCCATGCGGAAGCGCCACGTGCCGTCATTCTCCGGCGCCAGCACGGCGACGCCCTGGCCGCGCTGCTTCTTGTCGTCGTACAGCTGATAGGTCATGCGGGCCGGTGGCAGCGGCGTGCCGCAGGTCGGCGGTTCTTCGATCGCCGCTCCGATAGCCGGTAGTCCGGCCAGCAGGGTCAGGGTGAGAAAGATCGTGGCCGGGGCTGTCATGTCCTTATGGACTCGCCGACACGGCGAGAGTTCGGGCGGCAAGCTGATCATCGTCACCGAGAACGAGCGGGAACTCGAGGCGCCCGCCGCTGCGGACCGCTTTCCCGTCCACGAGTCGGATCGACCCCGAGGTCAACTCCCGAACGCAGGCCACCAGCAGCCGGTGCTCGAGCGGCAGAAGTCGCTCGGCGAGGATCACCGGCGTGTCTCCCGGCAGGATGGCCATGGGCACCTGGGCAATGACCGGACCGCCGTCGAGCTCCGGGGTGACGAAGTGGACGCTCGCGCCGTGGAGTTCGTCGCCCGCCTCAAGGGCCCGGGCATGGGTGTGGAGGCCCGTGTAGCGAGGCAGCAGGGAGGGATGAATGTTGACCATGCGCCCGAGATTGGCGAGTACGAAGGCGTCCGTCAGGATCCGCATGAACCCGGCCAGGACGATCCAGTCGGCGGCGATCGGATCGAGGGCGTCCTGGAGGGCCGCATCGAAGGCGGCCCGTCCGCTGTGCTTCCGATGATCGACGACCGTTGTGGGCACCGCTGCATCGCGGGCAAGCGCCAGGCCCGGGGCATCGGGGCGGTTCGAGATGACGCCGCAGATCTCGTAGCCGCCGGTGGCAGCGGCGGCGAGCAGCGCGGCGAGATTGCTGCCGCGACCCGAGATCAGGACGGCGACGCGCCTCACGCGGTCGCGTCTCCGACGACCTCGCCGATCACGCTCGCACCGAAACCGTGCCGTTCGGCTAGCGCCACGAGCGAGTCCGCAGCGACCGCCGGTGCGATACAGACCATCCCGACGCCGCAGTTGAAAGTTCGCATCATCTCGGCCTCCGCGACGTTGCCCGCCTCGGCCAGCCAGTCGAAGATCGCGGGGCGGCGCCAGGTGGTGGGATCGATGCGGATTCCCATGCCGTCGGGAACGACCCGAAGCGTGTTCTCTTCGAGGCCGCCGCCCGTGATGTGGGCGAGCCCCCGGACATTGCCGGTCGCCACGGCTTCGAGCGCCGCCTTGACGTAGATTCGCGTGGGCGAGAGCAGCGTCTCGCCGATCGACACGCCATCGGTCAGCGGTGCGCTCAGGGCCATGCCCGACAGGTCGAGGATGCGACGCACCAGGGAGAAGCCGTTGCTGTGAACGCCGGTCGAGGCCCAGCCGACGAGCACGTCGCCCGGAACGATACCGGAGCCGTCGATCATCGCGTCCCGCTCGACGGCACCGACCGTGAAGCCCGCGAGGTCGTACTCGCCCGGAGGATACATGTCCGGCATCTCAGCGGTTTCGCCGCCGATGAGAGCGCAGCCGGCCTGGACGCAGCCCTCCGCGATCCCGGCCACGACGTCCGCCGCCGTGTCCTGATCCAGGCGCCCGGTGGCAAAGTAGTCAAGAAAGAACAGGGGTTCGGCGCCCTGGACGACGATATCGTTCACGCACATGGCGACGAGATCGATGCCGATCGTGTCGTGGCGACCGAGTCGCTGGGCCAATTTGAGCTTGGTGCCGACGCCATCCGTGCCGGAGACGAGCACCGGCTCCCGGTAGCGGCCGGGCGAGAGGGCGAAGAGTCCGCCGAAGCCGCCGAGGCCAGCCAGCACCTCGGGTCGGCGGGTTCTTGCGACCAGCGGCTTGATCCGCTCGACCAGCGCGTTTCCGGCGTCGATATCGACCCCCGCGTCGCGATAGGTCAGCCCCTGCTT
>JBCCZC010000071.1:0-17112 GCA_039188505.1 Pseudomonadota bacterium | reverse complement strand
TTCGCTCGTCCTGCTGTTCGCGCTGCAACCGACGCACGCGCAACTTCTCTATGCCGACCAGATCGCAACGGGATCGACGATCGATCTCCCGCCGGACCCGTCCGCGCTGGCGAGCTTCGACCTCGGCGCCAACCTCGAGGCCGGGAGCACCGTCTACGTCCGGATCGATCTCTTCGGCGGGACGTTCGGCGCGACACCGCGCATCCCGAACGATGTCCAGCTCGACAACCTGGATTTCGGGTTCGCCTACAACGGCATGCCGGTCGAGGGCGGCAATGGTTCATCGTTCGTCATCCTCGAGATCGACGCCAACATCACCATCTCGGCGTCGACCGAGGTCCAGCTCTTCCACAACACCGGCCAGACCCCCTTCTCGCTGACGGACGTCGACTCGAGCGGCGTGCTCGGCATGCTCTATCGACTCTTCGGCTCCCGCTCGGATGCCGAGAACGAGACCAACCCGACTACCATCGACGAGATCAACTACATCCAGTGGGTCGACGGTCTCGACGTCGGAATCGATCAGCCCGGGACGTGTCTGACGAATCCCCGACAGGGCAACCTGGAATTTCAGCCGGTCCCCGACGCGCTGAGCGAGTCGACCTGCGAGTGCGGTCAGTACACGCTGCAGATCGCGAATACGTCGGGTTTCCGTAAGGGACCTCCGCCGCCGCCCCTGTGGAAGAATGGCCTCGAGGCGACGATCGAGGACATCCTCAACAATTCGACCATGCTGATCGACGGAGGAAACTTCGATTTCATCGCCGGCAGTGGCCCTTCCATCGGCCTGTTCTTCGGCAGCGTCAGCTGCGTGGAGAACAACACTCCCGGCAACATCCTCGACCCCACGACCGCGATATTCGGGCTCCAGGACAACCCCCAATCCTTCGATCTGTGCATGATCGCGGACCAGGCTACGCCCATCGCGCCGGGGATCTTCAACGCTACCTTCCAACCCGTCGCGGCATCCGCTGATGTCGAGTTCGACCGGGGTGATCGGCCCCTCGGTCCGATCTGCGCGTTGATCGAACCCACGGCGGTCGGCACACCCGACCCGGACCCGCTGGTTGTTTCCGAGGGCGGCACCGATGCCACGATCGATTTCCGGTTGACCGCGCCGCCGGCGGCCAACGTCACGATGGCGGTTTCTTCCTCGGATAGCAGCGAGGCGACCCTCTCAGTCTCGACCGTGACCTTCACGCCGACGGACTGGGATCAACCGCACATCGTCGACGTGGTCGGCGAGGACGACTTCTCGATCGACGGGAACGCGTCATTCACCATCGAGACCGGACCGCTGGTCAGCACCGATGACGTCTTCAGCGGGACCGATCCCGACGATGTCTCGGGAACGAATGTGGACAACGAACCGCCGCCGGGCGTCTTCATCGAGACCGATCCCAGCCCGCTTGTCGTGACCGAGGGTGGCGCGTCGGCAACGCTCGACTTCCGCTTGTCCGCGATGCCCGCGGACGATGTCGTCATGCCACTGACTTCTTCGGATACGACCGAAGCGACGCTGTCCGAGGAGAGCGTGACGTTCACGCCGACGGATTGGGATCAGCCGCATGTGGTCACGGTACTTGGCGAAGACGACCTGCTGGTCGACGGCGATGTCGCATTCCTCGTGCTCACCGGCACGCTCACCAGCCGGGACGAACTCTTCGACGGGCTCAATCCGAACGACGTGCCGGGGACGAACATCGACGACGAGACCGGCGCGGGCGTCACCATCGCCAGCGACCCCGACCCGCTGATCGTTTCCGAGAACGGGACAACCGCCACCATCGATTTCCGCCTCACGGCGATGCCGAGCGAAGACGTCACCATGGAGGTGACGAGCGATGATCCGACGGAAGCCACGACAGATCCCGCATCGGTGACCTTCACGCCCGGCGACTGGGACCAGCCGCATGTCGTCACGGTGACCGGCGAAGACGATCCTGACGTCGATGGCGACGTCGGCTTCCTGGTGGTGACCGGCGATCTCGTCAGCGCTGACGAGGCGTTTTCCGGCGTCGTGGTGGCGGACATCGTCGGCGTGAACCTCGACGACGATTCGGACGCCGGCGTGACCGTCCTACCCTCGACCGATCCGCTCGACACCTCGGAATTCGGTGACACATCGACGCTCGCGATCAGCCTCGATGGGATGCCCGACGGCCCCGTGGTCATTGCCCTGACCGTCGACGATCTCACCGAAGCGGCGGTCGACCCCGCCGAGCTGAACTTCAGCCCCGAGAATTTTGCCGATCCCCAGGAAGTCCGGGTTCGCGGCCTCAACGACGAGGAAATGGACGGCGATCAGGATTTCCACGTGCAGCTTGCCGTGGCAAGCGATGATCCCGCCTTCGATGGCCTCGTTGTTCCGGACGTGGCGGGCGTCAACCGCGATGACGAGCTGCAGACCGTCCGTCGACCGGAAGGTGTCGACGACTGCGACGGCTTCGGCTCGTCCGTCGATATCTCCGGCAATCTCATCACCGTTGGCGTTCCCGGGCTCGATACGCCCGAGTGCGTGGCGCGACGCAAGGGCGCTGCCCCTACTGGCATGGTGGCCATCTACACGCTGGAGGGCTCGCAGCCCGTTCTCGAAACGATGATCGAGGTGCCGCCGGGCTCGTCGGCACAGAACTTTGGCGCGACCATGGTGCTGGAAGGCGACCTGCTCATCATCGGCGCTCCGGGCACGCCCGCGCAGGCCAAGGGCGGCGGCGCGAACCTCCAGGCGGGCCTCTGGCAACGTTCGCAGGGGCAGTGGAATCTGAAGGCGCCGATCACGGGCAACGCGCAGGGTGGCACGGACGACCAGTTCGGATCGTCCATTGCCTTCGACGGCAACGTCATGGCTGTCGGCGCGCCGAACGACAGCGAGGGCGAGGGCGAGGGCTCAGGTGCGGCGTACGTCTATACGCTCCAGGGTGACACCTTCATCTTCGAGAACAAGCTCAAGCCGATGGCGCCCCAGCCCGGCCAGCAGTTCGGTGCGGCCGTCGCCGTCGGTGAGGGCAACGTCGCGGTCGGATCGCCCAGCGCGACGGTCGGAAGCGCGATCACCGGTTCGATGACGCTGTACAACGAGCTCGGCGGAAATCTGATGCCGATCGGCACCGTGACGGGCACGGGAACCCAGGCGGGTGATCAATTCGGCGCTTCGATGGCCTTCGATGGGGGCCTGCTGGCCGTTGGCGCTCCCGGGACCGACATGGGGGCGGAGAACGCCGGCGCCACGTGGTCCTTCAGCGTCTTCAATGCCGATGTTTCCGAGATCGGCCCAGGCTTTGCACCCGATCCAAGTGCGGGCGCCGAGTTCGGCGCCGACGTCGATGTGGCGCTGGGCCAGGTCCTGGTCGGTGCGCCCGGCGCGCCGGCCGGCGGCGCCGCCTACGAGTTCATCGGGGGCCAGTTCGTCGGCCAGTTCAATGGCTTCGGTGGTCAGGTGGCGCTCGACGCGGAGAACCTTCTCCTGGGTGCTCCCGAGGCCGATGGAGGAGCAGGCGCGGTGATGCTGATGCTCGACGACCCCGATCGCCTTTTCCGGGGGGACTTCGAGAACTGAGCCTGCCGCTGGGGCTATCGGATCATGGATGGGCGGTTCTGGCCGGAGCTATCCGGCCGGGACCGCGCTGCCCAGCGGCGGGTCGTTTCAGCCGAAGCGCCCGCTGCCGTCGGTAGTGCAAGGACAAGCCAGGCGCCATCGCCATTGAGCGTTTCGACCCCCCTTGGCATCCGCTTGCTGCCGCTCCCGCGCGGACTGCGGTAGGCTTCTCCTCGGCAGCCAAACAGGAACGCGAAACGATGGAGGAACGATCTGGAGGCGGCGGTGGGGCGATTCGAATCTCGACCGGATAACCGCGGGTAGCGTCAATGCCCGCACTGGCCCGCTGCCACAACATCGCCGACCTGCGGCTGCGCGCGAGGCGACGGCTGCCCGCGCCGATGTTCCACTACATCGATGGGGGCGCGGACGACGAGTGGACCCTCCGGCGCAATACCGACGCCTTCGAGGATTACCAGCTCCTCCCGAGCCAGCTCAGGGACATCCGCGAGATCGACCTCCGCACGGAGGTGCTGGGTTCGAAGCTCGCCCTGCCCTTCTTCCTGGCGCCCACCGGCATGTCCCGACTCTTCCACCATGACAAGGAACTGGCCGTTGCAAGAGCCGCGGATCGGGCAGGAACCATGTACGGCCTCTCGACCCTGGCCACCACCTCGCTCGAGGACGTGGCCGCCGAGACCGCCGGCCCGAAGCTCTTCCAGGTCTACATCCTCAAGGATCGGGAGCTGACGCGGGAATTCGTCGAGCGCTGTCGCGCGGCGAGATACCAGGCGCTCTGCCTCACCGTCGATACGCCGCTGGCCGGCAATCGGGAGCGGGATTTCTACAACGGCATGACCATGCCGCCGCGCATCACGCTGGCCAACTTCTTCAGCTACGCCAGCCGCTGGCACTGGCTCTATCACCTGCTGCGCCACCCGGATTTCCGCCTCGCCAACGTGGTCCATCGGGTCGATGCCCTGGGCGGCGGCGCGATGGGTCTGATCGAGTACGTCAACAGCCAGTTCGACCGGGGGCTGACCTGGGACGACGCGGCCTGGCTCGCCGAGCAGTGGGATGGTCCCTTCGTGATCAAGGGCCTGCAGACCGCGGATGATGCGGTCCGCGCCCGGGACATCGGCGCGTCCGCGATCATGGTCTCCAACCACGGCGGCCGCCAGCTCGAAGGCGCTCCCGCGCCCATCGACTGCATCCGGGCGATGCGAGATGCCGTCGGCCGCGACCTGGAGCTGATCGTCGATGGCGGCATCCGGCGGGGCACGCACATCATCAAGGCGCTGGCCATGGGCGCGGACGCCTGCTCCGTCGGTCGCGCTTACCTCTACGGCCTGGCCGCCGGCGGTGAGGCCGGGGTCGACCACGCCATCGACATCCTCCGCACCGAGCTCGAACGCTCGATGGCGCTGCTGGGCTGCAACGCGGTGTCCCAGCTTGACGGATCGCGCGTCGGTCCGACGGGGGCGCTCGACTGAGCAGACGCGCAAGCGCCGTGGTCAGCGACTCCGCCGCGGCTTCGAAGCGGCGCTGCTCCCGAAAACCGGCAGGTTCCACCGAGGTACATGCCTGCAGGATCGCGATCCCAGCCGTCGTCTCGAACGCCAGGCAGATTGAACAGCGCTCGGCGGGCGACTGAATTGTCGGTTGTTCGGTCTGGCGCGAGACGTCGACGTTTGCGGTCCTCGACGGACGGAATCGCAGGCGTTGCGCCGGCGAAGGACGCCTCAGCCTCCTTCGAGGCGACGGGACAGCTCTTCCAGATACCGCTCGATGCGAGCGGCGTTCGCCCCGATGTCACTTCCGCCGACACGCGACTTCGAGCGCACGTCGATCACGCTGCCCGCTCGATCACCGCGGATCCGGATGACGACATCGTCCTTGAAGCCGAACCAGAAGGTGGTGTCGGTCGCCTCGATGCGGCCCTCTCCGGCCTGCGTAGCCACCATTTCCCAGCCCATCGCCTGTGCCGAGGCAACGGCGGGTTCGAACACCGATTCGGGCGCCTGGACAACGCGCAGCGGCCCAAGCTCGGGGTAACCCTTTCGCTGCTGGGCGGCGATCTCCTCGCCACCATACGCGACCGGATTGGGTGCATCGGCGCGCAGCGGGACCACATCGACGAACGCCGGCGGATCGGCGGTATCCGTGGTCAGGTCATGTATGTAAGGCAACGAGCGTGCCTTCTGGACCTGAAGCAGGATCGGCGTCACGACAGCGGCGCCCATGGCGATCGACAGCAGCATGGCACGGAGATGGTTTTTCCTGACCTTCGGCAGCAGCGCAAGCACGAAGCCCAGCACAATGCAGCCCGCTCCCAGATAAAGCGCGAGGCGCATCAGCTTGAAGCCGAAAGCGAAATCCCAGAACGCCAGGCGTGAGCCTGGACCCGCCAACAGCAGGATCAGCAGGCCGCTTGCGGCCACCATGGGCAGAAGACGAAGGATTTTCATCGTGGAGTCCGGGACCTCTGGTCGGGCCGCCATTGTAGCTTCTCCGCGTCACCCGTCCCTGCGTTGTCCGGGCCGACGGCCCCGCGCGAGGCCGGTCCGAGCGCAGCCGGCGCACGAACGCCGGCCGCACTCACGATGGCGTGAGCGATCGGCTTTCGCCGTGTGGATCCGTCGCTCAACCGAGCTCCAGACCGCTCAGCTTCGCGGCCACCGCCATGAGCATCGCGTTGGCCTGATCGGCGTTCGTCAGGATCGCAACACCCCAGTTCAGCTCCCGACTCAGGAAGACGAGGCTCGAGTAGCCCGGGTTATTGCCACCGTGGGCGTAGAAGCGGCCGATCGGCAGATCGTAGACCGAAAAGCCCAGCGCCCAGTCGGTGAGGCCAAAGGCGCGGTTCGGGTCACCGGCCGGGATGGCGGAGCCCTGGGGCGCCAGGAAGGCCGCGTATGATTCCGGCGTCAGGACGTCGCCGCGGAGGACGCCGGCGAGGAATCGGATGTAGTCACCCGCGTCGGAGTGGACGGAGTAGGCCGCGCCGAAGCTCGGATCGGCAGCCTTCAGGCGGATCGGGTCACCGTCGCGGTGCGGCGTCGCGCGATCGAGGAGTTGGTCGCCGGTCGCGATGAAGCGCGTCCGCGTCATGCCCAGCGGTTGCGCAATGCGCTGCTGAAAGAGCGCCTCGAGGCCCGCGTCGTCCGTTTCCGCAAGGTGCGCGAGCACCTCCGCGAGGTACTCGTAGCCTTCACCGGAGTAGAAGAAGCCCTCGCCCGGCGCGAACTTGAAGGCCAGACCCGACTCGCGGTCATCGGTGCGCCAGTTGGGCAGACCGGTCTGGTGAGCGAGCACGTGCCGCGCCGTCATGGCGCGGTAGCGGTCGTCGTGCGCCATGGCCGGATTCGGCAGGTATTCGGCCAGCGGGCGGTCGAGGTCTAGCACACCCTCTTCGACGAAGGTCATGGCGAAAAACCCGAAGAGCGGCTTGGACAAGGACGCGGCCTCGAAGACGGAACGGGTGGTCAGCGGTGCGTTCGAAGCGACATTCTCGACGCCGTAGGCCTTTTCGAAGACAACCTCGCCATCGTTGATAAGGGCAATGCCGACGCCCGGGGTCTTCGTCGCGGCCATGGCGGCCTCGACCAGGGCCGAGAACTCGGCGACCGAAATCTGCTCACCGCTGGCCATGGCGAGGGACGCCTGGGCTTCGAGGGCCGCGTCATCGTCGGGCGTAACCGCCTGCGCTAGGCAGGCGATGGCAGCGAGGCCGACGGCGGCGATGTGGCGGATCTTCATGGGCTTGCTCCGTTCGTGAGTTGAGCACGGAGCGTGGCAGCGGGCGCTGCGTCCAGGCGTCTCGATTCCGAAAAGGTGTGCTCAATTCGAGCAATTGAGCAGTGATTCCAGTTCTTGAGGAGTTATTCCCCGGTCGAGCGCGTCCGGTATTCAGACGGCGTGATGCCCTCACTCGCCTTGAAGACGCGATTGAAGGTCGCGAGCGAAGCGAAACCGGAATCCAGGGCGATCGCCAGGATCCCGCCCCGGGCCAGGGCCGGGTCGCGCAGAGCGGTCTTGGCCGCCTCCAGGCGGTAGTGATTCACATAGGCCGGAAAGTTGCGGAAGCCGGTCTTCCGGTTGATGTACGCCCGCAGCCGATGCGCCGGCACGGCAACGCGGTGGGCCAGCCCCGCCACGGTCAGCCCCGGCTCCAGGTAGGCCGCTTCGACGACCATCGCGCGATGAAGCGCGTCCGCCAGCCCGTCATCGACGCCGTCCGTGTCGGCCTTTGCCGCCCGCGAGTCTCCGCTCGACCGCGGCTCGAAGATGGCGCGCTCCGGGCGAAACGGCGCCATCCACCAGCTCACGACGGCCACGATCGGCAGAAGCACCGCCGCTCGGAGGAACGACTGCACGGCATGAGGGAGCGTGATTTCCGCAACGGCGATACCGATGCTCACGACAACGAAGCCGACGACGATCCAGACCCGGATGGACCGCCGCGCGTTCAGGAGATCGCCGGCGGCGTCTCGGGCGACCGTCCAGAGAAGATGCCCCATGAGTACGAAGGAGAGCGCATAGAGCACCGGCAGGCGCAACTCGCCGAGAGGCACCAGGCCCCCGAGCGCGTCAAACCGGGCCGACAGCGCGAGCCCGGTCGAGATGATCATCCCGAACCAGTGCACCCAGCGAAGCCTGAAGTCATCGATGAAAACGGCGAGGCCGAACCACCAGAGCAGCGCCACGTTCGGGGCCTCGAGGGCCCTCAGCAAGTCTCGAAAGGCATCGCCGATCGCAAAGCTCGACGAGTTGATGAGGATGGCCGCAACGCTGATCGACAGAGCGATCCCGATACGCAGCACGAGGTGACGCGCGCCACTCAGGACGGCGGAAAGCACGAGGTTCAGCAACAGCCCAACCGTCGCAAAGCGAATGACCGCATCCAGAAGCAGCATGGTGAACCACTATGCCCCCTCTTGACCCTGGCAAGCAAAGGCATCATGCGCCGGAGAGCGGGCGCCCTCGACCATCCCGGATTCGACACTATCTATCCCGACAAAGCATCGGTTTGCGGGCGCTCGGGCCGGCGATCGACCAGCACAAGCGGGCTGTTGACCTGCGGAACCGCTCCCGGGAGCATGGTCCAAGGAAGGCACCTTCGTGTGCGACGACCGGGCTCGAAATGGCGTCATCAAATGTGAATCAGGGAGGTTGAAGTCTTTGGCCGGGAGGGGGAAGACAATCAGGAAGGCGCACCATGAAGAGCGCGGACAAGCCGCTGGCGGGGATCCGCAGCAGTCCGCGGAGTCCGGTGACCACGGCGAAGCCGGGCTGGCGTCGCAGATCGCTTTCGTACTTCTCTCGCACCTGCTGTTCGTGCTCCTGGTGGGCGGCGTGCTGCTGGTGGCGATTCCAGTGGCCAACTTCGCGCACCAACTGCTTGGCACCCTGGCCGGTCTGGCCGCCGGGCTGGCGCTGATCGTCAGTTACCAGCGCGTCGCGGCAATCCCGGCGCGGTTCGTTGCCCGCGGCGACGATGGGGTGCAAGCAAGACTCCCCGAGTCCTACGTCGCCGGACTGGCCATCTGCCATTTCGCAGCCCTGTTTGTGCTCCTCGATGTGGGGGACGGGAGTTTCTGGCTGTATCGGCAACAGGTCACCGACCTGCCCACCATGGATGCCCTACCTCCTGACAAGCCCGAAGGCGTCTATCGAATCGAGAACGCCACCGCCGTGACGTCCGTTCGCTATCGCCAATACGGGACGCGGAGTCCGCAGAGCACGCAGGCGGCGAGGTATTCGCAGACCGACACGAGAACAGCCTGGGACGTCATGCCGCTGGTTTCGGGCGCGCCAAGTCAGGAGGAGGTGGAGGCTGCCGTTTCATCGGGTCACCAATGCATCTGGCTCGGCTCGAAAGGCGGCAGCGAGCTGATCGTGGACCGGCTCTCGGTTGACGACGACAGCGATTTCTACATCGAGCGCAACTCACGACGCGCTGCGAAATACATCAACGCCCTGGAAGCGAGACTCGGCCCGGCCACCTTGCCCGCCTGCACCCGGATCCTGGAGAAGATGCCCTCGCCCGACGTCGTCCAGCAGACCTATCTCAGGTGGGCGCTGTCCGCTCTCGGCCTCGCTCATGCTATTCCGGCGCTCCTGCTCGTCGTGTTCTATTGGTTTTCCACCGACCGGCGAAGGAACCGCGACGCAACCTGATCCCGAGCGTGCCCTGGCCTTGCGGCGCCAGCTGTGATCAGCGGGCAGAAGCCGTGTTCCGATGCGCTTCAGACTGGAACGCGGGGACAACCTGCTGGCTCATGAACCGATGCACCCGTTGATTGTGGCGGCCGCTACCGGCTGGCCGATTCGACAGCGACGAGGAGATGACGACGGCGAGATCGAGGTCGGGAACCACGAACAGGAACTGGCCGCCGTAGCCCCAGGCGAAATACGCCTTCTCGCCGGCGAGGGTGGTGTTCCACCACATGTAGCCGTAGTTGTGCCCGTTCCAGGGCGACACCGCGTAGCTTCCCCAAGATCGCTCGATCCACTCTTCGGAAAGAAGGCGCTGCCCGTTCCAGACGCCGTTCTGCAGATAGAGTCGTCCGAACCGCAGGAGGTCTCGCGGGCGCATCGCCATGTTGTTGCCGCCGAGGTAGATGCCCGACGGGTCGCGATCCCATCCGTCGATGCGAATGCCCAGCGGGTCGAACAGGGCCCTGCGAGCGTACTGGAACGTCGATTGGCCGGTCTGGCGGGTGAGGATGGCGGAGAGGAGATGGGACGTCCCCGTCGAATAGGACCAGCACCGGTCCGGCGGGCATTCGATTGGCTGCCTGACCTGGAACCCGACCCAGTCCCGGGACTGTACCCACGCGCCGTAGTTGCCGAAGGACGTGGTCTCCAGCCCCGTGCGCATCTTGAGCGCGTGCTCTAGCGTGATCGCCTTCTTGGCCTCGTCCTCGCCCTCGAAGGCTTCGGGAAGGAGGGTATGGAGCGGCTGGTCGAGCTCTTCGAGGTGGCCATCCTCGACGGCGATGCCCACCAGGGCCGACAGCACGGACTTGGACGCCGACTTGATGTTGAAGCTTCGCTCGCGGCTCATCCCGCGGAAGTACTCCTCGACGACCAGCGAGTCGGCATGCCAGATGAGGAGACTGTTCAGGGGCGCGAGCGCCTCGGCGCGCTCCCGGATTCGCTCGAAGCCGTCGTCCCCTGCAGGCTGCGTCGATGCAACGGACAGGACGAGCAGACCAACCGCGAGCAGGAGGAAATGCTTCATGAAGTGGCTCTGGACTACGTGCGGCAAAAGAAGATGACCGTGCCCTTTCCGTCCTGACTCTCAACGATCCCGGGAGACCGATGGGGTCCAGGCGCCGCGTGGGCGCGACGCACTCCCGGCTCCAATTCGAGTCACTGTAGCGCGTCCCGGCGCCGCTTCACCGTGCCGACACTCACGGGCATGGGCGTCGCTTCGGTGCCCGGACCAGGATGCTGCTCAGGTGGAACGGATAATCGGCGAACCGGCCTGCCGGAACTCCTGCCCGTTGCCGGCCGCCATGCCCGACAGCACGGGTCCCGCTTGGCTTCGGCCGCTGTAGCTCGCGAAACCGCTGAGCGCGAGGTCGTTGGCGTCGTGCCCGGCCCGGTCCAGCGGGCGGGTCTGGCCGAAGCCCGGAGCGTCGTCAGCGGGCCGCGCCCAGGCCGACGACGAATCCAGCCTGCCGTCCGATCGTCGTTCGAGACCCGCAGCCACTCGCGCGGCCGCGGGTTTCGAGGGCATTCCCCGTCAGAAGGTGTACTGGGTGCGCACCTGGAAGATATTGAGCCCGACGGCGGCCTCGCGGAGTGGCGACGACTCGTCCGTGTCGACGATCCGCGTCCACTCGAACATGAAGCGCATGTTCGAATTCGGGTACCAGTTCAGCGCCGTGCTGACCACATCTTCCTCGCCGCCGAGGATATCGCCGTCGTTCAGATCAAGGTTGGCGTAGCGCAGGGCGAACTCCCAGGCACCCCAGGTACCCGCGTCGCGATCGAAATCCTGGCGCGGCGTCAGTCGCTTGAACTCGCCGGAGCTCATCTTGTAGGCATCGGCGTAGGACTCGCCGGTGATGGCCCAGCGACCAATGAGATGCCAGCCGCTGAAATTGAGGTCGTCGGCGTTGTTTCGTTCGATTTCCAGGTCGTGGTATTCACCCATGAAGGACAACGGCCCGGCGGCGTAGGCCGCTTCGAGGCCCGAAACCACGCTCCGATCGACACCGAGAATCACACCGGTATCCACGATCCGAAGGCCCGACAAGTGCGTCGTCTCGTCCCGGAGCCGGACGAATCGTGCGCCGTCCGCGGGATCCCTGCCAAGGGCGCGGACGCCGAGGTGCAGGATCTGATCATCATCGACGATCGGCGAGTAGACGAACCGACCGACAGCCCCGCGGCCCTCGTTCTGCGCGTCCGCCAGCGGGCCCGCCGAATCACCGAAGAAGCCACCAGCGGCGTACCAGTTGCTGCCCGAACGTTCGGCCCGGAAGCCGATGGCGCGGTCGGCGAACGGCACGAGCAGGAAGTTGTCGACGGACCGTTCCACGAAAGCGATGTCGTTCGAGCTCATCTCGATATCGAGGCTGTAGGGCTGCTTCTGGTGGCCGAACATCAGCTTCGTGCCGCCCTCGGTCTTGTAGCCGAGCCAGAAGTCCTTCACCGAGGTCCGGTCGTCGGCGAAGTCGACTTCCGCGACCCAATTCCAGTTCTTCGCGATGGTGCCCTTGGCCTCGATGCGCGCGCGACGAAGCTCGGTGCCGTTGTTGGGTTCGTTGCCCTCCGGCAGGTCACCCTTGTGCGTCGAGGCCTCGGCGTGGAGCCGGGTGCCGATCTTGAAGGTGTAATCGCCATCGGACGTCTTCACGTTGAGGCCCTTTCGATCGAGCGTGGCGATCACTTCGTCCACGTCGCTCTTCTCGATCTCTTCCTTCTTCAGCAGCTTCTCGTATTGAGCCTGGTCGATGGCGCCGTTGGCCAGCAGAATGTCCAGCAGCTCCTTGTCCGCCGCGACCACCGGCATCGCAGTGGCCAACGCGACCGCCGCAGTGACCGCGCGGCATCTCCCCGTCATCATGGCAATGGTCCTCATTTCGATCGTGAACTAGTGACTGTCTTCCAGCGGAACTCAGCGCATCCCCGTGAGTGGTGGGGCCCAACACGCGCTGACGCATCGGCGTAAGCCGATCCAGAACACGGGGCAACCAACGCCCGTGCCGGCATAAGTCCATCTGGATGGCGGCAGAGTTTGTTGCGGTCGGATTACAGTTTTATGACAGAAGTTGCAGTTTTGTTACGGAGATTGCAGTTTTTTGACAGCCTGCGACATCGGGGCGCTGTCTTTGCTTGGAGGTATACAGTCACGGTCGGGTTCTGGATCATGTAGGACTCCGACCGGAAACTGGGATCGCATGGCTAGCCAAGGACCCAACCCGCGAGAGCCGCTGCGCGAGGACCAGCGGGCATGACCGCACGATGAGTTCAGCTCGAGCCTCATTACCCTGGGTGTCGGACGCGCTGGCGATCGGGGGCCTCGTTACGGCTGGCGCCATCGCGGGCGCTCTTTTCGATCATGTCTGGATCGGCATTTCGCTGGCGGTGGCAGCCGTCCTCATGTGGCATCTCCTGAATCTTTACCGGTTGCATCGCTGGCTAACCAGCCGCAGGCGCTTCGGACCGGTGTCAGGCATCGGCGTCTGGTCGGGGATCTTCGCGGCCTTGCATCAGCGCCAGAGGGAGTCACAGGCACGCAGGCAACGCCTGCTGCGAAGCGTCAGGGAGATCCGAGAGGCCATTTCAGCCATTCCGGCGGGCGTTCTGATTGTCGACCAGGATCAGGACATCCAATGGCTCAACCCGAGCGCCGCGACCATGCTAGGCCTCGATCGCCGGGATGACGTTGGTTCGTCCTTGACGCAGACGCTGACGGATCCGCGGGTCGAAGCGTGGCTGGCGGGGGATGACGCCACGGAGGAGTTGCTCGTCGATGCGCCGACCGACAAGACGAAGCTGAGCCTCAGTCTGATTCCGTTCTCCAGCACGCAGTCGCTGCTCATCGCGCAGGACGTCACGCAACTTCATCGCGTCGAGGCCATGCGAAAGGACTTCGTGGCCAATGTGTCCCACGAACTCCGCACCCCGCTCACGGTGATCTCCGGCTATGTCGAGGCCATGGAGATTGACGCCAGCGACGAATGGCAAATGATCATCCGTCGCATGTCCGAGCAATCCGATCGCATGCGAGCGATCGTCGAGGATCTGCTGACCTTGTCGCGCCTCGACGCGATCGGGGCGCTCGAGGACGAGGTCGTCGTCAACGTCCACGGTGTGGTGACGAGCGTCGCCAACGAGGCCGAGGCACTGAGCGGCGGTCGCCACACGCTGGTGTGGCATGCCTCGTCCACGGTCGTCGTCACCGGCAGTCCGAGCGATCTCCGCTCGGCGTTCATGAATCTCGTTTCGAATGCGATCCGGTATACGCCGGAGGGTCGGCGCATCTCGTTCCGCTGGTATCTGCGCGACGGCCAGGCGACCTTCGAGGTGACGGACGACGGCCCCGGAATCGCCGCGGAACATATTCCGCGCCTGACGGAACGCTTCTACCGCGTCTCGACCGATCGATCCCGCGCGACCGGCGGAACGGGCCTGGGCCTGGCGATCGTCAAGAACATCCTCGTGCTGCACGACGCCGCGCTGGAGATCGAGAGCGAAATCGGTTCCGGGACCACTTTCCGAGCCGTCTTTCCGCGTGAGCGCACCATCGACGGAGCGAAGGACGGGCCTGAGCTGGCGGGTTGAGCCTCGCCGCGCCTACTCGGGAGCGATGCGCTTCCAGCGTCCGCCGATGTGGCGCCACTGGCCGTCAGCGAGACGTTCGAAGAACATCGGACGCCCGTAGCGCATCCTGAGCTCGACGGCGTCCTCGTCCGAGATCACGCCGAAGGAACGAACGGCGTGGCGAAAGGCGGCGCCGTGACCGACGAAGATCTTCACCGTGTCGACATCGACGACGCCCGCGACGGCATCCAGCCGGTGATCGATGTGTCCGGCGACGCGAATGCCGGCATCGTGGAGCGACTCGGCACCGAACATCGGCAGGCGGTAGTGGGTCATGGACTTCCAGCCCCTGGGGGGCGGATCGTAGCGCGGGTCGGCCTCGATGATGCGGTTGATCTCCCCCATGCTGAGGTTGGCCGCACTTCCCATGCCGCGCTCCACGAGCATGTCGAAGGACTCGAGCACGGGTTCGACGGTCATCGACTCGGCCATCAGTTCCCGGTAGATCCCGGCGGTCTGCCAGGCCCGGAGCAGCGTCGAACAGTCAAACACCGGATACACGTTCCAGTTGTTCTTTCGGACCGCCTCGAGCAGCTCGGCGGCTCCGGCCCGCGCGTGCCGATTGCCTTTCTTGTTGAGTGCGTAGGGCTGATGGGCGCTCGGCGTATCGGGGAGCTGTTCGTATTCGCCGTGCCGAATGAGTGCCGCGATCAGGCGGTTGCCGTGGGACTGTGTCATCGTTCTGTTCAGTACCGGCGAACGCCTCGCCCCAAGCTGCCGTGCGATGTGCGCTGCGACTTCATTCTGCCTGACCCTCCAAACCCCGGCGGCCACGATCTTCCATTTGCGATCAACGAGGCGTGATCACATCGTAGGTGGCCAAAAGCCCGGTCGGCTCTTGCACCAACGCCTGTTCTCCACAAGGATACGGCACCTGGTCCCCCGTCCCCCGGGAGTGCGATCAAATTGTCCGTCGCCGGGTTTCGGGATCGCAGCAAACGCCTTGCTGTGAGGGCTTCGGGGCTGGCTGCTCGGGCTCGAGCCGGGGCCAGCCGCGGGCCGACGCAAATCGTTACCATGGTCCGGAAGGGACGCGACAGGAATCACCCATGGCCAAGACCCTCATCGTCGCCAGCGCCGAGAGCACGCGTATTCCGTTCCTCCGCGGGATCCTGACGCGGTCACTGCAGGAACTGGGGCTCGGCTTCGACGCGGCCTATGACGTGGCATCGGTCATTCGGGACGAGCTCGCCGATGTCGACGAGTTGACCTCGGACGCGCTGCGCGAGCGCGTGGCGGACCACCTCGATGAGCACTACACCCCTGAGCTGGCGCGGCGCTACCGCCTGGCCGGGGCGGACGTGCAGGCCACGGTGGTTGAGGGGATCGACGGGCAGACCCGGTACTTCTCGAGGTCGCAGCTGACGCATGTGCTGCAGGCGGTCGGCCTGGAACTCGAGGAAGCGACCAACATCTCCCAGCGCGTGAACACGCATTTCGCCAAGAAGCGCACGCAGGCGATCTCGGCTGCGCGGCTCAACGAACTCCTCCGCCGCTACCTCCGGCTTGCCGCAGGTGCGGAGGTCGCACGACGCTACGACACCTGGGCCCGCTTTCGCATGTCGGACCGCCCGCTGCTGATCCTGATCGGCGGCACGGCGGGCTGCGGCAAGAGCACGATCGCAACGGAACTGGCCACCCGTCTGAACATCGTCCGCTCCGTCTCGACGGACATGCTGCGGGAAGTGATGCGCTTCCTCCTGCCCGAGCGCCTGGTCCCGTCCATCTTCAAGTCGTCCTTCGTCGCGTGGCAGACGCTGCCGTCCAGCCCGGATGGCAACGGTAACGGCAACAGCCAGCAGCTCCTCGAGGAGGGCTACCTGGCACAGGCTCAGCTGGTCAAGCAGGCGAACGAGGCGGTCATCCGACGGGCGCTCCGCGAGCACGTGCCGCTGATCCTCGAGGGGGTCCACGTCTATCCGGGGATGCTCGACGATATCGAACTGGGCGATGAGGTGATCGTGGTGCCGATCATGCTGGCGACCCTGAAGCGCAAGCAGCTCCGTCGTCGGATCCAGGGGCGCAGCGGCGACGCGCCGAGGCGCCGTGCCGATCGCTATCTCGACAACTTCGACGCGATCTGGGGGCTGCAGTCGTTTCTCCTGTCAGAGGCCGACCGACGGGGTGACCCGATCATCTCGAACGACGAGAAAAGCGTGACAATCCAGCAGATCATGCGCGTCATCGTGGACCGGATCGACGAGGCGGACGCACGCCGCCCGCGAGAGAACATGACCGTCCTGTAACAAAACTGCAATAATCCCTGATTATATCTGGGGAGTTATGCGCTCCGGGCATCGCGCCCGGACTCGAGCAGACTTTCCTAGCGGGGATGAGATCCATGAAGACGAAGACACTGATTCCGGTGCTGGCGATCGCCAGTGCCCTGACGGCTGCCTGTGGCGGCGGCGACCAACGCACGGTCATCCAGAACAAAGGTTCGGATACCCTGGTCAACGTGGCCCAGGCCTGGGCCGAAGGCTACCAGACCGTGAACGCCAACGTCGTCGTTGCCGTGTCCGGCGGCGGCTCCGGAACGGGGATCGCGGCTCTGATCAACGGCACGGTCGATATCGCCAACGCCAGCCGCGCGATGAAGCAGAAGGAAATCGACCTGGCCCAGTCCGGCGGTCAGAATCCCCAGCAGCACATCGTCGGCTACGACGCGCTGGCGGTCTTCCTGCATCCGGATAACCCCATGGACCAGGTGACCATCGACCAGCTGGTCGAGG
>JBCCZC010000070.1:0-17186 GCA_039188505.1 Pseudomonadota bacterium | reverse complement strand
GCGGAGCGCTGGCAGGTGTCCCGCGAGGATCAGGACGCCTTCGCCTACGAGAGCCATCGTCGGGCGCTGGCAGCGATCGAAGCGGGACACTTCGACGCCGAGATCGCGCCCTTCACGGTCACCGCAGCCGTACCCGACCTCGCCGGTGGCGCGGTGGCGCTGCAATCCCGCGAGGTCACCGTCGACGAGGGGCCGCGCGCCGACACCAGCGCCGAACGCCTCGCGAAGCTGCGACCCGTATTCCGGGCCGGCGGCTCGGTCACCGCAGGCAACAGCTCGCAGATGAGTGACGGCGCCGGGGCCCTGCTCCTCGCCTCGGAGAAGGCGGTGAAGGACCACGACCTCGAGCCCGTTGGCCGATTTGTGGGCTTTGCCGTCGCCGGCGTCGCGCCCGAGGTCATGGGCATCGGCCCGATCGAGGCCATTCCCCGAGCGCTGCGCCAGGCTGGTCTGACCCTCGCGGATCTGGATTGGATCGAGCTCAACGAAGCCTTCGCCGCCCAGTCGCTCGCGGTGATCAACGAGCTCGGCCTCGACCGCGACAAGGTCAACCCGCAGGGCGGCGCCATCGCGCTGGGCCATCCGCTCGGCGCGACCGGCGCCATCCGGGCGGCGACGCTGATGCACGGCCTGAAGCGAACCGGGGGGCGCTACGGCATGGTCACGATGTGCATCGGCACCGGCATGGGCGCCGCCGGGATCTTCGAGCGCCTCTGAACCCTGGGGCACCGCGGTTCTCGCAGCCGCGGTGCCGAATTTCTTTCTCAGCGATGGCCGTGAAGGTATAATGAACGGCTGAATCTGCTGCCCTGACGACGACAATCAATGACGAGTTTCATCAAACGCTCCGCGGCGTGTTTGACGCTGCTTCTTGCCCTGGCCCCCGCCCAGGCCCAGGACGGCGACGTGGAAGCAGGCCAGATCAAGGCCTACACCTGCACCGGATGCCACGGCATTCCCGGCTACAACAACGTCTACCCGACCTACCACGTACCCAAATTGGGCGGTCAGAACTACGACTACCTCGTGGCGGCGCTGAAGGCCTATCGAGACGGTTCCAGGAATCATGCAACGATGCAGGCTCAAGCGGGCAGCATGAGCGACGAGGACATCGCCGATGTCGCGGCGTATTTCGTCAGCGTCGCCGATGTGCACGGCGGCGAACCCGAGCCCGGTGGACGGCCACCCAGGGCGGGCGCTGTGGCCCAGGAAAAGCTGGCCACGTGCATCGGCTGCCACGGTGAAGACGGCAACGGCGTGATCACGACCTACCCGCGCCTCGCCGGACAGTACGTTGACTACATGCTGCACGCGCTGAAGGCCTACAAGGCAGGCGAGCGCCAGAACGCCATCATGGCGGGCATCGTCACGGCGCTGACCGAAAAGGACATGGAGGCACTGGCTGCCTACTACGGATCGAAGACCGGCCTGACCGACCTCGAGATCGACTGAACCCGCCAACCTGCCGGATCCGCTCCGGCAGGCGGCAATCGGCACGTCGACTCCGGCGTGCCGGCACTTTCCTGCCCCTTCCCGCGCCTACGTTCCGGCCCCGAGCCGCAACCTTCAGCTCGCCTCCGCGTCGACGTCCTGGAAGGCGTCCTCGCCCGCCGTCAGCGCTTCCCGTTCAAGGAGCAGCCGGGTGAACGAATCGGCGGGCAGCGGGCGGCAGAAAAGGAACCCCTGACATTCGTCGCAATCGTTGCGCCGCAGGAAATCGAGGTGATCTTCCCCCTCGACGCCCTCCGCGATCACGCCCAGCTTCAGACTGTGGGCCATGGAGATCGTCGCCCGCACGATCGCCTCGTCGTCCGGATCGACGCCGATATTGCGCACGAAGGACTGGTCGATCTTGATCCGATCGGCGGGAAACCGCTTCAGATAGTCCAGCGAGGACTGACCGGTCCCGAAATCGTCGATCGAGATCGAGCAGCCGACATTGCGGAGATCCTCCAACCGTTCACGCAGTCCGGAGATCGACTTGATGCTGATGCTCTCCGTGACCTCCAGGTCAAGAAACCGGGGCTCGAGTTCGGCGGCCTCGAGGGCTTCCTGCACCATCGCCACGAGATTCGGTTGCTTGAGCTGCAGCGGCGAGAGGTTGACGCCCAGCACCAGCGGAAGGCCGAAGCGATCATGCCAGGCACGGGTCTCCGCGACCGCTCGGCGCAGCAGCCACTCCCCCATGGGCACGATGAGACCCGTTTCCTCGGCCAGCGGGATGAAGAAACCCGGACTGATCAGTCCCAGCTCCGGATGTTCCCAGCGGATGAGCGCTTCCATGCCGACGATGTCTTCCGAGTCGGTCGCGACCTGGGGCTGGTAGAAGATCCGTAGCTCGCCGTTCGCTTCCGCGCGTCGCAGACTCGCCTCGAGCTGCAGCTTCTGCTGGTCCGACTCGTTCGGCTGCTCGACGAAATGCTGGAACGTGTTCCGTCCCATCCCCTTCGCACCGTACATGGCGAGATCCGCATGCCGCAGGAGCTGCTCGGCGTTCTGGCCGTCGTCGGGGAAGAAGCTGACGCCGATGCTGGCGGTGATCTGCAGTTCGTTCTGGCCTTCGATCTGCAGGGGCTCGGCCAGCACGCGGTTGACCTTCTGCGCGATACGCATGACGTCGTCCTTCTGCACGACGTGTCGCATCACGATGGTGAACTCGTCGCCCGCATACCGGGCCACGGTGTCACTGGCGCGGACGCTTTCGATCAGCCGGCTTGCGACTCCGGTCAGCACCTGATCGCCGACCGAGTGCCCGAGGCTGTCGTTGATGTTCTTGAACCGATCAAGGTCCACGAACATCAGCGCTACCATCTCCCCCGCTCGGCGGGCCTCGCTGAGCGCGAAATCGAGACGGTCGTTGAACAGGAGCCGGTTCGGTAGCCCGGTCAACACATCATGTAGCCCCTGGGCCGTGCGGTCGTGCCGAAGCTCACGGATCTCCCGCTGCATGCCCAGGAGGCCGGCGATCGTCTGGAAGACAGCGGCGGCCTCCTGACCACCCGCGATCGCTCCCCGGCGCGCGCCGATGACGACGCCGGTGACGTGGCCATCGCTGCCCATGATCGGCATGCCGATGTAGCCGGAGATGCGCTCTGCGGCGAGGAATGGATCGCCGCCCAGGACCGATGACGCTTCGGAGAATGCGAGCACCGGCTCGCCCCGCAGCAGCTCGCGGTACGGCAGATGGCGCTCGGGGTCGCTGAGTAGCGCGCCACTCTCGCCGCGCGCATGGGCCGCGATCACGACGATGTCGTCGTCGTCGATGACACCGGCCATGATGTAGTCGAAGTCGAAGAGGCCCAGTACGAGGTCGACGATCCGATCCGCGGCCTGCTCTGGCGCATCGGCGGCAAACAGCGATCCCGTTCGTCGTATGGCCTGGGACAGGGCGACCTCACCCGCGATATCGCGGAGCACGGTCAGGTAGGCCAGCTCGCCGCGGAACATGCCCAGGGTCCGGCGGACGAGAACGGGTTGACGGACGCCATCCCCATCCCGGCGCTGGCAGCGAAAGCTCACCTCTCCGTTGCTCGTCAGCCGGCGCCAGCGTCGCTGGCGCGCAGCGTCATCCTCGAGCAGACCGATCATCGAGAGGTCCTGGCCGATCCAGGCTGCCGCGTCCCCGCCGGCGCGTTCCAGAAAACCCTGATTGACGGCGAGAATCTGACCGGTCTTTGGGTCCGACAGGACGAAGTCATCGCCCGTCCCATCGAGGAGCAGCTCCAGCTCATCCGCCTCGCCGTCGGATTCCACCACCGCCATGCCCGGATCAGCGAGCAGGCGGCGCAGACGGAAGGCGACCTCGGCCGGATCAACGGGGCTCGCGACGCATTCGCGCACCCGCGGGGGCAGGAACTCCCAGCTCCACCCGGTCTCGCGCTCGGGACCCGGCATGACGGCCATGATCCGACCATCGGGCGAGCTCAGGTACTCCTCGAGCAGGGCGTCGACGGAAGCACTGTCGAAGCCCAGCTCGAGCACCAGCAAGCCAATCTGGATCTGCGACAAGAATTCGCGGGCCTGGACGATGTCCCGGGCCGTGTAGATGGCCCCGGGCCCCAGCCCGTCAAGCGTGTCGAACAGCGTCTTCCGGTCGTCGCGTTCCTCACAGACGATGAGGACGCTGAGCTTCTCCAGGTCCGCGGCGCGTGTCATCAGACGACCCAGCGACCGTCCCGGAGGCGCGGCCGGAGCTCGCCGGCCTCGGCCTCCGAGCGGACGCGATGGTAGACGAATTCCGCGAGCCGCGGCGCAAGCTCCACACGCTCCCCGATGAGTATGATCGTGCGGGGATCTGGGCCCTGCGCGATGTCCCGCAGGGTGTCGATGGCTCCGGTGGTCATCTGCCGCTCGAAGTCGGTGAAGATATAGACCCCGTAGTGCATGCTCTGGACGACGTAGCGCAGCGCTTCGGCGAGTCGCCGGCAGCCGGGGACGCTGATATCGGAGGCCTTGAGGCTCACCATGCCCTGGGATTCGGACCAGTAGTAGATGGAACGGCCGGATCGCCGACAGATGAGGCGGAACTCCACGATGGCGCCGTCGGGATCGGGCGTATGCAGCGCGATGATGCGCTCACGGCGTTCGAGCAGGGCCTCGAATTCATGCGTCGCGGCAGCCGATGACTGCATGCGGTCAGCCTCATCACGCCGGCGTTCAGCAGTTCCCAACCGCCAGGAAGCCCGCCGGCGCGTGGCATTCCCGATCCTGCGTTCCCGGCTGTACCGTCACGTATCGGTGCAGTATCCAGGCTAAGGCCCGAAAAACTCTCGGTTTTGCAGTGTAAGCGTTTCGCCGATAACCCCGCAACATCGCCCCCACGTCCCCCGCCAGGCCCGGCCCTGCTCTCTCGCGGAAGGCGCCGGGAACCGGTAAGCTCGGAAGCAGCACGAGCGGGCTCCAAACCGGAGCCGCGCCCCACCCAATGCGGAGACCTGACCCATGTTCGAGGGCCTGAAGCTAAGGCACTGGCGTTACGAGAAAACGGCTGATGGACTGATTCATCTGGTGTTCGACAAAGCGGATACGCCGGTCAACACCTTTTCGCGAGACGTCATGGCGGAACTGGACCGCCTGGTCGAACGTCTACGAATCGAACCGCCCCGCGGCGTCATCTTCCGGTCCGGGAAGGACAGCGGCTTCATTGCCGGTGCTGACATCTCCGAATTTCAGACGCTATTCGCCCAGGACGCCGTCTACGACACGCTGCGCCGAGGCCAGAAGGTCTTCGATCAGATCGAGGCCCTGCCCTGCACCACGGTGGCCGCGATCGACGGCTTCTGCATGGGCGGCGGCACCGAGCTGGCGCTGGCCTGCGATTACCGCGTTGCCACGGATGCGTCGAGCACCCGTATCGGCCTCCCCGAGGTGATGCTGGGTATCCACCCGGGCTGGGGCGGCACCGTGCGCATGCCACAGCTGATCGGCGCGGTCGACGCCATGGATCTCATCCTCACCGGCCGCGGCCTGCGGGCGAGCGTGGCCCGGGCCAAAGGCCTCGTCGACGACGTCTGCGGCCGCGATGCGCTCGTTGCCACGGCCGAGAAGCGCGCCCGCCGCGGCAAGCGCTCGGAAACCTCCTGGAAGGCCAAGCTGAGCAACAGCTGGCCGGCGCGCCAGGTGCTCGCCAAGGTGATGCGCGGCAAGACCGCAGCCAAAGCCAGCCCGAAGCACTATCCGGCGCCCTTCGCCGCGATCGAGCTCTGGCGCCGCCACGGCGGCGACCCGGCACGCATGATGGTCGCCGAGGCCCGCTCCGTTGCGAAGCTCGCCAAGTCCGATACCGCGCGCAATCTCGTTCGAGTCTTCTTCCTCCGCGAGCGGCTGCGCTCGCTCGGTGATCCGAAGACGGCCGGCATCGAGCACGTGCACGTGATCGGCGCCGGAATCATGGGCGGCGACATCGCCGCCTGGTGCGCCCTGCGCGGCCTGAAGGTCACCCTGCAGGACCGCGAGGAGAAATACGTCAAGCCGGCCCTCGAGCGGGCCAAGGCGCTCTTCGAGAAGAAGCTGAAGAAGCCCGCGGACGTGGCCGAAGCCCGGGCGCGCCTGACCATGGACGTGGCCGGCGACGGCGTTGCCGAAGCCGATCTCGTCCTCGAAGCGATCTTCGAGAACCTCGAGGCCAAGCAGGCGCTGTTCCAGGACTGCGAGCCGCGCATGAAGGAATCAGCGATCCTCGCGACGAATACGTCGAGCATTCCGCTGCAGGACCTGCGCAGTGTCCTCGAACGGCCCGAGCGCCTGATCGGCCTGCACTTCTTCAACCCGGTGGCGAAGATGCTGCTGCTGGAGATCGTTCGACACGACCAGCTGGATCCTGCCATCGAGGAGCGGGCCGGCGGTTTCGCCAAGATGATCGAGCGTCTGCCCGTCCCGGTGGCGTCGACCCCGGGATTCCTGGTGAACCGCATTCTCATGCCGTATCTGCTGGAGGCCTTCAAGCTCCACCAGGAAGGGGTACCGGCACCGGTCATCGACAAGGCAGCAAAGAAGTTCGGCATGCCCATGGGGCCGATCGAACTGGCCGACCAGGTGGGCCTCGACGTCGCCGCCTCGGTCGCCAAGGTGCTCGCCGAGGCATTCGGCTTCGATATACCCGACGACATCGATGGCATGGTCGAGGGCGGCAAGCGGGGCAAGAAGGACGGTGAAGGCTTCTATAAGTACGAGGACGGCAAGCCGCAGAAGCCCGCTGTCGATGACGACTATGTGCCGCCGGCCGACCTGACCGACCGCATGGTTCTTGCCTACGTCAACGAGGCCATGAAGTGCCTCGACGAAGGCGTTGTCGACGATGCCGACATGCTGGATGCCGGCATGATCTTCGGCACCGGTTTCGCGCCCTTCCGGGGCGGGCCGTGGCAGTACATCGCCGATGAGGGCGCGGACGTCCTCCGGCAGCGCCTCGAGGATCTGACTGCGCGGCATGGCGAACGGTTCGAGCCGGCTGCGGGCTGGAAGAAGCTCGGGGCCAGCTCGAAGCAGGCGGCCTGAAGCCCGTTTGTCGGGTCCGTAGCGGCGGGCCCGGCCACTCGCCGGTCACGGTCATGCGAGGTGCGCCGGGGATGACCTCCGGAGTGCCCGGTTACATCGTGTGGGTCGGGCGGTCGGAAGTGCTCATGCCCGCGAGGTAGGTCTCGATCTTGGTCTTCGCGGACTCGCCGTCCGCACCGTCACCGAACTGGACGCCGATGCCAGCCTGCCGGTTGCCCTGGGATCCCGGCGGCGTAATCCACGAGACCTTGCCGGCGATGGGAATGCGCTCGTTGTCCTCCATGAGCGTCAGAAGGATGAACACCTCGTCGCCCAACCCGTAGGATTTGTTCGTCGGCACGAACAGGCCGCCGTTCTGCAGGAACGGCATGTACGCCTGGTACAGTGCGGTCTTGTCCTTGATCGACAGGGAAAGAATCCCCTGTCTTGGCATGCCACCTACCACGAACGTCCTCCTCGTGCGCTCGCCTTCCCCCGCATCCAGTCGAGCAGCAAGGACTCGATCAACAGCTCGGGTCTGAGATTCGACTCGAGCAGTCGACGAGCGCGGTTCGTTGCCCCCTCGAGCGAACTTAGGCTCGCCAAATCACGTACGGCTGTCAAGCCGGTGCGCCGCTTCGAAGCCACGCCGACCTGGCGCCAGCCGGCCTCGCGCAGGGCCCGGGACATCCACGCCAGGCGCAGGGCGGGCAGCGACTCCGCCCAGCGCTGGGCAACGGAAATCGGGTCGGTGTCGCCGCTGGCCAAGGCGTCGAGATCGCGGAGCGTTTCCGGATAGGCGTCAGCGTGGCCGTCCTCGAGCAGCCGGGCCGCGACGCCCGGTGATCCGCCGGCGGCCTCGAGCGCGAGCTGGCGCTCGTCCGTCGTCGCTGCCGGGGTGGCCCGCTCCAGCCATGCCGTTGCGTCCGCGGTCGATGGCAGCGCGATCGCTACCTGCTGGCAGCGGCTGAGCACGGTGATCGGAAGCTGGGTGGGCGCCTCGGCCACGAGGAGCAGAAGGGTTCCGGGACGCGGCTCCTCGAGCGTTTTCAGGAACGCGTTGGCGGCATTGACGTTCATCCGATCGGCCGGATCCACGACGAATACCTGGTACCCCCCCTCGGAGCTGGTCAGGGCAGCCTTGCGGGAGACCTCGCGGACCGCATCGACGCGGATCTGTCGACTGTCCTCCTCGAGCCCGATCCGGTGATGATCAGGGTGGGTTCCGGCCGCCAGCAGCGTGCAGCCGCGGCAGACGGCGCACGCCCGCCCGTCCCGGGGAGACGCGCACAGCACGAGGGCCGTGAACTGGCTTGCGACCGATCGCTTGCCGACGCCCGCCGGTCCGTGGAGCAGGAGGCCGTGTGGCAGCCGGCCCTCGGCATGACGGCGGACCAGGAGGCCCCAGGCAGGCTGCTGCCACGATTCAATCATCGATGCCCTCCAAAAAGGTGGTGAGCGTGCGGCGGATCTCCGTCAGGACCGCGCGGCGGGTGCGACTCGCGTCGATCACGGCAATGCGTTCGGGTTCGCGCTTTGCTCGCTCGAGATAAGCCCTTCGGACGCGGCGGTAGAAGTTGGTGCGCTCGCGTTCGAAACGATCTGCGGGGCGATCCCGGAGTGCGCGAGCAAGGCCCTGCTCGGGTTCCAGGTCGAGCAGCAGCGTCAGGTCCGGGCGCCGTTCGCCCTGCACCCAGGCCTCGAGCACCTCGATCCGCTCGAAGGGCATGCCGCGGCCGCCACCCTGATACGCGTAGCTCGCATCGGTGAACCGGTCGCAGAGGACCCAGGTGCCGTCGGCAAGCGCCGGCTCGATCACCGTGGCAAGGTGCTGCGCCCGCGCGGCGAACACGAGCAGCAGCTCAGCGTCGACGGCGAGATCGGACACCTTGGGATCCAGCAGGATCGAACGGACACGCTCCCCGATCGCGGTGCCGCCGGGTTCTCGAGTGATCAGATGAGGAATGCCGCGCTGGTCTAGGATCGAGGCGAGAGCCTGCATGCCGCTGGTCTTGCCGGCGCCCTCGCCGCCCTCGACGGTGATAAAGCGGCCCGTCATCGTCGCTTCCGCTGGAATTCATCGACGGCGGCCTCGTGCTCCTCGAGCGTCGCCGAGAAGACGTGGGTGCCATCGTTGCGCGAAACGAAGTACAGCGCGTTCCCGTCCGCCGGCGCGACCGCAGCTCGCAGGGCAGCCTCCCCGGGCAGCGCGATCGGCGTGACCGGCAGACCGTGTCGCGTATAGGTGTTCCAGGGCGTATCGGTCCGCAGGTCGCGGCGGCGGAGGTTGCCATCAAACGCCTCGCCCATGCCGTAGATCACCGTCGGGTCGGTCTGCAGTCGCATGCCGCGCTGCAGGCGTCGCACGAACACGCCCGCAATCAGTGCGCGTTCTTCAGCCACCGCGGTTTCCCGCTCGATGATGGAACCCATGATCAACACATCATACGGCGACGCGTAGGGAAGCGAAGGGTCGCGTTCCTCCCACACCGTGGCCAGAACATCAACCATCGACACGTGGGCCCGTTTCAGCACCTCGACGTCCGTCGTGCCGCGCGGGTAGCGATACGTTTCGGGCAGGAACCAGCCTTCTGCGCTGTCGCTTTCGAGCTCGAAGCGCGTCGCGAAGTCGGCCTCGGCACCGGCTTCGAGTGTGCGCCCGATGCCCGGGGCTTCGACGAGGGCTTCGCGGAGCTGGCGTACCGTCCAGCCCTCGACGATCGTGAAGTCGTAGAGGACGACGTCACCAGCCGCGAGCCGATCGAGCAGCTCGAGCGGCGATGTGCCGACCGGCAACCGGTACTCACCGGCCTGGAGCCGCGACGGACGATCGTCCAGCATGCCCAGCACCCGCCAGCGCCAGCCGTCCTCCGTCCAATCGCGACCCGCGAGCTCCCGGACCATGCCGCGATAGCTCGTCCCGGCCTCCAGCGTCCAGACCACACCGTCCTCGGGCAGGTCGAAGCCCGCAACGAGGAACCCCTGGTAGGAGCGATAGGCCCAGAACGCCGTCCCGAGCGCAAGGATCCCGAGGCCGATAGCCGCGGTGATCAGCCGGCGGACCATGGCACTCCCGCCTCGGCGGCGAACGCATCCGCCGCCGCCACGTCCAGGGCGCGGCCATCCATGGAGGCCACGCTCCGCGGGCCCCGCACGGCGTTGATCAGCACTGCCGCGCTGGCGGCATCGAGCTGCTCACGGGTAACGTCCTCGACGGCGACCGTCGCGTGCTCCAGCAACCAGTCCCGGAACACGCCGGCCACACCGGCGCCCTCGACGGCCGGCGTGACCCAGCGACCGTGAAGCCGGATCAGGAGGTTGGCGCTCGTTGCGCACACGGGCCGACCGGCCGGGTCGAGCATGATGCCCTCTTCCGCGCCCGCCTCCAGGACCTCCCGGGCCCCGAGCACCTGCTCGAGGCGGCCGAGATGCTTCATGCCGGCCAGGGAACCACCCGCCGCAAGGCGGCTCTCGCACAGGATGACTCGCAACGGCCCGCCGTGCACCTTCGGCAGCGGGTGGCCGGCAACGATGCGACGCCCAGCCATGCCGTCAGGCGCGGCGTAGCCTCGCGCACCGCTGCCGCGCGTGACTGTGATGCGAACGACTCCCGCTTCGCCGGGGAGCACGCGGCGCGCCTCCTCGACCAGGAGCGTCGGATCGGGCATCGCCAGGCCGAGACGGTCGGCATCCCGTGCCAGGCGCCCCATGTGGCGCGGCCAGAGCGCTGCCAAGCCGCGGTCGAAGCGGATGGTCTCGAACAGGCCATCCCCGTAGAGCAGCCCGCGGTCGTCGGCCGGGACCACGTCCAGCGGCGCCCCGTCGACGAGGATCACAGCGCCCCCAGGGCCGCCAGTAGCCCCCGTGCCTTAGCCTCGGTCTCCGGCAGCTCGCGGTCGAAGCGGGAGTCGGCGACGATGCCGGCGCCGGCCCGGAAGCCGATCCCCTCGGGCGTCACGGTCAGGGTGCGGATGAGGATGTTCAGGTCCATGCTTCCATCGCGATTCAGGTAGCCGAAGGAACCTGTGTAGGCGCCACGGGCGGTCTTCTCCAGCTCGGCGACGATCTCCATGCAGCGTACCTTGGGGCATCCGGTGATGGTACCGCCGGGAAACGTCGCCCGAATGACCTGGCCCGGGCGCATGCCGGGGCGTAGGCGCCCCCGCACGTTCGACACGATGTGATGCACGTGGGCGTAGGACTCGACGACCATGAGTTCGTCGACCTCGACGGTGCCGGGCTCGCAGACGCGTCCGAGGTCGTTGCGCTCGAGGTCGATGAGCATGATGTGCTCCGCCCGCTCCTTGACGTTCTCGATCAGCTCGTCGCGGAGCGCGCGATCCTGGGTTTCGCCATCGCCCCGGGGGCGGGTCCCCGCGATGGGTCGCGTCTCGGCCCAGTGATCGCGCACGGCCACGAGGCGCTCCGGTGAGGAGCTGACCACCGCGCTGTCGCCCCAGCGCACGCTGCCGCCGAAGGGCGCGGGGTTGGCCGTGCGAAGCGCGCGGTACACGGCCGCGGGATCGAAGCTGCCGGGCACGTGCCAGGCTCGCGACAGGTTCACCTGGAAGACGTCGCCGGCCAGGATGTACTCGTGGATCTGCTCGAGTGCAGCCGCATACCGCTCCGGGGCGTCGACCACTGGCGTCGGCGCCGCGACAGGCGACCCGTCGCCGCGTTCGAGGCCGAGGTCCGTCACGTCGGCGTGAACCGTCCGGGCAAGCGCTTCCGCGCCGGCCTCGGCGACGACCCAGCCCTCGTCCGCCTCGTGATCCCACACCACAGCAACCGGACAGCGGATCGCCAGCGCGATCGGCAGGTTCCTGTCGGCCGGCGGTAGCTCGAGGGTCGGCTCGATCTCACCGACCAGCTCATAGCCGAGGAACAGGAACCACCCGCCGAAGAAGGGCGCCGGCCCGTCCTCGCGGGTCGCCAGATCCGACCACCATTCATCGAGATTCGCGAGGAAACCGGGGCGCCGGCAGCGGCGGCCGGTCAGCGTACCGTCAGCCTCGAGTGCGAGATGCTCGCCGGCGCTGGCGAACAGGATGTCGTAGCGCGCCCGGGGCGTGCCCTGGACGGCGCTTTCCAGCAGGCAGGGGTATCGGTCGGATCGGGCCGCATGGAGCGCTGCGAGATCGCGTCGCCGCGCGACGCGATGGAGCCGCACGCTCAAGCCGGCGTCATCCGGAAAGGCCTGGGGCGGTCAAACGCGCCGGAGTACCAGCGTGCCGTTCGTGCCACCGAAGCCGAACGAGTTCGACATGGCAACGTCGAGCTGGGTCTCGCGCGCCGTGTGCGGCGTGTAGTCCAGGTCGCACCCTTCGTCCGGATTGTCGAGGTTGATCGTCGGCGGAATGATGCCGTCACGGAGCGCCAGCGCGGTGAAGATCGCCTCGACGCCGCCCGCTGCACCCAACAGGTGACCGGTCATCGACTTGGTGGAGCTGACCGCGACCGAGTCCGCGGCGTTGCCGAGGGTCGTCCGGATCGCCGTCGTTTCCGCGACGTCGCCGACCTGGGTCGACGTGCCATGCGCGTTGACGTAGTCGACGTCGGACGCATCGACACCGGCGTCCGCCAGCGCAGTCACCATGCACTGGGCCGCACCGGCGCCGCCATCCGGCGGGGCCGTCATGTGGAAGGCATCGCCGCTCATGCCGAAGCCGACAACCTCCGCAACGATGTTCGCGCCGCGGGCCTTCGCGTGCTCGTATTCCTCGACGACCACCACGCCCGCGCCATCGGACAGCACGAAGCCGTCGCGATCGCGATCCCACGGCCGGCTCGCGGCGGCGGGGTCGTCGTTGCGGCTCGACAGCGCACGCGCCGAGACGAAACCGCCCATGGCGACCGGGCTCGTGGCGTACTCGGCGCCACCGGCGATGATGACGTCGGCGTCGCCGTACGCGATCAGGCGCTGCGCGAGGCCGATGTTGTGCGTCGCGGTCGTGCAGGCGGTGACCGTGGCCAGGTTCGGACCCTTGAGTCCGTACATGATGGACAGGTGACCCGAGATCATGTTGATGATGGTGCTCGGGACGAAGAACGGCGAAATTCGCCGGGGTCCCGACTTCATGAAGGTTTCGTGGGTCTTCTCGATCGTTGCGATGCCGCCGATGCCGGCGCCGATGGAGACGCCGACGCGCGTGGGGTCGACCTTCTCGAAGTCGAGCCCCGCGTCACGGATGGCGTCGATGCCCGCCGCCAGGCCGTAGTGGATGAACGCATCCATCTTCCGGGCATCTTTCGGGGACATGTACTCCGAGACGTCGAAGTCCCGGACCTCCCCGGCGATACGGGTATTCCAGCCTTCGCAGTCGAAGTGAGTGATCGGGCCGATGCCGCTCACGCCCTCGACGATGTTGCCCCACGCCGTGGCAATGTTGTTGCCCACGGGAGACTTGATGCCCATGCCGGTAATGACTGTTCGACGAGCCGCCACGATGATCCCCTCTCGTAATGACTTGCTGCTGGTTCACGGCACCTTGCGTGCCGCGGGACGCCGCCTCGGCGCCCGAACGGTCTGACGGAATGTCCGTCGATCCAGATGAGAAGAGCCCCGCTGGGAGCGCGGCTCATTACCGGGAACCCCATCGGTCAGCTGACGTTCTGCTTGATGTAGTCCACGGCCTGCTGGACCGTGGTGATCTTCTCGGCTTCTTCGTCCGGGATCTCGCACTCGAACTCTTCCTCGAGCGCCATCACCAGCTCGACCGTGTCCAACGAGTCTGCACCGAGGTCGTCGACGAACGACGCGGTCGCGGTGACTTCGTCATCCTTCACGCCCAACTGCTCGACGACGATCTTCTTGACTCGTTCTTCTACGCTGCTCATTGCTTGCTGAACCTCCTAGGTCAAAGCGGCCTGCATTGTAGGGGAACGCATCTGGGCGTTCCAGCCATGCCGCAAAATTGAAACGAACGTTTCTCTCAATGGATCAAAGAGGTACGACGCCCCTCGCCGTCGATCTCGCGGATGAATTCAGGACATGTACAACCCGCCGTTGACGCTCAGGGTCTCACCCGTCACGTAGCCCGCGCCCTCCGATGCGAGGTAGGCCACGGCGGCGGCGATGTCCTTGGGCGCACCGAGGCGCCCCAGCGCGACCTGCCCCAGCAGCGCGTCGCGCGCCGACTCGTCGAGCGCACGGGTCATGTCCGTGTCGATGAAGCCCGGCGCAACGGCATTGACGGTGATTCCGCGCGAGCCGACCTCGCGCGCGATGCTCCGGGTGAAGCCGATGATGCCCGCCTTCGCCGCAGCATAGTTCGCCTGACCGGCGTTTCCCATCTGGCCAATGACCGACGTGATGCTGATGATGCGACCGAAGCGGGCCTTCATCATGGGCCGGAGACAGGCCTTGGTCAGCCGGAAAACACCTTTCAGATTGGTCTCTATAACGGCGTCCCAGTCGTCGTCGGACATCCGCATCAGCAGCTGGTCGCGAGTGATGCCCGCGTTGTTGACGAGGATCACGGGCGCGCCGAAGCGTTCCCCGATGGCCTTGAGGGCGGCGGTCACGGTATCGGCGTCCGTCACGTTCATGGCCACACCGGTTCCCGTGAAGCCACGCTCGGAAAGGGAAGCGCTGATGCTCTCTGCGCCGGCTTCGCTGGTCGCCGTTCCGATGACCGTGTGGCCCTGCTCTCCAAGGGCGGTCAGAATCGCGGCACCGATGCCGCGGCTGGCGCCCGTGACGAGCGCGATGCGTTGTTCACTCATGCCGTTTCTCCCCAGGCTTCGACCGCATCGGCCATCGCGCCGGGCTCGGCGATGGCACGGCCATCGATGCTGCGATCGATTCGCTTGATCAGTCCCGTCAGGACCTTACCCGGCCCACATTCACCGATCGCCGTGGCACCCAACCCCTGCAGGCCGGTTACCGTTCGAACCCACTGCACGGGGCGGTAGATCTGCTCGGCAAGGACGGATCGAATCTCGTCCGCAGCGACATGCTGCGCCGCGTCGGCGCCGTGCAGCACGGGGATCCCCGGTGCGCTGAAGGTCGCTCCGGCCAGGGCCTCCGCGAGCGGCTCTGCTGCCGGCCGCATGAGGGCGCTGTGCGACGGCACGCTGACGTCGAGCGGAATCGCCCGCCCGCGGGCCGCCTTCGCTCCTTCGACGGCGCGGGCGACGGCTCCCGCAGCGCCGGCGACCACCACTTGCCCGGGGGCGTTGAAATTCACCGGTTCGACGACCTCACCCTCGGCTGCATCCGCGCAGACCTGGGCGACGACGTCATCCTCGAGCTTCAGGATGGCTGCCATGGCGCCCTCGCCCGCCGGCACGGCCTCCTGCATCGCCTGACCGCGAACGGCCACGATACGGGCGGCATCTTCGAGAGAGAGCACACCGGCTGCGACGAGCGCGCAGTACTCCCCGAGCGAGTGGCCGGCCACCGCTACGGGTGCGGCGCCGCCGCTGGCCTGCCAGGCGCGCCAGGTCGCGACGCCGGCCGCGAGGAGCGCAGGCTGCGTATTGGCCGTCTGACCGAGCACCTCGGCCGGACCGTCCTGCGCCATGCGCCAGAGGTCGCGACCGCAGGCCTCGGAGACGGTGGCGAACGTTGCTTCAACCACGGGAAACCGGGCTGCGAGGTCGGCCAGCATGCCGACCGACTGGGAGCCCTGTCCGGGAAATACGAGTGCAATCATGGCTTGAGTTCCGACGTGGGGACGCCCCTGCGTCCGTCAGTACTTGAGGAGTGCCGAGCCCCAGGTGAAACCCCCACCGAAGGCTTCCATCAGGACCGTTTCGCCACGCTTGATCTTGCCGCTACGAACGGCGTGATCGAGGGCGAGCGGCACGGAGCCGGCGGAGGTATTGCCGTGGCGATCCACGGTCACGATGACGCGTTCCATCGGCATGGCAAGCTTCTTCGCCGTGGCGGTGATGATGCGCATGTTGGCCTGATGGGGCACGAGCCAATCGAGATCGGCTTTGTCCATGCCGTTCGCCGTCAGCGTCTCGTCGGCGATCTGCCCCAGGGTGCGCACGGCGACTTTGAACACCTCGTTACCGCGCATCTTGACCTTGACGCCGCCGCCGTCCTCGGCCTCGAAGCCCCGGGAAACGCCCACCTCGGTGTTCAGCAGATCCGCGTGCTTGCCGTCTGCATGGAGGTGGGTGGAGTAGATGCCCGGCTCGTCGCTGGCTTCGAGCACCACGGCGCCGGCGCCGTCGCCGAACAGCACGCAGGTGGTCCGATCAGACCAATCGAGCAGGCGGGTCAGGGTCTCTGCGCCCACCACGAGCGCCCGCTTCGACGCGCCCGTGCGAATGAACTTGTCGGCCACGCTGAGCGCGTAGATGAAGCCCGAACAGGCCGCATTGACGTCCATGGCGGGCGTCCCGTTGCAGCCGAGGCGATGCTGCAGCAGGCAGGCCGTGGACGGGAAGACGAGATCCGGGGTCGTGGTGCCGACAATCAGGAAGTCGATGTCGGCAGCGGTGACGCCTGCCGCCTCCATCGCGTTTCGCGCAGCCTGTTCGGAGAGGTCGCAGGTGGTTTCGCCATCGGCCGCGATACGCCGTTCGGCGATTCCCGTGCGAGAGCGAATCCACTCGTCGGAGGTCTCGACCCGTTCTTCGAGGTCGGCATTCGTCAGCACCTGTTCGGGCAGGTGGCTACCCGTGCCGGCAATGCGCGAGTACAAGGCCATGGACGCTCCCCTCTTTCCTATAGCGACCGCCGGAGGATGTCCGGTTTCGTATGACAGGCAGATCGTGCCGGCCCGGTCGAGCCGGGCCGGAGCGAACTTACTCTTCCTCGTCGTCAAACTCGACCACGGTGTCGATCACCTTGCGGCCACGGTAGTAGCCCTCGGCGGTGACGTGGTGTCGACGATGCGTCTCACCGGTGGTCGGATCGATCGACAGGGTCGGCTTCTTGAGCGCGTCGTGCGCACGACGCATGCCGCGCTTGGACGGCGTCTTGCGATTCTGTTGAACAGCCATGGCTTGAATCTCCTGCTAGCAAAATCAGTCCGCCCTCGTCAGGACGGTTCGTTCTTCTTCAGCGCGGCTAGCCCGGCGAAGGGACCGCTTGGCTCCGCTTCCTCGGGCTCCCGCTCGAATTCGACGTGGTCGGCCGGTGCCTCACCGCTGCGCGGCACCAGCGGCAGCGCGAGGATCAGCTCGTCTTCCACGAGGTCCGTCAACCGGATCGGCTCCTCGTCCACGAGAAGTGGCTCGTAACCTTCCGGCAG